>NZ_CP032382.1:6989974-7302828 GCF_003589925.1 Chryseolinea soli | reverse complement strand
CAATGTCCTGAGGTGAATCCAGAAAATGTACAGAATTACTAGGGTGTTTTGCCCGCATGATAACATCGCTTTGGCTCCTTTTTGTTTGTGCCTTCCTGGCTTTTTCCTTAAGTGCGGTTTGTGGCGGTGGTGCTGGCCTGTTGTTGATGCCGGTGCTGGGCTTGTTCCTGCCGGCAACGCAACTGCCCGCAGCGCTGTCGATCGGCACCGTGGCGTCTTCGGTTTCACGCATCGCCGTTTTCTTTTCGAGGATTCGGTGGGACGTTGTTCGCTGGTTTGTTCCCGCGGCCTTGCCTGCCGTGTTTTTTGGGGCCTGGCTTTTGCATTTTGTGAACCCGCTTTACCTCGAGATTGCCATGGGTGTCTTTTTAATCAGCAACCTTCCTGCACTTTTTAAAAAGACAAGCAAAGCACCTGCACCGGGAAGCTCTTCGCACAAGCTCTTGCTCGTCATTGGTTTCCTGGCGGGTTTTCTTTCGGGGCTCACCGGTGCGGTAGGACTTTTGTTCAACCGCTTCTATCTGCGCTATGGACTGTCTAAGGAAGAAATCGTGGCCACGCGTGCAGCAAACGAATTGATACTTCATGTGATCAAGCTGGGTTTGTATGCTTCCTTTGGTTTAATCTCTGGCAAAGTGATTGGTCTGGGAACGTCAGTTGCCGTCGCCGGTCTGTTGTCGTCGTGGTTTATGAAATGGGGGCTGAAGCGGATCAGCGAATCTTTTTTCAGAACCGTTGGCTATGCTACGATGGTCCTTTCCGGAATCGTTATGCTCGCGCAGTCGGGAGGCCGGCTGATGTCCGAGAATAACGCTTACTTGTCGTTCGCTCCGCTTTCCAAAGGCATTGAATCGAAGGTGCAATGGCAAAACGCTAAACTTGCTTTTGAATTTGAATACGATGAGGGCTTTGAATACGAACGGGAAATTTCACTGTCCGATTTGTCGGCAGCGCAGCGAAAATATGTGCTGGGCGAAAAGGGGAGTGCGGAGACCATCCGGGTCGAGGAAGTATTTGGCATTAACGCGCATTCCTTTGAAGCGTATTATTTCAAGGCCGGAGAACTTGTGAAGAAAATTGACTTCAATGTCTGACGCAAGCAAAACACAGAGGTCATTTTGCTAGGTGGAAAATAAAAGACGGACCCCTGCGCGGAGTCCGTCAACGGAAAGGATAGGCTTAATCTTTTTCTGACCCAGCTTTCTCTTCTTTCTTTGATAGCACCTTTCCATCCGGTGAAATTTGAAGTTCGTATGTCGCCTTTCCTTTCTCAACTTCAACCTCGTAGAAAATGCCTGCCGGGGTTTCTGCTTTTTCGGCCTCTTCGATCGTATAGCCCGCAAACTCTTTGGTCAACGTGGCTTGCACGGATGATGGAAGATCCGTTTTCCTCATCTCCGTTTCCGTGGCCAACCACTTGCCAGCCGCATCAAAGTTCGCGGATTGCTCGGTACCGCTGATTTTAAATTCTGCTTCAAACGCACTATCGTTTTCTTTCGACCACTTGGCTTGCTTCACGGTGGAGAACCGTTTTGCAAAGGCGCTCTTCACCGCTGCCGGCACTTCGCTTTCTTTTAACTTCTGTGCTTGTGCATAGCCCGAACTCAGGGCCAGCACAAAAAATAACATCGTGTATTTCATACGTTGATCATTTTATGTTTGACCTAAAGAACGAAAACGATTTTGTGGATTTTCTGTATAAAGAGGTCCGCTGGAGTCAATCCAAATCCGGTCAATCTTTCCCATACTCCAGGAGCATGAAAGTTCCGGGCACAATGCTGGGCCGGGGCTCCGGATTATCAGCCGTCGCAGCGGGTGTTTCGCCGTATTGTGCCGTAGACAGGAAGATGTGGTGCGTCACGGGATCTATTGTCAGTGTTCTTGCTCCTGGAGCTGTCGCGACAGTTTCGACAACAGAGAATTTAACCGGCGAAACTTCCTTCACAACGGTCATCGTGCCTTCGCCATTTGAGGTGACCGCGAATTTTGAAGCGGCATCAAAGACCACACCGTCCACGCGTTTGCCAATGGGCACCTTCGAAACCACCTTGCCGGTATTGGCATCCACGATGATCATGAGTTCATTGTGACAAACACTAAACAAGCGACGCGTGGAGGTGTCGATGGCCAGGCCGGTGGGTTCTTCGCCCGGGGCAACGCTCCACCGGTTTTTAATGGCCAGCGATTTGGCATCGAACGACACGATCTCATGGGTGTCTTCCAGGTTCACAAAAATAGTTCCCCTTCCATCCGATACGCCGGCCTCTACACCATCGCCACCCAGGTCGACGGTTCCTAATATTTTTCCATTGGCGATATCGATCGCCGTCGCGCTGGCGCCGCTGTGATTGAAAACAAAGACGCGGTCTGAGTAGGGATCATAGAGCAAAGCATCAGGATTTTTTCCCGTGGGCAATTCAACAATAGGAGCGAGGGTGTTCAAGTTGAAGATGGTGGCGGTATTCGTTCTCCCGTTTGTGGTTATGCCCCGGTTGATTTTCGGCACCGCCACGATGCCATGAACACCGCTGGTAGGTTTGATAATACCCAGGGATTTGTGGGTTTTCAAATCCAGGACTTCCACCTGGCTTCCATGCGAGAGAAAAATTTTGCCGTTTTCATGGTCCACCGCCAGGTAGTCCCAGCCTCCTTCTCCGCCGATCACGGTTTTCTTCACGAGGTGATAGCCTGAGGTTTGGGCGTTCAGGCTGGTGCTCGCCAGGAGCATGGCAAATCCAAATATTCCAATGAGTGAATGGCAATAGTTTTTCATGATTTCTGAATGATTTATAAGGAGGAAGAATTTGGGTGGCGAAGGGAAATGGAATAGTCCATCCTAACCTGACCGATTTGAAGGTAAAACGGGATTCTGTAGACTTTTTGGATTTAGAGCGTTCGTTCTGAAACACAAAAGGAGGATCGGCGCAGGGCTTGTTCAAACTTAGGCCTTGGAGATGATGAAATTGAGCTTAATTTTTTGTAATGTAACGGGAGAGAAACACACAACGGCGCCTTCCCTGTTCAAACGTTAAGGCTTGGGTTGGACCGTACGCAAGATGTTTAAACGAACACACTTTATTTTAAATCCTGTTGGATGCTAAAACCTTATAAGTACGCCATCGCGCTCCTTGTCACATTGGGGATTGTTGCGGTATATCACTTTGTGAACATCCGGCTGTTCAGTCTGGACATCACAAAAATGACCCGCGAAAATTTGTTTTACATCCGAACCCAACCGGCAGCACAAGAAGAAATGCTGATGTTGAATATCGGACGATTGGAGGCCGGTGAATTAAAACCCAAACTCGACTCCCTATTGCTTTCAGGGCCCACGGTTGTGGGCGTAAATCTGTGCCACTACACAACCGATATGAGCGCCATCGTGAAGCAGTATGCTGCCGTACCGAATATTTTTTTTGTGGATTGCCGGGGGAGGGGCAGGGGAGCCTTGAGCGAAATCATAAACGAGGGCAACGTGGTCACGCACTTTGATTGTTACAGGAGGGACTACTTTGAATTCCTGTTGACCGGCTTCAAGCCAAGAGGAAACGACCGGGAGATGATCAACTATGCGCCGGAACAACAAAGCATATTCATGAGAGCCGAATTGAAAGACGCACCCCTGTGGTACGGCGCCTTGGAGGGTAAAACTATTTTAGTCGGTTACATGGGCGACTACCTGACGGATAGTCTGTATTACTATCAGCAGTGCCGCATCACTCCCCTGAACGAGTACTACGGACAGGAAAACCTCCTGCCGGATCTCTACGACACCGAAGTGAGCGCAAACATCATCCGCACCATCCGCGATCAGGATTATATTGATGAGATCGGAGAGGTATACAGGATACTTATCCTATTGGCTTTTGCCCTGCTGAACGTGATCATCATCACGTTCGTCCGTACGAAATGGCTGGCGGTAAACCTGATCATCGCAGGATTGATCTTTGTTCTCTTTACGATCGCAGGTTCCGTCTCGCTGGTCTTGCTTTTTGACAAGGGATATTTCCTGGACTTGGATGAACTGCCGGTCATCCTGCTGATCACGACCGTCTTTACGATGGCGGTCAATTTCCCCAGGAAGCAAAAAGACGCGACAGCAGAACCCGTATAGATCCGAAGTCAGACCGTACAACCTCCTGTTCACATCTGCACACTTCGCGGCCCAGGCTTCCCGTTCTGGCCCCGGCAACCGCCTTTTTCATCATGGCACTTTTATTGAACGGGCGACAGCAATATCGGCAACACAGGCACCGTTACTATGTACATGAAAAAGGTCACGACGTTTTTTCTGATTTGCTCAGGGGTGGATCGGCATATTCTTGAGAAATGCCCATCCGAAACCAGCAAATACGCCGGTATTGGCGCCACCATATTTTTTACGGGCTTGTTTGCCAGCTTGTCGGGCGGCTACGCCCTGAACACCGTTTTCGACAACTTGTGGATCGCCACCGCCTTCGGGCTGTTATGGGGACTCATGATCTTTAACCTGGACCGCTATATTGTGTCGAGCATGCGCAAGGAAGGAAAGCCGGCGCGCGAATGGTTGATGGCCACCCCCCGGATCGTGCTGGCCGTTTTCATTTCCATTGTGATCGCCAAGCCGCTGGAGCTCAAAATATTTGAAAAGGAGATCGCGCCGGAATTGACGGCCATGGAACAAAAAGCCTACAAAGAGGAGGAAGCCTTGACGCGAAGCCGTTTTGCGTTCATGGGCGATAGCCTGAAGGCCGCCGTAAATGCCTTGAAAACGGAAGTGACCCAAAAAGCCCTTCAACGCGACGCCCTGGTCAGCGCCGCCCAGGCAGAAGCCGACGGAACCGGGGGCAGCCGGAAAAAAAATCTGGGCCCCATCTATAAAGTCAAGAAAGCAGATGCCGATAAGGCCGAGGCCGAGCTGAAGACATTGACAGACTACAACTATGAACGCATCGCCGCACTGGAAAAAAGCGTCGCCGAAAATAACACCCAGATGAACGCCGCCCTGGGCGACCTGGAACGAAACAAGATCGACGGCCCCGCTGCCCGCATAGAAGCCATGAGTCACCTCACAGCCAAAAGCGGCGCTATTCTTTGGGCACACTTGTTCATCATGCTTTTATTCATCGCGATCGAGACCGCCCCGGTGCTGGTGAAACTCATTGCCGGCAAAGGTCCTTACGACAATCTTCTGAAGGTGGAAGAATACCAGTTCACCGTCCACGAGATCGAAGAGAAAGCGCGCATGAACACCCAGGCCAAAGAGAAAACGGCCACCTATCCGCAGCATGAACGCACCTTCATCGCCACCCGTCTCGACAACGAGTTGCAATAACACACGCGTTCACCAAACCTGGAAGATCTCGCGCGAACCGGTGAGATACATATCGTGATAGCCTTCCATGGCCGCGGCCATCTTTTTCATGGCTTCTGAATTTTCTTTGTACTTCTCCCAGCTTTGCTCATAGGCGGTAAGACTATCATACTTCGTCACCATGATCACACGGTTGAATGGTCCGGTCATATCCGTGAGGATGTTGACCAGCTCGGAGTTTCCTTGCATGCCTTCCTTGAATTTCTTGCCCAGCTTCGAGGCGTTGCCTGGCTTGCAGACAAAAATGTCGTGAACAATGATCATAAGAGGTTTTTTTTTGCTAAAACAAGATAGAAAATCGCCTGCCGATTAAGAAATGAAGTGGGGCGGTGGAACATGAAGTCATTTCCAAATCAAAACAATCATCCCTGCAAAAATCAGAAACCCACCCATCAGAATTTTTGGTGTAACAGGCTCCTTCAAAAGCACAAACGAAAACAGCAACGTGATCAATATGCTCGCCTTGTCAATGGCCGCCACATAAGAAACCAAACCATCCTTCATAGCCCGGTAGTAAAAGATCCAGCTCACTGTCGTAGTGATCCCCGAGGCAATTAAAAGTCCCGCCTGCAACCAGGTCAAATTCGAAAGCTCCCTGTATCTATCGCCCGCCAGATTTAAGCAAGCGACCAGTATAAAAATAATAGAAGTCCGAATGCCCAGCGCAAGGTCAGGATGGATGTTCTGAAGTCCATATTTTGCAAGCACCGAAGTGAGGCCGGCAAAGATCATCGAAATGATCGCATAGAGGATCCAAGGCTGCATAACAAGGATATTTTAAGTTTTGAAGAGCACTATATAAATCAAGCCACCTATTCTGTAGACATTCTGGATACCCAACCTACTTCTTTTCCGAACCCTCAGAAGATATCCCTTCTCATAAGTGCAAACGTAAGCACCACTGAATGACCGGCAGCCTCAAAAAGGAAAATCGATAATTCTTTTGGCTATTCCGAAGACATCGTTCAAAAAAAGCAGCACGATTGCCATCTTGTTGCATAGCACGAAAAAAATGCCGAAACTTTGACTGGAATGGACATCAGCGCCAGGACAACAAAGGTCCCGCAGTTAGTATTTTTTACTAACTACTGACTACTGACTACTGGCTACTGACTACTTACCCCTGACTACTAACTACTAAAAAACATGGACCGGCTTGAATTCCTCCAACATCTCAGCGCCCTCGGAACCGGAGCTATCCTCGCGGATACCTGGAAATCCAACCCCATCACCCCGGAATTTCCCGTCGTACGGAAAGCCCAGGCCCAGCGAAACTTTTCAAGCCCTGCCATCGAAAAAGCTATTTCTGATTTCAAATCCCACGTCAAAGATCCTGAACTGGGATGGTTGTTTGAGAATTGTTTCCCGAATACCTTAGACACCACCGTGTTCCTGAAATCAAAAGGCGCGGACCCTGACACCTATATCATCACGGGCGACATCGACGCCATGTGGCTGCGCGACAGCACCGCCCAGATCTGGCCCTACCTTCCCTTTATGAAGAGCGACCCGGCGCTGCAGAACCTGGTAGCGGGTGTGATCCACCGCCAGACCCGTTGCATTCTCAAAGATCCCTACGCCAACGCCTTTTACGATGACGAATCCAAAATAAGCGAATGGAAAGACGACCTCACGGAAATGAAACCCGGCATCCACGAACGCAAGTGGGAAATCGATTCGCTGTGTTATCCGATCCGGTTGGCGTATCACTACTGGAAAACCTCGAACGACACCACGCCCTTCAACGCATCGTGGAAGCAAGGCATACAAAATACATTGCGTGTTTTCAAAGAGCAGCAACGAAAAGACGGAAACGGTCCCTACACGTTTCAACGCAACACCTCCTGGGCTACCGATGGGGTGCCACTGAATGGCTATGGCTATCCGGTGAAGCCCGTGGGACTGATCTGCTCGATGTTCCGTCCCAGTGACGATGCCACGATCTTCCCCTTTCTGATCCCCTCCAATTTCTTTGCCGTGGTCAGCCTGAAGCAAGCCGCCGAGATGATCCGGACGGTCAGTCATGATGCAACGTTGGCCGACGCCTTGTTGTCGCTGGCAAAAGAAGTAGAGACCGCGCTCAACCTCTACGCTACCGTAGATCACGCCGAGTTTGGAAAGGTGTTCGCCTATGAAGTGAATGGCATGGGCAGCTTCAACCTCATGGACGATGCCAATATCCCCAGCCTGCTCTCGCTTCCCTACCTCGGCGCCGTGGAGGTGGACAATAAGATTTATCAAAACACACGAAAGCTCTTGCTTTCCGACAGCAATCCCTTCTATTTCAAAGGAAAGGCCGGAGAAGGCATCGGCGGTCCCCACGCCGGCATGGAGATGATCTGGCCGCTCAGCGTGATCATCCGCGGACTCACCAGCAAGAATGAAGATGAGATCAAAAAATGCATCCAGACATTGAAATCATGCCAAGGCGGAACGGGCTTTATGCATGAATCTTTTCACAAAGACGATGCGACGAAGTTCACACGGAAGTGGTTTGCCTGGGCGAATACGATCGTCGGCGAATTCCTGTGGAACACATATTTGAATAAACCCCATCTGTTGTCGTAGTGGCCGGACGAAATGGACGGCTAAGGTTTAACATGAACGAGAAGGGAATTTGAAGATTTAATCTTGCGGAAGGTATTTTAGGCGACCGTTTATTGTAAAAAGCATAAAAAAATGACCGATATCTATGTAACCTTATCCTAAATCGTTGGTAAACTTTTTTATTCCTTCACCTTAAAGCCTGTGCCATGATCCGGAACTACCTCAAATCCGCTGTCCGCAGCACCCTGAAAAACAAGGTCTTTACGATAATCAATGTATTGGGATTGGCCGTTGGGTTGGCGGGGTCGATGCTCATCACCCGCTATGTGATGCACGAGCTTAGCTACGACCAGGACCAATTGCGGAAAGACAGGATCTTCCGCGTACAGTTGGACCGCTACAGCAAGGGAGAGGTCACTACGCGATGGGCCGCGGGTGCCGCGGGGATTGGTCCGGAGCTTAAAAATAATTTCCCGGAAGTCGAGTACTATGTCCGCATGTGCGAGGACAAGCAGACGTTTGGTCACGACGATGTTGCGTTCAAGGAAGAGCACATCTACTATGCCAGCGAAGATTTTTTCAAGGTCTTCTCTTTCCCGTTGGTGAAGGGCGTCGACTCGACGGTACTCCGCGAGCCGCATACGATGGCCGTCTCAAAGACATTTGCAAAAAAATATTTTGGCGATGAAGACCCGATCGGGAAAATGCTCCGTAAGAATGGCGTAGAAGAATGGGTCGTCACCGGTGTGTTTGAAGATGTGCCCGGGACCAGTCATATGCGGTTTGATGCCCTGCTTTCGTTTTCAACCTACCTGACCTATTTCAAGAATCCGGACGCGTTAAACAGCTTTCATTGGGACGGGTTCATGACCTACGTGCAACTTTATCCGAATGCAAAGGTGAGCACCCTACAGGCAAAGCTTCCGGCATTTGTCGAAAAACGGGAAGGCGAAGGATTTAAAAAATATAATGCGGGCATGGTGTTCACGCTGGAGCCCATCACGCGGATCCATCTTTTTGCCAACAACCTCATGATGGACTATGGTCCGAACGGGAATGGCAAGTCGGTGTATTTCCTGGCGATCATTGCGGCCTTCATCCTGGTGATCGCCTGGATCAATTATGTAAACCTGGCGACGGCGCGGTCCATGGAACGTGCGCGCGAGGTGGGCGTGCGGAAAGTGCTGGGAGGTCTCCGGTCGCAATTGATCTGGCAGTTTCTGTTGGAGTCGTTTATCATCAATCTCATGGCCTTTGTGCTTTCACTCGTGCTGGTCAGATTGCTGTTGCCCACTTTTGCAGCGCTCTCCGGAAGGAA
Source organism: Chryseolinea soli (assembly GCF_003589925.1). Taxonomy (NCBI): domain Bacteria; kingdom Pseudomonadati; phylum Bacteroidota; class Cytophagia; order Cytophagales; family Fulvivirgaceae; genus Chryseolinea; species Chryseolinea soli. The sequence continues at coordinate 7,293,610 of NZ_CP032382.1, read as the reverse complement.
TTTGGACACGTCGCTCTTTAGCAATGACGTTTTCCTGCTGGGCACGGTTGCCGTGTTTATACTGGGCGTGCTGTCGTCAGGATTGTATCCTGCATTTGTATTGTCTGGATTTAAGCCCGCCGCCGTATTGAAAGGCAAACTGCAGGGTTCTCCGCGCGGAAAATTCCTGCGAAAGGGGCTGGTCGTTTTTCAATTTGCCGCATCGATCACCCTGATCGTTGGAACCTTCACCGTGTACCGGCAGCTCAGCTTTATGCGGAACAGCGACAAGGGCGTGAACATCGACCAAACCATCATCGTGCGGGGCCCGGACATCAACGATTCCACGTATGTGAATCGCTTTTATGCATTTCATGACGATCTAACCAACTATCCGGAGATTGTTGGCGTGACGGCGTCGACCAGTATCCCAGGCCGGCAGCCCGATTGGAACGCCGGAGGGATCCGTCGCATTGAGGAGACTGACGAGTCGGCAAATGAGTATCGCGTGCTGGGTATTGATCAGGCGTTTGTTCCCACGTTTGGGCTGGAGCTAATTGCCGGGAGGAATTTTTCGAAGGAAATAAAGACCGATCGCGCCGCCGTGCTCTTCAACGAATCGGCCATACGGCAAACGGGTTTTAAAACGCCGAAGGAAGCGTTGAACGAGCAGATCTTTTTCTGGGGCGACACCTTCAAGATCGTGGGCGTGCTAAAAGACTACCGCCAGGAATCCATGAAACGAAACTTCGAGCCGCTGATCTTCAGAAATATTCCGGATGCCCACACGTTTTATTCCATCCACATCAAAACCAGCAATGTCCCCTCTGTTGTGACGCTGGCCGAAGAGAAATTCAAATCCTATTTCCCCGGCAATCCCTTCCAGTTCTTTTTTATGGATGACTACTACAACCAGCAGTACCAGGCCGATATACAATTCGGAAAAGTATTTGGCGTGTTTGCCACGTTGGCGATCTTCATTGCGTGCATGGGATTGTTCGGTCTCTCTTCCTACATGGTGGTGCAGCGCACAAAAGAGATCGGCGTGCGAAAGGTTTTGGGTGCCACCGTGTCGCAAGTAATTGCCCTGCTGTGCAAAGAGTTCGCCTTGCTGGTGGCTGCCGCGATCGTCATCGCCGTGCCCGTTTCCTGGCTGGTCATGAACAATTGGCTCAATGAATTCGCCAACCGGATCTCACTCTCGTGGTGGATCTTTGCCGTTCCCGGCCTGCTCGTCATGGCCATCGCGTGGGCCACGATCTCGCTACACACCTTCAAGGCCGCGTCGGCGAATCCGGTGGATGCGTTGCGCTATGAATAAACGCAGGGGATTGTTTTTTTATACTACGCTATCGCGGGCAGCCTGAATAATTAGTCCGTTTCTTTTTCAAACGCATCCTCATACGCTTCTTTAAGTCGTTTCAAACGTTCATGCGTCTTTGCCAATGCGGTAAAGACTTCTTCGAGGCGGTTGAATGCGTTGTCGGCGGCATTCTTTTCGTCGGGGGTGAATTCGCTCACGTAACCATTTTGGATGAGCGTCTGAACTTCGCTAAACCGTTCGTTGGCATGGGCATCCACGGCGTTGAGTTGAACGGCTACTTTGGATAGATCAAAGACTACCATGTTGTGTTGCTTTAAATGTATAGAATGGCCCGGGGCTCTTTTCAGCGGGACGAGAAGTCAAGTTAGCGAAATATTCAGGCTTCTTTTTTGTCGGCGCGGATTTTCCGGCCGATCGCCGTCAGGCCATTCGTAGACGCAATTTTCATAAATGAAAAGCGCCGGTAAACAGGAATGCAGGTTCGTCTACCGGCGCAAGGGTCGCCCTTCGTTGTCTATTTAAAGATCCCGGCGATTTTCTCGGGCGACACCGCCAACGAGGGGCGGCTGGATTTTTTATGCAGGTAATTTTTTAAACTGGTCAACAGTTGTCGCGCCTCCGGTCTTTGGTCCTGTCCGGTGAGCAAATCAATTCCCGACACGATCAGCGTGCCTTTGCCAACGGAACATTCGAAAATCAAGCCGATCGATCGCGAAGTCACCCAGTCGTCGACCACCCGCACAAGGGGATGAAGCGCAGGGTCAACAGCATCGAGCAAGATGGCGTTGGAGTGACTCATGGCATCCCACCATTGCCAGTTGCTGTGATATTGTGTGGGAAACAAGGCAAAGGCGGGATGTTGAGGATCGCAAAGAATTCCCAGCGTGTGTGGCGGCTGGCCATGGGTCCACGCCGTGTTCCAGAAAATGCTGGAGAAGCCGACAGGAATATCTCCGCCAAATTCTGGTTTGACCGATCCTTTTCGCGCCGTGAGTATAACTTTGCCACCTTGATTCAGGGCGTCGACAGCGCGCTTATCAAGATGATCGGTCACCAGAATCTCATCCGTTGCTTCGGGTTGTTTTGCCGGATATACAAAGAGATCCCAGGAATTTTGAAAAACGCCGACGGATACTGTTAACGTCAGGAAGGAGGGGGTGACAATTTGATTTAGGGTTTGCTTAATGCGGCCAAGTTCAATTCCATTTCCGACAGGGATAACGGCTTTAGGAAATTCGCCTTTGAAAATTACTTTCCCCGAACGATCGGCAATCTCCCAGGTCGACCGTGTATCCTTCAGCGCGGCATTACCAAAATTGGCAACTTCCACCGGGACATCAAGGGCTTCATCGTTCAAATAGATCATCTTCGAAAACCGGGCAAGCGGGACGATGGCATTGCAAAAGCGGCTGTATTCTTTCGCGGTGATGTAGCCTTTTTCTTTCCAGAAAGGATTGAGCACACCGACCAAAGCCGTTCCCTGACCCGGGAAGTCATGAAGATCCAGGAGTTGAAAGCCGGCGAAGTTTTTTGTTCGAAGGGCAGCTTCGATGTCGGCCTTGTAACAGAGCGCCTGCAGTTTTCCGGAAGCGAGCAGGAAACTATCGGCCAGGTGACGAAGGTGATTTTTCTTCAATGTGGCTTCAAAGATCTCGAAGTTCCTCGCTTTCAACACACCATCGTATTGAGCGATTTCTTTCAGGTCAGGGAACACGCACCATTGACCAATTTCGTGACTGACGGTAGGAATGGACCACTGGTTGATGATCCCAGACCAATCGTAATTGGTGGCGGGAGCCTTGCCGTTGATGATGCTTTTCAATCCTTCTCCCCAGTGTTGAATGCGGGGATCGGGAGTACTGTTGTAATTATTTTCGGGAATCACCGGCCAGCCGGCGCCCGTGGTGTACTGCCGGCGATTGTCGCGTTGTTTCCAATGGTTCACAAAGTCGGTGAGGTATTTCACCTGGTGGTCGCCTCCGGGTTCATTGCCATACGCCATCATGCAAAATGAAGGGTGGTTGCCATAAGCATTCACGATGCGCTCGCTTTCCTGCTGTATGTAACGGTCGACCGGCTTGCCGTCGCCTACGGACGAACCCTGGTTGGCCCAGGAGGAGCACTCGATCTGTAGATAAACGCCCAGGCTGTCGGCGACATCAAATGCAGATTCGGGAGGGCACCAGGAGTGGAAGCGAACATGATTCAATCCAAAAGATTTGCATGCGACAAAGACATCTGTCCAGGCCGCTTTGTCGGTGGGCGGAAACCCCGTCTTTGGAAAGATCGCGCACTCGAGCGTTCCCCGAAGAAATACAGGACGGCCGTTGATCGTGAATTGCGTACCGGAAGATGAAAATTCACGCATCCCAAAATCAACTTCTTCAACATCTGCTTTTCCTTTTTCGGGAGAAAGAATCACCGCCAACACATACCGGTTGGGGTTGAACTCGTCCCACAAAAGCGGGGCGCTCCCCATGTCGTATTCCATTTCCACAACACTGGAATCGGCTTGCACCTCCAGGGCTTTGCTTATCTTTTTCAGGTTGCTGGTTTGGGATGCGGTCGGCCGGGCCTGTAGTTCCAGGGTGGCCCTTGTTTTTTGATGTGTGGTGTTGATCAGTTGAACCTGCACCCGGAGATTCCGGTCTTTGAGGTTTGGAAAAATCTTTACGGTGTGAATATGGATAAGCGGTTTCGCCTGGAGCTGCAATTTTCCGATCATCCCATTCCAATTCGTTTGCGTGTGATCGCTGATGCTGTGCGAGTTCTGTCCGACATCAATTTGTTTCACCCGGTTGTCGACGCGAACGGTGATGCGGTGAACACCCGGACGAATTTTTGCAGGAAGGGCATACACATGCGACACCGCTAAACTGTTTTGCTGCCCCAAGGGCACATCGTCGATCCATACCGTGGTTTCCCAATGCGCACGTTCAATGAACAACTCCACAAATTTATCGCTCCACGATGCGGGAAGCGTGATGGTTTTCTGATACCAGGCCACGCCCTTGAAATATTTTCCGGGTTGTAGCCAAAAGGGCACTTTTATATTTCCAGGCTGGCGATAGGGTGCAAACTCCGGTGCCTTATAAAAGGCGGAGTCAAAGATCGACCCGGTCCAGGGCGTGTTCACGGCGATGTCGTCTCCCTTGCCGTTCGAGGCCATCGATCCGGGCAACGTGATGCGGTCGTCCAACGTCTTTGTAAACCATTTTTCTTTCACGCCCTCATCGTTTCGATCGATCTGAAAAGACCACGGTCCCGATAGGTCAAGGTTGGCAGGATTAGGCTGGCCAAAGGTGCGGAGGGAAAGGGCCAACAGGATCAGCAGGACAAAGGAGGAATGCCGGCTGATCCGGAGGATTGGATTTTTTTCTGATTTTTCGATTCTGCGAAGCGACAGAATGAGCGCTCCCAGCATCGCTATAGTCTTTTTGTTTTTCATCTAAAACGATTGTTTTCTGTAAAATTATCGTACTGGGTAAGACTGTAGATGGATTAAACTTTGGTTTTAATGGATAATCTTATGACGCCGCGAGAGTGCGGAGATTCACTATCGAGCCTCCGGGCGAATTTTGCTATTTTCTTCAGTATATATAACTTTCTTATATAATACGCCGTTTATCTAGCTGACTATACCGCCATGACTTCAAAAGAACTGATCAAAGGGACCCTGCGGGTGATTGTGCTGAAGCTGCTTTCGGAACACAAACAAATGTATGGGTACGAGATCACCCAGTTGGTCAAAGAGCGAACGGACAGCGAGATCGAACTCACCTTCGGGGCGCTTTACCCCACCCTCCATAAACTCGAAGCCGAAGGCCTGCTGGTCACCAAAACGGTCGTGGTCGACAACCGCGCGCGGAAATATTACTCCCTGACCAGTGCCGGCAATAAAACGGCCACGGGGGAGGTGCAAAGCTATTTTGATTTTGTGAAGGCGATGAACCTGGTGCTTAAGTATTGAAAGCATGCGCTTGTCCAAAAGTGAAATCGATTATATCCGTTACGATCTGCGGAAGAAGGGATTGGCCGCCGGCGATCTTTTCGAAGAGCTCGTCGATCACGTGTGTTGTGAAATGGAGCAGCGTGTAGGAGAGGGTCTGGCCTTCAAAAAGGCTTATGAAGAAGTGATCCGGAACATCGACCCGGCACACTGGCCTGACCTGCAAAACAAGGTTCACCTATCCGAAAATTATAACGCATCCGCTATGCTTCGAAATATTTTTAAAATGATGCTTCGCCACATGAACAAGCATCGCGTCCACGCCACCATAAACGTTGTGGGATTGTCGCTGGGCCTGGCCAGTTTTATCGCGATCGCGTTGTATCTCCGGCACGAGCAGGGCTATGATAAAATGTTTGCGCAAGCGGGATCGATCTATCGGATAACAGCGTCGTCAACGGTGGGTGGCACCACCAATCATATTCCCACTACGTTCCCGGCGTTTGGTCCCGAGATCAAGGCGCGTTTCAACGAAGATGTCGGTGGCTATACGCGGATCATCAATTACAAGTATACGCGGATGGTTCCCACCTTCCGTTACAACGAAAACGTCTTCTACGAAGAGAAGGTGATCTTTGCAGACTCCTCTTTCTTTGATCTATTTGATTTTCCGTTTTTGGAAGGCAACCCTCGAAACGCGCTGGCCCATCCCAACGCAGTAGTGATCAACCGGAAAATGGCAGCGAAATATTTCGGGACGGGGAGCGCCTTGGGCAAAACGCTGCGGTTCAACAACCAGACCGACCTGGAAGTTACCGGTGTGGTGAAAGACCTGCCCTCCAACACCCATCTCCAATTTGACTTTGTCATTCCGCTTTCCAACATCGCGAGTTCAGGCGTGTCCAAGGATACAAAATTCCTCGAGGAGTATAACAACGACTGGTTCTGGACCTACTTCACCATCAAGGATCCCTTAAAGGTGCCCATCCTCGAGGCCGGCATCAACAAAATTGCGTCGGACAAGCTGCCGGATTTTCAGAAAGATTTTAACGCGAAGTTTTATGTCCAGGCCCTTGGCGATGTTCACCTGCACTCGGACTTCGACTACAACACCGACCTGGTGCAAAACGGCAACATCAAGAATCTCTACATTTTTATCTCGGTTGGCGTGCTGGTGCTCGTCATCTCGGCCATCAACTTTGTGAACCTGACCATGGCCACGGCTTCGCGCCGGTTCAAGGAGATCGGCATCAGCAAAGTGCTGGGCGCCTTGAAGTCGCACCTGAGGCTGCAGTTCATCCTCGAGTCGGTCGTGGTTTGTTTGATCGCGTTGTGTTTTGCTTTTTTGATCCTTCAATTGATGTTGCCCTTATTCAGCAACCTGCTGGAGGTTTCGCTGTCGCTGAATGTCCGGGAGAATGCTCCCCTTATGGGTGGCATTTTTTTGTTTACTATTCTGGTCGGGGTTTTGTCGGGCGCTTATCCGGCGTTCTTCATTTCTTCGTTTGAGCCGCAGCGGGTCTTAAAAGGGGTCTGGAAACCAGGCAAGGGAAATGGAGGGTTCAGGAAGTTGCTGGTGGGCGCGCAGATCGCCATCTCCATTTTTCTGATCATCGGCACCATCGTCATCGCCCGGCAACTTCGCTTTATCCAGGATAAGTCCCTGGGCTACGACAAAGACCAGATCATCATGGTGACCATCCGGGGAACAAATCTTCCGGGATCGTATTTTGCGTTTAAGAACAACTTGTTGTCGGAGAGCTCCATTGTCAGTGTCTCGTCTGTGTCGGAACCGATTGGAAGGGAAGTGCAGTTCATGAGCTTCACGGTGGAAGGGAAGGAGAAGACACAGTTTGTAAAAATACTCAACATCACGCACGACTTTGTGAAGACCATGGGACTGGAGATGGTGCAGGGCCGCGATTTTTCGCGCGAGCATGCAACGGATTCCACCGCCGGGTTCATCATCAACGAAGCGGCGGCCCGCGCCTTTGGTTGGAGCGACCCGGTAGGAAAAGCGCTCGACCATGCCGGCCGGCCGGTGAAGTTAGGGAGCGTGATCGGCGTCGTGAAAGATTTCAATTTTGAACCGCTGCAGAAAAAAATAGACCCCCTCATCATCTGGTTTGGCTGGCCGCGGTGGTATGCGGCCGTGAGGGTTGAGAAAGGAAAAACGACAGAAGCCCTCGCGGCGATCGAGCGCGAGTGGAAGCGGTTTGAACCCGAGAAGCCGCTTTCGTTTCACTTCCTGGATCAATCCATCAACCAGGTTTACAACAGCGAACGACGACTCAGCAAAGTGTTCATGATCTTTTCGGCGCTCTCTATTTTCACGGCCGTGCTGGGCTTGTATGGACTGATCTCCTTTATCGCCGACCAACGCCTGGCCGAAATCGGGATCCGCAAGGTCCTGGGCGCGTCGGTGAGCAGCATCCTTTACCTGATCTCAAAAGAATATGTACTGCTGGTGTTGGCGGCTTTCGTGTTGGCCGCGCCGCTCACCTACCTGATCGTGGATCAGTGGCTGCAGAACTTCGCGTTCCGCATTGCGTGGAACCCGCTCTATTTTGCTTCCGGTCTCCTCATCAGTGGCGCGATTGTGGTGATCACCGTGGCGCTGAAGGCCGTAAAAGCGGCGCGGTCAAATCCTGTGGATACGTTGAAATATGAATAGTAAAAAACGGTCTCCCAATAAATCGCTACACCTGACATTCCAAAGATAAGTTCATCGGTGATCAGTCACCGCGAAGATCTTCTGTAATATTTTTTTGTATGTTGACCTCCGCATACGATCTGTCGTCGAGATCGGAGTGGTTGTTGTTTACACTTTTCATAATCGTCATCATAGCCTGCTGTGAAACGTGCGGAAATCTCGTCGCGCGAATTAAATCAACATTTTCCGTGATTGCTTTTCGGGGGCTGGCCGCCTTCCTTTGAAGACAACGAGCCAGGCAGGAGCCCATTTCACAATCTGTTTTTCGCTCGCCCCATTTCGCATACATAAATCTCACAGGCTATGGAACGCATTAACAAAAAACATTTTGAGGTGGTCATTATTGGTGCTGGTCAAGCCGGCTTAGCCACCGGATTTTATTTGCAGAAACATAAAATAAATTTTGTCATCGTCGACGCATCGGAGGGCGTGGGAGGATCGTGGGCCACGCGCTGGGATTCGCTCGTGTTATTTACGCCGTCGCAGTTTAATAGTTTGCCGGGCTATTCATTTCGGGGTGAAAAAGGAAAATACCCTTCGAGAATGGAAATCGCAGAATACTTAAGCGAGTATGCCAGGAAACACAACCTGCCGGTTTATTTAAAGAGGAAGGTGCGAACGCTGCACTACGTCTATTTTAAATATGAGATTTCGACAAATGAAGAAGTTTTTTCAGCCGACAATGTGGTCGTGGCCACCGGTGCCCAACAAGCACCAAAAATCCCGTCCTTTGGAGCAAAATTGAACGGCAAGATCCTTCATCTCCATTCTTCACGCTATCTGAACCCCTCGCAAATTCCGCCCGGTAAGGTTTTGGTGGTAGGCGCTGGCGCATCCGGTGTTCAAATTGCCATCGACTTGGCCAAGACGCACGAGGTTTTCCTGGCTGGGAATCCGACGGTCCGCATTCCCGATTTTGTATTTCGATATTTTGGCAGAGCCTATTGGTGGTTCATACAAAATTTTGTGACCGTGAACACACCGCTGGGCAGGAAGGCAAGGCCCAAAGTGCTGCGGGGAGGAGGCCCGCTGGTTAACGTATCGATAGAAGATGTCGTGGCCGCCGGAGTAAAACAAATGCCACGGGTAACGGATGTTGAAGGCGGCCAACCCCGATTTGAAGACGGAAGCGTCATCGCCGTCGACTCGATCATTTGGGCAACGGGCTTCGAGCCGGATTTTTCCTGGATCAAAATGGATCTTCCTTATGAGCAGGGGTGGCCTAAAACAGATCGCGGTATTCTGGAAGAACACGAAGGACTCTATTTTGTGGGGATGTTATTTCAATTTGGAATTACGTCCGGCGTCATCGGCGGTGTGGGAAGAGATGCGCAATATGTTGCCAGGCACATCTTCCGGAGAAAGGAAAGAAATGCTGACCTCAACACGGGTGACCTGGCGCGAAGACGAACGGAGTGAATGGAAAATAAGAACGCTCATTAGGTACCTATGTGGTGGATATACACTTTGTTGCCTGCATTTCTTGCCGTATTGACGGCTTCCTTTGCCAAGGTAGAGATGAAAAATATAGACACTGATTTGGCAACCGCCGTGCGCGCATTTTCGGTGTTGCTTTTGGTTTGGGCCATGGCGCTGATGAGAGGACGAACCGATGCAACCGCGCCACTAACCCGGCAGAATGTAATTGTCCTTTTTCTTTCCGGCATTGCGACAGGACTCTCTTGGCTCTGTTATGTAAAAGCCCTGCAGTTAAGGAGGACATTCCCCGTAGCCCCGGTTGATAGACTTAGTTTGGTATTGACGATTTTGTTTTCAGTGGTCTTTTTGGGCGAAACGTTGACGATGCAAAAAACGATTGGAGCAATTTGCATTGTTGTAGGGACGCTTATCATTATTCAATAAATTGGATTTCAATGACCTTCAAAGAAAAAATGCTCTACCAGCAAATTCACCCGGTGAAATTGTGCGTCGATTTTGGCACTGGTTTTTTTACGACCTATTTGGCCTGGCAAAATAAGATGAGTTGGTTTTTGATTTTATTTCTCGGCCCGTCCGTCGTAGTAACCATGATCGTGGTCGCCTTTGCTGATCTTGAACGGCTTAAAAACTCTTCGTTTGGTAAATACGTGAGTCAACATATGACGTCACCGATCGAACTTATTCGATCGGTGGGACAAATCGCCATGTGGGTGGGAGGGTGGTTTCATATCCCCAGCGTAATCGCCATGGGTTTTTTATTTATTCTCGGCGGGTGGCTAAAGGGAAAGTTATTTTAGAAATGTATCGCCGCTCGTATTTTTATCTTGCTGATTATATTTAGGGTAATAACACGGGTTTATAATGAAGGAAGAAAAAGCCGTTAATGTCGGTCCCGCAAAGATCGAAATGGTATACCAGCGTTTTGGTGATACCGCGTCGCCTCCTGTTCTGCTGATCGTCGGCGGACAAATGTACAGATGGCCTGATGGATTTTGCACAGAACTGGTTCAGCGTGGCCTGCAGATCATCCGCTTCGATAGCCGCGACTGCGGTTTGTCCACACACTTCCACAGTGCTCCCGAGCCTGACTTTGCGGCGGCCATGAAAGGCGACTATGCTTCCGTTTCTTATACCCTTTCCGACATGGCCGCCGATACGATTGGTCTAATGGACGCCCTTGGTTTCAAAAGCGCGCATGTCGTGGGCGTGTCCTTGGGCGGAATGATCGCACAGACCATGGCCATAGAATATCCCGAACGCATCAGGTCACTCACCTCCATGATGTCTACTACCGGAAACTCATCGGTTGGCCAACCCGACTGGTCGGCGCTGGCGCATTTGGGTGCGTCACCCGGTGACAAGCAAGGTTTTATAGAATGGCAGGTAAAGGCGTTCAAAGCGGTGGGCTCACCGAAGTACCCGTTGGATGAAGCAAAGGCCGCAGAAAATGCAGGCCGTGCGTGGGACCGCGACCATGACCGCCTGGGATCGCTGCGCCAAAAAATAGCGGTCCTGAAGTCGGGTGACCGCACCGAAAAACTGCGACGGCTGCACGTCCCGGCCCTCGTCATACACGGTGACTCCGATAAGATGCTTCATGTCAGCGGCGGAAAGGCTACCGCGGAAGCCATTCCGGGCGCCGAGCTGGTCATATTCGAAGGCGTGGGGCATGGCTTTCCGCCTGCCTTGTGGTCGGCGTTTTCCGATCGGATCGCGAATCTCGTTCGCAAAGCAGAGGCAACGCAACCGCGCTAATCCTTTCAGCAAACGCCGATCCCCAAGGACGACGTTGGTTTTATTTATTCCGTCAGTTGATCGCTGGTCATGATGGTGGCTCCCTTTTTCTGGCAATATTTTATCCATCTTAATTTGTGCTCGACACTTTTTGAGCCTACCGCGTCCTCAACCACTACCGTGGTGAAGCCATGCCGGACCGCAGACCTTGCAGTGCTCTTCACACACGCTTCGGCAAACAAACCCGTGATATACAATTCCTCGATATTTTGCTGATGCAAAAAGGCAACGAGGTTTTTGTCGGACAATGCATTCATTTTGGATTTGTAATAGATCCTGTCGCTCACGACATTGATTTGTTTGTCAATCCCCACGCCCGGGCTCCCTTTTTTACAAACATTTCCGGTCAAAGCATTCAGGATCGGATTGGTCCACTCGTTGACGGTATAAATAATGGGGTGATTGGTTTTTAAAAAAAGCTGGATGAGTCTATTGACATTGTTCACCATCGGCAATACTTCGTCGGGAACCATGTGCAATTTCGATTTTGGGTTTAGCAAATTCTCTTGCACATCGATCACCAGAAGAGCTTTCTTGGATACACTTTGTAAAAATGGTGCAACATCTTTCATAGCTTGTGTCATGACAACAATGGGTTAATGTTTAATTTTATAATTTCTTTATTGACACGACAAAGCTATGGTGCATAAAGTGGCACGTCAATCACGGAAATTGACTACAGGCGAACCCAAATGGGGATGGGGTTTCTTTGAAGTAAAGAACTGTGCTCGCCTGTTCTTGTCAAACCGGTCGATTGTTTTTCTTATTACCGGCACGTACGACGCCGGATTCGCCGGGACCAGCCACTGCATCAACCGCGTGAAGCGACTGACATTGTACCCGACATCGCCGAGCAGTTCATCGATGTGATGCAAAGAAAATGGAATGATATTGGTGCCCTTGGAATTTTTTCCCGCGGATCTGTGATTTGACCAGGCTAGTTTTTCAGCAATATGTCTTGAGCATTCTTCGGGGGAAGGAATGGCTAACCCGCCCGTAAAATATTCGGCTAGCCAGAGGGCACCCATCTCGGCATTCAGCTGGCTATAGAAAGAAGAGTTGTATCCGTTAAATCCCAGGCACGGAACGTCTATGGGAAGTTGGTTGCGATATAATTTGAAATTTTTCTGCTCATCGAGGATTTTTGAGGCGATCGATTCGTTCATGAAAGGTATCGCTTGCCGGTATCCCGTGCCGCAGACAATCATCGAGGCAGGCAGTTCTTTTCCATTGGCCAGGACGGCTTTCCCGGGGAGCAGATAGTGAATGTCTTGCCCTTTCTCGATAACAATTTTTTTGGACAGGATCTTGTTAAAAAAATTGTCGCTGGCCAGGCTCACATTGGCCCGGGCGATGGTCTCCAGCGAATCGCCGGGATGCACGCCGCTTTTCTTTAGTTTTAGTTGTGTGGCAACGACGGATTGCACACTCCAGAGGAGAAAGTTCCGCAGCGGCTTTCCCGCAGTATGCAGGAATTTTGCAAACCCGCTTAGCGAGATGTATTCAAAAAGGTTCTCACCCAGACGCGTCAGGAGTATAAACTTCATGTTCAAAAGTCCAAAGAATTTCTTGGGCACTTTCCAAAGGATGCTTCGGGCAACGACCGTAGTGGACAGGGAAGCGTCGGCGATGGCACTGGCAACGTCGCAGGAAGATTTGCCATAGCCCACCACGACAACATTTTTGTTGGCCACTTCGAACAGGTCGTTCAGTTTGGAAGTGTGAAGGATCTTGCCGCCGGCCGCTATGAATTTATCCGCTCCTGTGTAGGATGGTATGAGCGGATCGGAAAAAATGCCATTGCAGATGATTAAATAGTCGAAAACCCTCACCTCCCGCAGGTGGCTCCTGGTGTGCTCGGTCTTGACAATCCATTTTCCGGATTCGGGATCGTAGTCGGTTTTTTTTACTTCCGTTTGAAGGATGATATGTTTTCGCAGATGGCAATAGGTAACATAGGCATCCAGGTACGCCTGAACCTGGTCGCCATTGGGCCATTCCGGAAAATGTTTTGGCATTTTTAGGTCCGATAAAAAGTAGGTGTCCTTCGGATTTTGGGTCGTGAGGCCGGGATATCTCCTGGAGGAAGTCCACACGCCTCCTACCTCGGACTCCTTCTCATATACGGTGACGACAAAGCCATATTGCTTGAATATTTTTGCGGTGACCAGGCCGGAGAAGCCGGCGCCAATGATGGCTACTGATTTCATAGGGAAAGTGGTTGTTATTTGGTCGTTGAGAACACGAATGGATGGTGCTGTAATGTTTCTTTGGGCAAAAAGACAGAGCCGGCCGATGATGGGTCTGATCACCGGTCGTGCTCTATTCGGGACGTGGTGGGATTAAATGTCTTTTTTTCTCGGCACGGTGAAATGCCCTTTGGTGATCTCAACTTTTTCTCCGGTGACCGAATTGATTAATGTCCCCGAGAAAGTTCCTTCGATCGTACTGCCGACGGCCCCGTATTTTGAAATGGAAATGAATCCGGGAGTATTGCTCAGGTCGTTGTAGTCGATAACATAGGTATTCATCGTGCCCTGGCGGGTAACGCTAAGAAGAAAATTGACCAGTTCTTGCGGCCCCTGGGGATTTGAAAAACGGGTTCCCACCGATTGTGACGTTGGACTGGAGGTGTTTCCATCAAAATAGAATGCAGCCCTGTTTTTGTCGTCTTCGGCTAACGAAGCTTTGTCGCCGACGGTACACGACGTAAAGCCAAACTTCGAAAAATATAGACCGACGTTGGAGAGATCACTTATCCCCGTGATGGAGACTTCTTTTGACACAAAGCCGTCGCCGTCGATGGTGAAGCTTACCGAAGGGGCTGCGGCGATTGGACTGGGCGTTTCGTCTTTCTTTTTGCAAGCGTTTAATATCGTTAAAGATAAAATTAAGGTCGATACAATGATAAACTGATTTTTCATTTTTGGATTTTGTAAAGGTTAAACATGGATTTTGACGGCATCCAACTCGTGGAGATTGCCTTCTCGAAGTGGAGAGACGGTTTAAGCACGGTTCTTAGGACCTCACCAGACGATGTTGAACATACAGCTGTCGTTGCCCTTCAGACGTGTTGGAAAGGCGAGGTTTAGCGAGACATCGTATTTAAAGGAGTCGCGTGGTTTAAATCTTCGTAACATCGTCGTAATGATGCCACGATCGAATTCGCTGGGATAGGGGTTTTTACATTCCATCATGGCCTTCCGGGCAGGACCATCAAACCAGACCAACTTGTAATACCCAATTTCTCCGCCGCGGTGATTCATTTGGTAAGCCACGTGAATGGAAGACAATGCCTTCTCCAGGCTGTCGATCTCCGGTGGGAATGTGGCGTGCTCGGGAATCGCTTTTCCGATACTAAACAAGGTATACGAACCGATGGTCTTGGAGATCTCTTCAAACGCTTTCAGCCAGGCACTCTGCGGGAACCAGGCGCCAGGTTTTGGATCTTTGATGCCATTCTTCTCAAGAATGATTCTTCTCGTCTCCTGGCCGCTGTGCAGTGCATTGACGACGGACAGAATGGTTTGCCCGTTGACTTGAACTTTTGAATCGAAAGGAATGAATTGTGCCATAAAAATTGACGTTTATTTTGGCACAAAGGGAAGCGAAAGCAGGATCTAACTCAATGACGGAAAATCATGATTTTTTCCGGGACGATTGGGGCTGACACCCGGAAGGCATACCGGCGTTAATTCCAGAACAAACTAAACGCGCGCTTCACCAACTCCATTGAGTTTTTGGCATTCAGCTTTTCTAACAAGTGTCGCCGGTGCGTTTCCACCGTGTTGATGCTGATGCTCAGTTGATCGGCAATGATCTTGGAAGAGAAACCTTCGGCGACCAATTTCAGAACCTGTTTTTCTCTGTTGGTCAGGCGCCCAACCGAATCACTTTTTTTCAAGGCAACCTCAAAAGGTTTTTTCTCCGGATGAACGGGAGTAGACAGTGCTTCGAGCATTCTCAGCCGGTGTACAAGCTTGTCGATCATCCCGCTTTCATCGAGCGCGGCCACAAGGACGGTATGTTGGAGCCAGATCCATTCTCCCGTTCCCTTCCTGAACCGGTAGTTCAGCATGGCCGACAGGGGTTGCTCCTTGCTATGCGACGACCTGGCTTGCCCCTGGAACTCGAGTATTCGATCGGCCAGGAGCTTGCGATCGTCCGGGTGAACCTTTGAAAACCAAAAGTCAAGCCCGCCTTTTTTGTGCTCCTCGGGCAAATAGCCCATAAAGGATTCATAATGCTTGTCGATAAAAAGAAAGGAGCACCTGGCGGTGGAAAACATATAATAACAATACTTATCGTCCTCCGTGGAGGGCCTGATAAAATCTTCAGGGATCTCACTGGTTGCGCTGATGATGTCATGCAATTTTTTATACTGCCCGATCTCCGCGCTAAGTTTTTCGTCTTTTACTTTGGGCTCCATAGAAATTATTGAATGGTTGTCGTTACTTCCGGATCTTTCTAAAATCAGCAAACGCCTGGAAGCGGCTAACGGCAGGCTAGGTGAGTTGAACGATAAAATTAAGTGTATTTGGCTTTTCATAAATACGGGAATTTAATCTTCCTGTTTCAGCCATGCGAAGAATCCTGCCTTGATGCTGCATATTTTCCGGATGTCCTCACCCTCCATCAAGGTGGTCGATACATGCTTTTATCGTATAATATTGGGCGCGCAAATAAGCGGGGTCACGGGCTTAGAAAAAATCACGGAAAATAATGATTTTAAATCCGAGGCTTTCTCTAACATACTTAAAAGGAGTGGAGCACCTTCGATCCGTTTGAAGCAGTATGAATTTTAGAATAATAACGCTATACTTGTTTTAGCCAAAATAGATAAAGCTGGAGAATGCCTGATCCATTCAGGTTTGTGGGCGATAAATTTCTCAGCCATACACGTAAAATAGATTCAAAATGAACGACCTGGAGACCCCCGTTAGCGGCCATGAAGAAAGTCCGAAAAAAAAGAAACCTGCGCTGGCAGCCTTCCTGAATTTTATCGTCCCGGGCCTGGGCTATGTTTATGCGGGGAACATCAAGAGAGGCGTCATCGCCTATTTCCTGCTCATCCTGGTGGCCGTGATCAGCATCCGGTTTGTGGCGTATACCTTTACGCTGTTCCTGGTCGGGATCGGTCTCATCATCGCCTTTTATGTGTACTTGATCGTCAGCGGCTATCGGGCCGTGGGAAAGGCCAAACACCAGGAGACAAAGCGCTGGGATGTGTGGTATGTATATGTTTTAGTCATTGCTGCCCAGGTGGGCCTGCGTCCATTCTTGCAAAGCATTCATTCCCTGGGCTATCTATCGCCCATCACTCCGGTGGTGATACCAACACCCGCCATGGACCCCACGTTGCAAATTGGAGACCACTTGATGTTCCACAAAACCAAAACCATCGCCCGCAATAACATCATCGTCTTCAAGTGGCCGCCCGATCAGAAAATCATGTACATCAAACGCTGCGTGGGCATGCCGGGCGATACCCTTTCCATACGTAAAGCAGCGGTCTTTGTAAACGGCGATAGCCTCACGGGCGACTACATGCTCAAGTATAGATATGCTGTGCAAACGGATGGCGTTAGGATCCAGCAACGCGTGCTTGATCAATTCGGCATCGCTGAATCCGAGTTTTATGACGTGGGGTCAGGATCTTACAGCATGTTCCTGACGCAGGAACAAGCGCGACAAGTAAGAGGATTGCCTTTTATAAAATTCGTGGAACGGGAAATGACCAGCGAAGACGAACTGGAACCGGACGTATATCCGCAGACGGGATCGGGCCAATGGAATAAAGACAACTTTGGTCCGCTCTACTTGCCAAAAAAAGGAGACCGGATCCCATTGACCCACCGGAACCTCGCGCTTTATGGAACGTGTTTAAAATACGAGAACGAATCGGTCGAGTTGCTGGACTCCGCGGCGATCATCAACGGAAAACAGATCGATACCTATGCATTCAAAGACAACTACTATTTCATGATGGGCGACAACCGTCATAATTCCTTAGACTCCCGCTATTGGGGATTCGTAGCCGAAAGCATGGTGTTGGGGAAAGCATTGTATTTTTATTGGAGTAAAGATTGGGATCGGATCGGGACAAGTATCCGGTGAGAGGCATTTCTTTTGAAATTTTTTTCGTTGCAGATTTTTTTTACACTTTGACCCGGCCTCGCCTCAGGGAGGATCTATTTCGCCGATAATGCTCATACGGTTAAGGCGTTAGCAACCATCACCCATCATCAAAAATGGTAATCCTTCGTCGTCCGGCGGACCTTCGTCGGCCGCGCACAGTCGCGCATTTTGATTTATTTCTAAAACTAAAAATCCAAACCGTTTGCTTTCATCGTAGGTGGGTCATGATCAATTAACAACCCTTTTATGAAAGCAAAAACAAAAGACCTCCGAAGGGGCCTCGCCGCGCTCCTGGCGATCGGTGTCATCTCATCGGCAACGTACCTCATTGCGGCTGACCACATCGACGCGCCGGCCGTGACGGGCAAGGCCTCCGACATCACCGACTTCTACGCATTCGAAAGCCCTTCGAACAGCAGCAACCTCGTGTTTGTCGTCAACACACAAGGACTGTTGGCCCCCACGGCCACCGCCGCTGCCGCCTTTGACTCCGACGTGATGCTCGAAGTGAACGTCGACAACTCGTCCGCCAAAGACAACATGGAAGACCTCGTGCTCCAGGTGACGTTCGAGAACGGCAAAGTGCAAGTGTATGGCCCCGTAGCGCCCATCGAAAAAGGACTGAACAGTACGCTGGTCACCACCGGCAACAAAGTGGAGGCCGGCATCAGCACCTATGCCGGTTCGCCCATGACCGGCGAAGCCAACGGCATTAAAGTCTTCGCCGGCCCGCGCGATGATCCGTTCTTCTTCGACCTGGACCAGTTTAAAAAAGTGATCGCTGGAACCGCCACCGGGTTCAACAACCCAGGAACGGACACGTTCGCCGGTACCAATGTGATGTCGGTGGTCATCGAGTTGCCCAAGTCGCTGCTGGGCAGTGGCACCATCAATGCGTGGGCGACGACCAACCGAAAAAATTAATTCCCTCACTCAACCTTTTAAAAAAATGAAACTGAAATATATAAGCCTGTTGGCCGTGGGCGCCGTGATTGCGCTCGGGTCCTGTAACAACGACGACGATGCTACGCCTATGCCGGTCACCTACGTGCAAGAGGACCAGATGGCACGTCCCGCCATCAACACCGTCTTCGTGAGCGCCGGCGACAAAGACACTTTCAACGGCACGATCCCTTCGGCTCAAAACGCAGCCTTCGGGACAAAATTCAAGGATAGATTGATGGCCCTCAACCCCGGCTACACGACCAATTTGCTGGGTCTCGATGCCGCCACCTTCACCGGCGTACTCTCCACCGACGTGTTGAGCGTAGCGCTCAACGGTGCCACGACATTCTACGACGGCACCAACGTGCTGACCGGTCGTAAGCTGAACGACGATGTGATCACCGTGGAATTGATCCTGCTCTTCGGCGGACCGGATGCCACTGCCAATCCCATGTTGACCGACGATCATGTGAACGCCAACGATAAAGGCTTCCTCGACACGTTCCCCTACCTGGCTTCGCCACATTGATGCAAACACGGCCCGGGGCACGCTTGCTCCGGGTTTAGTTTTTTATTTCAAAACTCCAACCCATGAAAAAGAAGGCCCTCATCTTCCCGTCACTGGCATTTTCGGTTCTCCTGATCTTTGGCTGTGCCGAAAAGCAGGAACAGGACATCACGCACCCGGCCGACTATGCTGCCTACCTCACGCCGCACACCGATGCCGCGCTCCAAAAATGCAACGAAGAAATTGCGTTCTGGAAAAACAAACAAACGCGCACACCCGACAGCGAGACCTGCAAGCTCCGCATCGCCGGACTGTTGTCGTCGCGTTTTATGTTGGCGGGCCGCATCGAAGATATTTTTACCTCCGATAGTTTGTACCGCTCCGTGCTCGCCGCGTCGGGAAATGAAAATGCTTCCGTTCACCGCGCACTGGCGGCAAACGCCATCACGCAACATCAGTTTGGTGAAGCGTATGAACAAATTCAAAAAGCCCTGGCAATCGGAGAGGGGAAAGCCTCTTCGTTGTTCATGTTGACGGACGTAGATCTCGAACTTGGCGATTATGACGGCGCCAACAGGGCACTCAACAGGATCGCCACGCGTAATTTCTTCCCCTACATCATTCGCAAAGCAAAGATCAAGGACCACGAAGGCGATCTCGACTCGGCCATCGTGTTGATGGAAACCGCACTCGTAAAAGCCAAAGACAATGCATCCCTTTCGCTGTGGACAAAATCAAACCTGGCCGATATGTATGGGCACGCCGGACGGATCCAGGAAGCCTACCAACTCTACCTCGACATCCTCAAAACAAATCCGGACTATGACTATGCCTTAAAAGGAATTGCCTGGATCGCCTTTTCGCATGACCATCGCTATGCCGACGCGCGGCGCATCGCTCAATACATCAATCAAAAAAGAGCCACGCCCGACATGCATTTGCTACTGGCAAAAATCGCCGGAGCCGAAAATGACGCCATGGAAAAAATGAAAGAACTGCATGTGTTCGACTCGCTGGCCAACAGCCCGCGCTACGGCGACATGTACAACAAGTACCTGGCGTTGATGCACGTGGAGGATTTTTCAAATCCCGCAAAAACCATAGCCCTCGCCGAACGCGAGATCCATAACCGGCCCACGCCGCAATCGTACGACCTGTTGGCCTGGGGATATTTCCACGAAGGCAAATACGCCCAGGCATTGGAAGTGGCCGAAGATTTCCTCGTCGACAAAACCTTCGAGCCCGATGTGTTCTTTCACCTCGGCTTGATTTACCAGGCCAACGGCCAAACCGGAAAGGCCAGGACCTATCTCCGTCGTGCGGAAAAAAGTGCGTTTGAACTCGGCCCGGAAGTGACGCAAAAAATTAAAGAGGCCCTGAGCAATAGTTGAAGCGATCCATCAGTTTCATCTGGCCGGTGCCTTGAGAATCCCTTTCACTTCATAAATTTGAAGCCATGAAATTCTTTATACTGCAACTCACGCTGTGGCTGGTTGCCCAGGGCGCCCTTGCCCAAGGCATCGTGCGGGGTTCCGTAGCAGACGAGAAAAATGAACCCCTGATCGGAGCCTCGATCTATATCCCGGAGACAGGAACCGGCACCATCACCGACCGGCTGGGACACTACAGTATCACAACGGCAAAAGCCGGTAGCTACTCCGTTCGCGTTTCCTATATCGGCTTTGAAACGCAAACTATTCCAGTAACTATCGCCGATGGCGCGATCACATCACTCTCTGTCCATCTCAAAGCCGGCGGCGTTCAACTGGCCGACATCACCGTGACCGGTGGACTGGAGCGTCCCATGAACACCTTGTCGCACGTTGACATTCGCCTGCGGCCTGTCAACACCAGTCAGGACATTCTCCGCATGGTGCCGGGTCTGTTCATTGCTCAGCACGCCGGCGGAGGCAAAGCCGAGCAGATCTTTCTCCGGGGCTTTGATGCCGACCACGGCACAGACATCAACGTGGAAGTGGATGGCATGCCCGTGAACATGGTGTCGCACGCCCACGGTCAGGGCTACGCCGATCTCCACTTCGTTATCCCCGAACTGGTAGACTATGTCGACTTCGACAAGGGACCCTACTTCGCCGACGAAGGCGACTTCACCACCGCGGGCTATGTAGATTTCCAAACCCGAAACAAACTGGATCACAACTTTGCCCGCCTCGAAGGCGGCTCGTTTGGCATGGGCCGCGCGGTGGCCGGTGTCAACGTGTTGAAACGGGCCCGCTCCAACGCCTACATCGCCTCCGAGTTCACGCGCACCAACGGCTATTTCGAAAACAGTCAGCACTTCAAACGCTTCAACATCCAGGGAAAATTCAACACCCAATGGGGCGAGCGCACACGTCTCTCACTGGCCCTCTCCGTGTTCGACAGCCAGTGGGACGCCAGCGGACAAATTCCGGACCGCGCAGTAGACAGCGGGCTCATCACCCGTTTCGGTTCGCTCGATCCCACCGAAGGCGGAGGCACGGGACGCATCAACATGAATCTGCGGACCAGTCATTCGCTGCGCAACGGCGGCACCTGGGAGAACCAGGCTTATGCCGTGCGCTACAACTTCAGCCTGTTTTCCAACTTCACCTTCTACCTCAACAACCCGGTAGACGGCGACCAGATCCACCAGCAGGAACACCGTTGGGTCTATGGCTACAAAACGCGCTACAGTCAAACCTCAACACTGGGCGGCATGCGTTTGCAAACGGAAGCCGGTGCAGGCTTTCGCTATGATGCGATCGACAACATTGCGCTGAGCAATACCGTGCGCCGGATCTTCATCCGCGACTTCAAACGCGGCGACATCCGCGAAGGCAATGCAAATGCTTTCTGGAGCGAAACGCTTTGGCTCACACCAAAGTTTTCCATCAACGCCGCCCTGCGCTTCGACTATTTTCACTTCGACTACACCGACCGTTTGAATGCTGCCCAACCTGGCAGCAAGAGGAGAGGTATCGTGAGTCCCAAACTTAACTTCAACTACCAAGCCACCGAAACCGTCAACCTCTTTGTGCGCACGGGCACCGGCTTCCACTCCAACGATGCCCGCGTGGTAGTGGAACAGTCCGCCAAGGAGACGTTGCCTCGCGCCTATGGCATGGATGTAGGCGCCGACATAAAAGTGACTCCCGCGCTCATCGTCCACACCGCCCTCTGGCGCCTCGACCTTGACGAGGAATTTGTCTATGTCGGCGACGAAGCCGTGGTGGAACCCAGCGGCAAAACCACACGCGA
This sequence comes from Chryseolinea soli, assembly GCF_003589925.1. Lineage (NCBI taxonomy): Bacteria > Pseudomonadati > Bacteroidota > Cytophagia > Cytophagales > Fulvivirgaceae > Chryseolinea > Chryseolinea soli. The sequence goes on along the minus strand of NZ_CP032382.1, from coordinate 7,271,580 downwards.
AGGCATCGACCTCTCTGTGCGCTACCAACTCGCGCCCTGGCTGTTTGCCGACGCAGACCTGAACGTGACCCGGCCGCGCGCCAAAGGTGTGCCCGAAGGCGAGGATCATATTCCGCTGGCGCCCACCATCACCAGCATTGGCGGCTTGAGTTTCCGGCGGCAGCAAGGTGTCAACGGCAGCCTGCGCTATCGCTATATGGGCAACCGCGCGGCGAACGAAACCAATACCGTGGTGGCTAACGGTTACTTCATCGCCGACGCCATCGTCAACTATACACGCCCGGGCTATGAGTTCGGCCTGTCGGTCGAAAACATTTTCAACACGGCCTGGAAGGAAGCCCAGTTCGACACGGAGTCGCGTCTCAAGGATGAGACCGACCCCGTATCCGAAATCCACTTCACGCCGGGAACGCCCCTTGCCTTAAAGGTGCGGTTCACAAAATATTTCTAGGGACGGCGAAACAGTTTGCTGTGCATTTTCAAAACGTAAACTTAAAGTAGGGAACCGGGAAGAACGATTGCTGATACACCGTCACAATGGAGTTCGTCCGCGGATTGTAGTTCTGCGTGAAGATATTTTTGTTGTTGGTCAGGTTCTGCAGATCCAAAGCCACTTCCAGCGTGCTGTGTTTATATTCTTTGCGGTAAGAGAACCGCAGGTCCGATCGGAAGTAGGGGGTTTGCCGGTCGCTATAGGCCTCGCTGTCCTTGTAGACCGTCTTGCCATAGCGTTGTGAGGTTTCAAAATCGATCGGCGTAAGCGGCTTGCCACCCACGGTGGACATCTTTAAGTTTACAGAGAAGAAGTCATTTCCTTTGCCCACGCGCCATTCTTTGCCCGCCAACGCATTGAAAACGTATTGCGTGTTGTAGGCGGTGTTTCGCCAAACGCCGTCGCTGCCTTTGTACTGGGAATCGAAAAGCGAGGCCGTAAACAAGAAGTAGTAGCCATCGCGGAAGAACCGCTCCAACGTAAACTCCAACCCGTAGTTTCTTCCCGTACCCCGATTCACTAAGCTGTCGGTACTCGAAATTCCAAAGGACATCCCCGTATTGATCGATGAAAACGACGACGGCACCTGCTCCACGGGAACATTCGAAAGTGTCTGATAATAACTCTCCACTTTCAACCTCACCTTCGACGAGATGTTCCAGTCATAGCTCAACACCAGGTGCCGGCTGGTGGTGAAATCAAGATCTTTGTTGGTGAGCAACATTTCACCGTCGGCCGCTTTGGTTTGTATAAAATTGGTTGTGATGCTCTGTATTTGGTTATGAATGCCATACCCAACACTGAGCGAGTGGCTTCCATCGATAATATATTGTAAGCTTGTTCTCGGCTCCACGGCCCATTGCTTGTTCAGCGAATAGTACTGTGTATGGAGGCCCGCGTTCAACACCAGGTGCGGATTGAAGCGATGCTTCCAGGTGCTGTAGAACTGGTATAGCGTGGTGCGGTCTTTCACATCCAGCCGCACCGTGTCGCGCTGCACGTTGGCGTAGACATCGTGGCTGTAGAGATTGAAATGGGTGTCGTCGATATAGAAGCCGGAGGTAAGACTGTTCCGGGCATTGAATTTTGTCCGGGTTAAAAAGTTTAGCGAATACTTTTGCGTATTCATGTTGTTTTCCACGCGCAGGTAGCGGTCGATCACTTCATTCTCGCTGTTGCGGACCAGCGAATCGGAAGACACGTCTTCGCCCGTACCACTCAAACCGGCGGTGATCCGCATGTAGGTATTCGAAATGGTTTTTTCATAGTTGACACCCACCGCACCGGTTTGATATTTGGTATAGGAATCGTTGTTCTCGCTTCCATACAGGTTGTTAGAGCCTTTGTCCAGGTCGGCTTCGCTTCCCAACAGGTTGATCTTACTCGTGCCGCCGATGCCGAACAAAGTCCACTTCCCGCCATTTGCCGTAGGCACGCTCACCTTGAAATTGAGATCCTGGTAATCCGGCGTGTTAGTGCCGGTCCCGAACTGAATGCCAAGCGCCTGGAAAACACCCAGCGTTGAATACCGGTAGTTGGCAACGTACGAGGCTTCCGATTTTTTTGAGAACGGTCCCTCCGCGCCCAGTTCAAACCCATTAAAACCCACCTGGGCGAGGAGTTCGCGTTTCTCATTGTTGCCATCGCGCAGCCGCAGGTCAAATACCCCGGCCGTTGCATTACCATATTGCGCCGGGAAGGCGCTGGTCATAAAATCGGACTTGTCGAGGTTGTTGTTGTTCAGGATGCTCACCGGTCCTCCCGTGCTGGCCGCCGAACCGAAATGGTTGGGGTTGGGAATGTTGAGCCCTTCCATCTGCCACAACATACCGGTGGGCGAATTGCCGCGCACCACGATGTCGTTGCGGCTGTCGTTGCCACCGGCCACGCCCGCAAAGTTGGCGGCCATGCGCGAAGGATCGCCGATGGCGCCGGCATAACGCTTGGTGTCGTCCACGTTAAAGGACCGGGCGCTCACCGCGGCGTTCTCATTGTTGGTGGCGGTTTTGTCGTCGCGGCTGTCGCCGGTCACCACCACTTCTTCCAGTTGGCTGATGCTTTCGGTCAGGCTCAGGTTCAGCACCACTTCCTTGCCGGCCGTCACCACGATGTTGGGGATGGTTTGTTCTTCATAGCCGATGTACGTCACACGGAGCGTCTGTCTTCCGGTGGGCACGCCGTCGATCCGGAAGTGTCCGTCGGCATTGGTCGTGCTGCCCAAGAGCGTGTTGCCGGGATTCACCAGGACCACGGTAACACCAACCAGGGGAGTGTTGCTCACCCCGTCCACCACGGTTCCCCGCAGGGTTTGGGTGGACTGCGCATAAAGTCGCGCCGGCAACAGGCCGGTCAGCAAGATCAATAACGATAAAAATCTAAAAGATGATTTGGGGATAGGGGAGGTATGGGGGTTCATGCGTAAGAAGTTGTTTTTGACTTCTAGCGCAAAAGAAAAAGGCGCGGCTAAAAAAAATGGGCGTTTGTAACGAGTGGGCGCGATTTAGTGACAACTGACAACGGCCTGGTGCCAATGACTGCCCGTTGGGACGAATGACTAATTGAGCTCAAACACGTTTCGGAGCTGCTCGATCCGCTCCATCACCTCTTTGCCCTTCGATCGCGACACCGGAACGGTAACGCCCGTGCCCTTGATGGCCAGCTTATACCCGTTAGCGTTTCCCGTCACATGCGCGATGGCGTTAATGTTGACCAGGAACGACCGGTGACAACGGATCGTAAAATGATTGTCCAACTGGCTCTCCACATTCTTCAGGTTGATCCGCAGCATCCGGTTCTCGACGGCTTGCCCGTTTTTCCAATAGAGCGTGGAATAGTTCTCGCTGGCTTCCACATAAAGAAGATTCGAAAAAAGAAACTGCAGCGACTCCCGCGTATCCGAATAAATGGTCACGAGGTTGGGGTGAATATGCTCCACGTCTTCCCGGATCACCCGGATCTTCTCCAACTCCTGGTTGGCTTTCATCGCATGACGCAAATTTTCTTGTAAGAGATTGTTTCGAAGCAAGAGGGTGGCAATAGCCTGGGGGATGACGGCCTGGCTTAGCACGTTGGGATAGATCAGGAGGAGTTTCTGTCCAAAGGAAACGGCGGGGTGGATATCCAGCAATTCGAGCGAGAGCGCGATAAAGAAACCATCCAATGACAATTGCCACAATGAAAACACGATGTATTTGCCCACGGTCCAGTTCGAGGGGTCGAAGGTGGCGGGAAATATCTTGGGGAGAAGAACAACATTACTCCACATCACAACAAAGACGACGGAGCTCACCAGGAAGATCTTCGCAGAATAGGGTCTAAAGACAATCATGAAAACGAGCACAAACAGCGCGATGCCCGCGATGAGAAAAGTATTTTTCCGGTCGTCGTTCAGATAATAGGGGAAAGGCGCCCTGAGAAACTCGCTGATACGTCTTCCGGGTCGGAAAGACGGGTGTGAGGGTAGTTCTGCGACAGAGTCTTTCATGGTTGGTCTGGGGGATTATGTCAACAACAAAAAGCAACTGGCAAAGGCCGAAAACGTCAGCTACCACTCCTCCAACAGCAACCCAATCCATGTGTTTCCCGCGCAATCCTAATTCCTGAAACGGATTATACGATTTTCTATTTTAGAAGATCGATTAAAAAAACATGAAATTTTTTTAGGTCGATGGGCATTTCATTCTACACGAGTATCGGAATCCAAGTGACGATTCGATTGAATATGAAACCGTGTTCAATAATTTCTCAAACATAGCCTTGTTTCCCACGGTCCGACGTCGGTGCCCGATAGGAATTGTCATGAAATAACACCATCTTGTTGAGATCGTCATCGTATGACGATCCGATCGTGTTCCTCTCCCCATGATCACTTTCTCACGAAATGTAAGCGCCGCCTTAAAAAGCGTCATGGAGCCGCGCCGTCATCACACGATCAACTTGCGTTGAGCCAATCCTGGATAGAAAGAACACAGAGCCATCTCGTCCACCATTTCCCTCACCGTACTTAGCAGAAAGGCCTGAATAGCTTCACCATGCCCATGCATGCGAAGGCTATGTATCGATACACTTTTTTAAAACTATAACCTAACACCTAAATGATCAATCGCATAATTCGCATGCTCAAGGGCTATGCATGGTTCAAGCGCTTAAATGCACGCATCACCTACGAAGCGCTGGCCAAATACATTCCCGCTTCCGACTGGCATTTCATGAACTACGGCTACGTTCCCAAGGACTGCGAGCATTGCATCGATGTTCATGCCACCACCCGCCAGCGCTATTCCATGCAGATGTATCACTACCTGGCTTCGAAAACGAATATAGAGGGCAAACAATTGCTGGAAGTCGGCAGCGGCCGGGGAGGAGGAGCTGAATACATTGTGCGTTCGCTGAAGCCCGCTTTCTACACCGGCATGGACATCGCCGGCAGCGCCGTGACCCTCGCCAACAAGATCCACGTCGCACCCAATCTGAAGTTCATCCAGGGCAGCGCCGAAGCCATTCCACTCGTCGACAATTCGATCGACGTGGTCATCAACGTAGAGTCCTGCCACGGCTACGGCTGTGTGCCGACGTTTTTATCGGAAGTAAAGCGCGTGCTAAAGCCGGGTGGCTATTTGTTGCTGGTCGATTTTAGAAACTCCGTCGAAAACATGAAGATCTTCAAGGACCAGCTTCAAACCACGGGCATGGAGTGTGTGGAAGAAGAAAACATCAGCGCGAACGTGATCAGCGCCATCGAGGCCGAAGACGAAACCAAAAAGGAAATGATCCGCAAGTTGATCCCGGCGAAGTGGCAAAAGCTCTTCGGGGAATTTGCGGGCATCGTTGGGTCTCCCTTCCATACCACGCTTAAAGATGGCGTGCGCCAATATTATCGGTTTGTGCTGCGGAAAGCGGCTGCCTGAAATACATTTCACCGCCTTCGCTAAAGCTTCGGCGAGCAAGAAAGGCGCAAAGTCGACACCAAGAGGAACGCTGTCTTTCCCTTGCGTTGACTTTGCCGCTCTTTGTGTCTCTGCGGTTCAAAACGATTTCTGGGATGCGTCAAAAAAAATAGACCGCCCTTGTGAGGCGATCTATCCTTTAAATACTATATAAAACTTTCGTTTAGTTCAATACGGTAACGTTCACGGCATTCATGCCTTTCTTACCTCTTTCTTCATCATATTGAACCTGATCGTTTTCACGGATCTCATCAACGAGGCCTGATACGTGTACAAAAATGTCTTCACTTGAATCTGAGGGCGTAATGAATCCAAAACCTTTGGTTTCATTAAAAAATTTCACTGTTCCTTGCATTGTTATTTATTGTATTAATTGTTTTTCGAACATACGGGTAAGATAAAGCCAACTTTAAATGACCCGGCAGTATTCTATAGCTTTGTTTGGAGAAACTTGACTAGGAATGTTTAATTAAGGAAGGTGGATGCAACAGAATCTGAAGAGCAGGAACTTGCTGAAAGGCACTATTTCTTAAATGCACGGCAAGCTACACCAATAGATCCACATTACCTAGACATTCCGTTATCCCAAGTACGATTTCAATGTTTTGCTTCTCGCGGCATTTTTCAGCCGACGGGTAGCTTTCTCTTTGATCTGGCGTACACGCTCACGCGTCAGGTTAAACTTCTCGCCGATTTCCTCGAGGGTCATGGCTTCTGTGCTGTTCAAACCAAAGTACATTCCCAACACTTCCGATTCGCGCGCAGGCAACGTTGAAAGCGCCCGCTGAACTTCTTCGATAAGTGAATCGGAGAGCAGCCCGGCATCCGGCCGCGCTTCGTTGGTGTCGCTCAACACATCGAGCAGACTGTTGTTGTCTTCTCCTTGCGCAAAGGGTGCGTCCATCGACACATGACGGCCTGCGACTTTCAGATTATCCTGCACATCCTGTGCGGAAACACCGATCACTTCGGCCATTTCCTCCGGCAGGGGTTCGCGTTGAAATTTCTGTTCGAGGTCCGAAAAGGTCTTCGATATTTTATTCAAAGAACTCACCCGGTTCAAGGGAAGGCGCACAATGCGCGACTGCTCGGCCAAGGCCTGCATGATCGACTGACGGATCCACCAAACCGCGTAGGAAATAAACTTGAATCCACGCGTTTCATCAAACCGTTTTGCCGCTTTGATCAGCCCTAAATTACCTTCATTGATCAGGTCGCCCAGCGTGAGGCCCGAGTTCTGATATTGCTTTGCAACCGAAACCACAAAGCGGAGATTGGCTTTCGTCAATTTCTCCATCGCCACCTGGTCACCTTCGCGGATGCGCTTGGCAAGTTCAACTTCAACCTCAGCACTGATCAATTCAACCTTTCCAATTTCTTGTAAATACTTGTCCAGGGACTGGCTTTCCCGGTTGGTAATCTGCTTGCTGATCTTTAGTTGTCTCATGTGTATGGATTAGTGAATAATAAAAAACTAGTTGTTTCGAGTCAACGCGTGACTTCAAAAGGGCCACAAATGCAATTGGATTATCTAAAATGGAAAGGGGGAGAAGATAATGCAGTCGTAATTTCGTGCAAGGTAGTCATTTAAATGGACATACCCGCATGAGCAGTGTCTTTAGGGGGCGCCCTGAAATAACGCGATTCCCGTCATTTTCAAGCCCTGCCCAGTCGCCACAGGTAGTGCAGGTGCGAGACCAGCGCCTTCCAAAGCGACGTGTGTTCATTGTAGACGATCCCGGCCTCCCGGCACGCATCGCGCACCAGACGGCTGATGGCCGGGTAGTGAATATGACTGACTCTGGGGAATAAATGATGTTCTATCTGAAAATTCAGCCCTCCCAGCAACCAATGCAGCGATTTGCTGGACGTGCCAAAGTTCGATGTGGACTCCACCTGGTGAATGGCCCACTCCTGGGTAGCGTCACCGCGATCGCCTTTTGCAGAGTGAAAATGCGTTCCACCCACCACGTGCGCCAATTGGAACACCACGCTGATCACGAGCCCACAAATGATCGTGATCACCAGGAACCCCAGGAGCCACGACAGCCAACCCACCATCACGATCGGGATAAACACGTAGACGCCGAGATAAATGACCTTCGTGAACCAGAAAACAACATGTTCTCTCACCGCTAAAGCTTTCTTCTCCCCGTTCACAGAGACCTTGCCACTGAAATACTTGACAAAGTCCTCATAAAAGATCCACGCCAGGTACGAAATGCCATACAATACCACCCAATAGATGTGTTGAAAACGATGATACCCGCGAAGCGGCTGGTCCACATGAAGCCGCATAAAAGGCTTCACGTCGATATCCGAATCCATTCCCTCCACATTGGTGTAGGTATGATGGTTGATGTTGTGTTTGATTTTCCAGTAATACGAGATCCCACCCAGCACATTCAGAAAATAGGCCGAAACACTGTTCATTCGCGCATTCGAAGAGAACGCCTGGTGCCCACCCTCATGCATCACATTGAAACCGATCAACGCCAGGTTAATACCCAACGCGACACAAAGCAACAACGCGAGCGGCACGACCGGAGTAAAGAAAACCAGAACGACGTACAGAATCGTTGCAGAGAGTATCTGCAAGGCGCTTTTCACATACAATTTCCCATTGCCGGCAGGATGAAGTTTTGACTCCGTAAAGTAATCGTCGACTTTTTCCTTCAGTAATTTATAAAACGTACCATTGCCACCTTTAAAGGCGTATTTCAACGTAAGAGATCCCATTAAGGAGACAACGACGCAAATGCAAACTACGTTCATGGTTTCCGATATATACTTTTTCACTGCGTTCGAGTGCTCTCCCATGACAACACATCCGGTTGAAGTTCAAAGATCGGTGCACTTGTGATTTCAAGATGATTCATTTTAGGCGGCCCCCTGCGGGTCGGGCTTTCCGCTCCAAGTCCGCCCAATCCCTTTGTCGCTCCACTCCAAGAACCCGATTGACCATTTGTTGGTGTCCCACGAACAAATCACACGCCCTTTCCCCACCGCACTCCGGGCTTTCCACTCCAATCCCTGGCCGGGCCGATTCAAGCGTTCCCCATGACAAACGCCAAACCCACACCGAAAACGTTGCAACGACAACGCTACACGCTATTTGATGTGACGTTACCCTGCTAAAATGACCAAACCGATTTCAGTATTAACCCGGATGTGGTAAAACGTTTCGATTTTTAATTTCACAGCTCCGCTGAAATCATTCGCCGACAGCTCCCCTAAAAACAGGATATTCACTCACCGGCATCGTTTTTTTACCCGATTAAAGTCCAAACCCCTTGAACTTCTCCCAAAAAATTTCAGATTGCTAGCGGTTTACAGTAAACCCTAAAACCCTCTATAATGCGCTTTATATCTGTCTTTGTTTTCGTGGCCCTCGCCACAACCCTTCAGGCCCAGGTAAACAAGGCCCCAGCCTATCCGTTGGTGACCCACAATCCCTACTTCAGCCTGTGGTCGTTCACCGACCGCGTCAACGAAAGCCCTACCCGGCATTGGACGGGCAAGCCGCAGCCGTTGCTGGGGTTGATCAAGGTGGATGGAAAGATGTATAACTTCCTCGGCCAACCCGAATACCCGCTGCAAGACGTGCTGCCCACCGGCGAAACCAAGCCTTACGATTGCCGCTACACCGAACAAAAACCCGCCGACGGCTGGATGGATCCCAAGTTCGACGATGCCGCCTGGACTGTCGGCAAGGCTCCCTTCGGCACACCCGAAGCCAACCCGGCCACCGTCTGGTCCTCGCCCGAGATCTGGGTGCGGCGCACCTTCGACTTTAAAGAAAGCACATCGTTCGAAAAGCTCCTCCTCCAACTCCGTCATGACGACGATGTGGAGGTGTACCTGAACGGCGAGAAAGTATACAGCTGCGAAAATTGTTGGATCGGCGACTACACAACCTATCCCGTGTCCGATGCCGTGAAGAGCAAGCTCGTTAAAGGCAAAAATGTGTTGGCCATGCATTGCATTAACCCAAGAGGAAATGGCTGGATCGACGCCGGCCTGGCCAAACAAACGTCGCCAAAAGAATTGACCCCGGCCACACAGACGGCAGTGTGGGTCACCGCCACGCAAACCAAATACACGTTTCAATGCGGCCCGGTGGCACTGGACCTCACCTTCCTAAGCCCGCTCTTAATGAGCGACCTCGACCTGCTGTCGCGTCCCGTCTCCTACATCAACGTGAGCGTGCGCTCTACCGACAACAAGCAACACGCTGTGCAACTGAACATCAGCGCGTCCTCAAACCTCGCCGTGAACTCGTGGCGCCAGCCGGTGGTGGCCGAGCGCAAAGGGGAGGGAGGCTTTCAATGGTTGAAGGCCGGCACCGTCGAGCAGCCGGTCCTGAAACGGAAGGGCGACGACGTGCGCATCGATTGGGGCTATGCCTATGCCGTGGCCTCCGATAATGAAAAACCGTGGCAAACCATCTCCACGATAGACGAGTTGCTCAAAGGATTTTCATCCACCAAGCCTTCACCCGGCAAACCCTCTGTCACCGGCACATCGCTGTGGCTGAACACATACTTTGATGTGGGCACCATCAGCAGCACCGCCGTTGACAAGACCGTGCTGCTGGCCTACGACGATGGCGAGGCCATCCAATACTTCAACCAAAACCTGAAAGCGTGGTGGAGCAAAGACGGAGCCACGATCCAACAAGTCGTGAGCAAGGCCTGGAAAGATTTTCGGTCCATCCAGTCGGCCTGCAAAACATTTGACGAAAAACTTTATGCCGACGCCTTGCGCGCCGGCGGCGAACAATATGCCAGGCTGTGTGTCATCGCCTACCGCCAGGCCATTGCGGCGCATCAGTTGGTGAAGAGCCCGCAGGGCGACATTCTTTTTCTGTCGAAGGAAAACTTTAGCAACGGGTCGATCAACACGGTAGACGTCACCTATCCCTCGGCGCCGTTGTTCCTGGTCTACAATCCCGATTTGTTGAAGGGAATGCTCAACGGCATTTTCTATTACAGTGAGTCCGGAAAATGGGCCAAGCCTTTCGCGGCCCACGACCTCGGCACCTACCCGTTGGCCAATGGCCAAACCTATGGCGAAGACATGCCCGTGGAAGAGTCGGGCAACATGATCATTCTCACGGCGGCCATCGCCAAAGCCGAAGGCAACGCGTCCTATGCACGCAAGCATTGGACCACCCTAACCCAATGGGTGCAGTTCCTGGAGAAAGACGGCTTCGATCCCGGCAACCAATTGTGCACCGACGATTTTGCGGGCCACCTGGCGCGCAACGCCAACCTGTCGGTGAAAGCCATCGTGGGCATCGGCGCCTATGCGCAGTTGGCCGCAGCACTCGGCGAAACCGCGACCGCCACCAAATACAAGGCTCTGGCAAAAGAGCTGGCCACGAAATGGATGCCCCTCGCCGCCGATGGCGACCACTATACGCTGGCCTTTGGCCAGCCGGGAACCTGGAGCCAGAAATACAACCTGGTGTGGGACAAACTGCTGGGCCTGGAACTGTTCCCCAAAGAAGTCTACGCCACGGAAGTGAAATATTATCTCACCAAACAAAATGCCTTCGGCCTGCCGCTCGACAGCCGCAAGACCTACACCAAATCGGACTGGATCTTGTGGACGGCCACCCTGGCGGATAACCGGAAAGATTTCGAGGCGCTGGTAAAACCCATCTACACCTTTGCCACCGAAACCCCCACGCGGGTGCCGCTGAGCGACTGGCACGAGACCTTGGATGGACGACAAGTCGGGTTCCAGGCCCGTAGCGTGGTGGGTGGATATTTTATAAAATTGCTGGACAAGTAGGCAAGAAGATCTGCGAAGCCCCGGGGTACATAACAGGCGAAATGCCTGGAATAATTATCTTAGGGAAAACCAGAACGACTTATGCTTATGAAAAAAATTACCAGCCTTATGGCGCTGTCCTTCCTGGCCGCGTCCGTCATGGCGCAGTCCTCTAATTTCAATGGGCTCGAGATGAACCTGGGCAATCTCTCGCGCTTGTCCAATGCAAAAACGCGTTCCATCAGCACCGAGAATCCCACGGGCGAACCGGGCAAAGGTGGCACCGCCACATTGGAGCAGGGGAGTGCCCGCAATGCGGCGCGCGATCTGGGACAGGGATGGAAGGTGAATCCTTTCGTGGTGATCGAGCCGGGCCAGACCTACACCATGGCGGAGATCACCGGCTCGGGCGCCATACAACACATCTGGATCACGCCCACGGGCAACTGGCGTTACTCCATTCTTCGCTTTTATTGGGACGATGAAAAAGAGCCCTCCATCGAAGTGCCCGTCGGCGATTTCTTTGGCATGGGATGGGGTGAGTATGCCCACCTGAATTCGCAGGCCGTCACGGTCAACCCCGGCAGCGCATTCAATTGCTATTGGTCGATGCCCTTCCGCAAAAAATGCAAGATCACCATGGAGAACATCGCTGCCGAGAAGATGACGCTGTACTATCAGGTGGACTACACGCTCACCGACGTGCCGGCAGACGCCGCCTATCTTCATGCCCAATTCCGTCGCAGCAATCCCACCAAGGGCTCGCTCTTCACGCTCATTGACGGTGTGAAAGGCAAGGGACACTATGTGGGCACCTACCTCGCCTGGGGCGTGAACAACAATGGCTGGTGGGGCGAAGGCGAGATCAAATTCTTCATGGACGGCGACACGAAATTTCCCACCATCGCCGGCACCGGCACGGAAGATTATTTCTGCGGCTCCTATAATTTCGAAAACCGGAAGACGCACCAATACCAGGAATTCTCCACGGCCTACACCGGGCTTCACCAGGTCATCCGCCCCGACGGGGTCTACACCTCACAGCAACGTTTTGGTTTGTATCGCTGGCACATCATGGATCCCATCCGGTTTGAAAAAGATTTGAAGGTGACCATCCAAGACCTGGGCTGGCGCAGCGAAGGACGCTACTTGCCACAACAGTCCGACATCAGCGCGGTGGTCTACTGGTATCAAACCGAACCCCATGCACCCTTTCCAAAGCTGCCGGCGAAGAACGATCTGGAAGTCAATTGATCGACAACGAGCATCCTAAATCAATTTTATATCGCATTTTATCAACATCGTAATTTATTAACGTATCATTTTAACATGAAGCATATCTTTAAAACCATTCCCTTCCTCGCATTTTGTTTTGCATTAACCCTGTTGTCGTGCGCGAAAAAAGAAAAGCCGGCCGACACCGCGACAGTAGCTGACACCGTGAAGACCGTGCGCGAGGTGTGGACGAAAGAACAAGCCAACGCCTGGTATACCCAATGGGGCTGGCTGCGCGGCAGCGACTTCATACCCAGCACGGCCATCAACCAATTGGAAATGTGGCAGGCCGAATCGTTCGACACGGCCACGATCAACCGCGAGTTGGGATGGGCGGAGTCCATCGGCATGAACTCGATGCGCGTCTACCTGCACCACCTGGCGTGGGAAGTGGATCCCGCAGGTTTTAAGGACCGCATGAACACCTACCTCACCATCGCCGACAAACATCACATCTCCACGTTGTTTGTGTTCCTCGACGACTGCTGGAATCCCGAATACCAATCCGGCAAACAACCCGAACCCAAAACCGGCATTCACAATTCCGGCTGGGTCCGCGACCCCGGCCCGCGCATCTTCGCCGACACCACACACACCACATTTGACTCCACACAACTGGCCACACTTGAGAAGTACACCAAAGACGTGCTCACGCATTTCAAAGATGACAAGCGCATCGTGCTGTGGGATCTGTATAACGAACCGGGCAACAGCAACAACAAAAATAAATCGCTGCCCCTACTAGAAAAGATGTTTCAATGGGGACGTGAAGTAAATCCTTCGCAGCCTTTGTCGTCTGGCGTGTGGGCTGGCGATTTGGTTGACCTGAATAAATATCAGCTGGCCAACTCCGACGTGATCACCTATCACAACTATGACGTGCCCGAAGAGCATAAAAAACTGATCGACAGTCTGAAGGCCTATGGACGCCCTTTGATTTGCACGGAGTATATGGCGCGTACGCGGGGCAGCTTATTCAGCAACGTCATGCCTATGCTGAAAGCGGAAAATATTGGAGCGTATAACTGGGGATTTGTTTCCGGAAAGACCAACACGATCTATGCGTGGAGTGCGCCGATGCCAAAAGGAGGCGAGCCTAAATTGTGGTTTCATGATATTTTCAGGAAGGACGGCAAGCCGTATAAGAAGGATGAAGTGGCTTTGATAAAGTCTTTGACGGGGAAGAATTGATTATTACACTCGTGGGCTCGTGCAGAGCCCAGGTGAGCCTCTCCTTGAATGAAAAGAAGCTGCCCTTTCGAGGCAGCTTCTTTTTTTATGACTTGATGAGTCCTTTTATTTTGTCGAGAACTTGAAGACGGTCTGAGAAGTATACGTTTCACCCGGGTTCAACACCGTGGTGGGGAACTGAGGTTGATTTGGCGAATCCGGAAAGTGTTCCGTTTCCAGGCAGAGGCCATAACGCTTGGCATAGACGGTGTTGTGTTTGCCGGTGATCGAGCCGTCCAGGAAATTTCCAGTATAGAATTGAACCCCGGGCTCGGTGGTGAACGCTTCCAGGAAGCGGCCACTGGCGGAGTCGTAGACTGTGGCGGCGGGAGTGAGGCCGGATCCGGTTTTGTCGAGCACCCAGCAGTGGTCGTAGCCACCGCCCATTTTGATCTGGGGATCTTTGTCGTCGTTAATGCGCTCGCCCACTTTGTGGGGTGTCAGAAAATCGAAGGGCGTGCCTTTCACATCTTGTAACTTTCCGGTGGGGATGAGGCCTTTGTCTACGGGAACAAATTTGGAAGCGGCCAGCGTGAGCGTGTGGCCCAGGATGTCGGTTTTGGTGTTGCCCGATAAATTGAAGTAGGTGTGTTGGGTCAGATTCAACACTGTTTTCTTGTCGGTGGTGGCCTTGTAGTCGATCTTCAGTTCGTTGGCGTTGGTGAGCGTGTAGTTCACTTCCACCTGCAGGTTGCCGGGGTAGCCCTCTTCCATATCCTTGGCGAGGTAGGTGAGCTTAAGTGCAGCACCGTCGGCCGTGGAGGAAGGGGTAGCGGTCCACACGACCTTGTCGAACCCTTTCAGTCCACCGTGAAGGGCGTTGGGGCCGTTGTTAACGGCCAGGCTATAAGTTTTGCCATCGAGGGTGAATTTTCCTTTGGCGATGCGGTTGCCGTAGCGGCCCACCAGTGCGCCAAAAAAAGGAGAGGCTTTCAGATAGCCCTGAAGGGAATCATAACCAAGCACGATGTCTTCAAACGTGCCGTTCTTGTCGGCGGTTTTCAGGGTGGTGATCAGGCCGCCGTAGTTGGTCACGGTCATTTCCGTGCCTTGGGTGTTCTTCAACGTGTACAAGGTCACGGCGGTGCCGTCGGGCAGCGTGCCATAGGGGGCCTCGCTAACGGTGGGACCATGGGCTGCCGAGTCGACCGCTTGGGTTTCGGCGGGTTGGTCCGTTTTGGGTTTGCACGAATTCGTCATAAGCATTATGGCAAGGCCTACAGGCAAATAAAGCAGGTATTTTCTCATAGCAAAGGGCTGGGGTTAGTATTTTCCTTTTTTATAGTGAACCTCCGAAAGCGAACGCAGGCGTTCGGCGCTGGATTCCGGCGTAATATCGCGCTGCGGATTGGCCAACATCTCATACCCCACCATAAATTTCTTCACCGTAGCCGACCGCAACAACGGCGGATAAAACACCATATGCCAATGCCACTCCGGGTGTGCTTTCCCGTCTGTTGGCGCCTGGTGAATGCCCGCCGAGTAGGGGAAAGATACGGAGAAAAGATTATCGTAGCGCGTGGTCAGGCGCTTATAGGCGTCGGCAAATGCGTTGGTTTCGGCCGGCGTCATTTCCGTGATGGCGGCCATGGCGCGTTTGGGAACGATCATGGTCTCGAATGGCCAGGTGGCCCAGAACGGCACGAGCGCCACAAAATGGTCGTTTTCAAAAACGATGCGTTGCGCGGCGCGCTGCTCCTGCTGCAGGTAGTCGCTCAACAGGGTCCGGCCGTGCTGTTCAAAATAAGCCGCCTGGTGCTGCTGCTTTTTCGAGGGCTCCACCGGCACCGAGGCCTGACTCCAGATCTGCCCGTGCGGGTGTGGGTTGGAGCATCCCATCACGGTCCCTTTGTTCTCGAAGATCTGCACATGGTTCACAAAAGGTTTGCTGCCCAGCGTCGCATATTCGTCTTGCCACAGCCGCACCACGGCCGCGATGTGGTCCACTTCCATTTCGGGAATGGTGAGGTCGTGCCGCGGCGAAAAGCAGATCACCCGGCAAATTCCTTTTTCGGTTTTTGCCTGGAACAAGCCATCGTCGATCGTGCCCTCCGGGACGTCTTCCACGATGGCGCTAAAGTCGTTGGTGAACGCAAACGGGCCGGTATAGGTCGGGTTGTGTTCGCCGTTGGAGCGCTTGTTGCCGGGACACAGGTAGCACGTGGGGTCATAGGGCGGGATGCTTTCGCCCTCGGTCTTTTCCTGCTGTCCCTGCCAGGGGCGTTTGGAGCGGTGTGGCGACACCTGCACCCATTCGCCCGTCAACGGATTGTATCTGCGATGAGAATGTTCTGAAACATCAAAAGCCATACGGAAAGTTAAAGTAAGGAAGGTTTGGCAATGGCGGGAATAACGCTGGTGCCGTCTTTCAAGGCCACCACGTAGGCATGCATGTCGCGGTGAATATTCTTGCGATAGGCGCTGCTGAGCGTTTCGATAAATTCATTGACGCGGCTCTTTTGCACGAGGTTGATCGTGCAGCCACCAAATCCGCCACCCATCATGCGGGCCCCGATCACACCGCCAAATTTTTTGGCCTCATCCACCAGGAAATCCAGCTCGAGACAGCTCACTTCATAAAGGCGCGAAAGTCCGTCGTGGGTTTCATACATGCGCTGGCCGAAGGAAGCCAGGTTGCCCTTGGCCAGGTCGTCTGCGGCGAGCAGCACACGTTGGTTTTCGGCGACCACATAGGTGCAGCGGTCATATTCTTTTGGGGAAAATTCTTCGCGGTGGGCCTCGATCATCTCCAGGGTAACATCGCGCAGGCTTTGGATGGTCGGGTAGTGGGCCTTCAGGATCGACACGCCTTTTTCGCACTCGGCGCGTCGCGTGTTATAGGCCGAGTTGGCCAGCGAGTGCTTCACCATCGTATCGCAAAGCACGATGGCATAGTCTTTCAGATTGAGGGGAAAATATTCGTAGGTCAGCGAACGGCAGTCCAGCACAAAAGCCTTCCCGGCGGCGCCCATCATGCTGGAGAACTGGTCCATGATGCCACACTTCACGCCGACGTAGTTGTGCTCCGACCATTGCGCGATGTGAATGAGATCGAGCTTGGGGATCCCAAATCCGTGCAGGTGATCCAGTGCAAAAGCAAACCCACACTCCAACGCGGCCGACGACGACAACCCTGCTCCTGTTGGAACATTGCCGTCGATGATGGCATGAATGGGCTTCACGTCATAGCCCTTGTCCACAAACTGTCGCACCACCCCCAGCAGGTAGTTGGCCCAGGCGGGAAACGTCACTTTTTCGGGATGTTGCACATCAAACTCCAGGGTTTCGTCGTGCTTCACGGAGTAGAGCGTGGACCGGGAGTCGGCCGAGGCACCAATGGCCACCAGGATGTCGCGGTCGATGGCGGCGGGCATCACAAAGCCCTCGTTGTAGTCGGTGTGTTCGCCAATGAAATTGATGCGGCCCGGGGAGCGTACCAGCAGTGGTTCGGTTTTATAGCGTTCTAGAAACTTGTTCCGGATCTCGGAAGGTTGGAATTCGGGGAGGGATCCTTTTTGCGTCAACACGTTTGGCTGATTCATGATCGGTTAGCGATTAAAAAATGGTTTAGGGAGATAGAGGCGTGGCTGGGGAAAAGGGCCCGCAGCCAGCGGCCTTCTATCAGTGCCAAATTAAAATTTAACCCAAACTATTAACTTAGCGATGCTAAATACGGTCACTTCCGCGAGATAAACAGCCCGATGAACACTGCTTTCTTGAAAAAACGATTCCGGCAACGTTATCATTTGTATACCTTTGAGCACCGCCGCCGGCGCCCTCCCCACTTTGATCAAAACACCGGCGACATACCGGGCACCCGCAGATGAAAAACACCCAAGCGACCATCCGTGACATTGCCATTAAGCTGAACATTTCCATCTCCACGGTGTCGAGGGCCTTGCGCGGTGCACCCGACGTGAATCCCGAAACCAAAAAGGCCGTGTTGGAGATGGCCGAAAGACTTCACTACGAACCCAACCGCGTGGCGCAAAGCCTGCGCATCAAGCGCACCAACACCCTGGGCATCATCGTCCCCGAGATCGCGCTGCATTTCTTCTCCTCGGCCATCAGCGGCATGCAGGAAGAGGCGTCGCACCATGGCTATAGCATCATGATCTGTCAGTCGTTGGAATCCTACGAAACCGAAAAGCAGAACGTCCACATGCTGGCGGCCAACCGCGTAGACGGTTTGTTCATTTCCATGTCGAGCGAAACCAAGGACTATGCGCACATTCAGCAACTGCTGAACAAAAACATTCCCGTGGTCCTGTTCGATCGCGTAACCGATAGCCTGCAGGTGGCCAAGGTGGTGGTCGACGATCACGACGGCGCCTTCAAGGCCGTGGAGCACCTCATCAAGACCGGCTGCCGCCGCATCGCCTACATTGGCGGCCCGCTCACCTTCTACATCAGCAACCAGCGCAAACGGGGCTACCTCGATGCGCTGAAACAATACAACATCGCCCCCGATGAAGAACTGATCGTGCATTGTGACGAGCTGCACCACGAGCCGGTAGAGCGGGTGAAGCGCTTGCTCCAGTTGCCTCCCGACAAACGACCCGACGCGTTGTTTTGTTTAAACGATCCCATTGCCCTGCTCGTCCTGCAAATGTTGAAAGAGCAGTCGATCCGCGTGCCGGACGATATTTCCGTGGTGGGTTTTACGAACGAACCCGTATCGGGATTTATCGAACCCTCGCTGACCACCGTGTCACAGCCCTCGCATGAGATAGGGAAGAAGGCCATCGAGCTTTTCATACAGCAAAACCAGGATCAGGATAATTTTATTCCCGCCACCGAGGTGATGAAGACGACCCTGGTGGTGAGGAACTCTACGCGAAAAATTTAAAAAAACAGAGCCAGAAAAGGAGAGAGGAGCGTCCCACACGTTGAACATTCTATTTATTTTATTTGTTGAAAAAGCATGAACTGGAAAGAAGTATTAACCCTCGCAAAGAACGGGAACCTCGTTCCCGACAGAAGAGTGGAGCGAACCGACGAAGAATGGCGCGAGCTCCTCAGCCCCGAAGAATTTCAAATCCTTCGCAAAAAAGGAACAGAACGCGCCTTCACGGGCGAGTACTGCGAGATTCACGAGCCTGGCCTCTATGCCTGCCGCGCCTGTGGCACCCCGCTATTCGACTCACGCCAGAAATTTGAATCCGGCACCGGCTGGCCCAGCTTCAATGTGCCCGTGAAAGAAAATGCGATTCAATATAAAAGCGATACCAGCTACGGCATGGTCCGCGTGGAGGTGATGTGCAACGTTTGCGATGGACATTTGGGACACGTTTTTCCGGATGGACCGGCACCATCGGGGTTGCGGTATTGCATTAACTCGGCGTCTATACGGTTGGTGGAGGAGAAGGAGAAAGTCTGAGATCAGAGCCAGAATCCAGCAGCCAGGAGTTGAAATTCAGCGTTCAGGCGTCAAAGTTCCTTTAGAAATTCCGGAGCAGGTGCATGACGGGATAGTTAATTTTGGACCAGATTCAAGGTCCTTGAACATCAATCAAGTTAAATATTTTAGGTAAGGGTAAAATGCAAACTTTTCATCTTCCCGACACGTTGGGCTTTATTCGATTGTTTTGATTTTTACAACCCCTTACGCCCATCATTTTGAAAAACTCAAATCGCTTTGTCCTCATTCTGATATTGGGATTACTCTCGGCCATCGGTCCATTCTCGATCGATATGTACCTGCCGGGATTCCCCGCCATTGCCAATAGCTTGCACACGAGTGTTGATGCCGTGTCTTATTCATTGTCCAGCTTCTTTGTTGGAATTTGTCTGGGGCAAATGTTGATCGGTCCTCTGCTGGATCGTTTTGGCAGAAAAAGACCGCTCGTTATTGGACTGATTGTATATTTGTTTGCGTCCATCGGCTGCGCACTCTCCACGTCGATTGAAATGCTGATTGTGTTCAGGCTGTTTCAGGCCTTGGGCGGCTGTGTGAGTATGGTGGCACCCCGTGCCATTGTACGCGACTTGTTCCCGGTAGAAGAAAATGCGAAGGTATTGTCCCTGCTCATCTTGGTGCTGGGTGTTTCGCCCATCTTGGCGCCGACGGTGGGCAGTCTTGTGATCGCACACTGGGGCTGGAGCTGGGTGTTTGTTTTACTGGCCGTAGTGACCCTGGTCATCCTGATTGCGCTTATGCTGTGGCTTCCAGAAAGTAAACAACCCGATCCTACATTTTCTCTGCGTCCGAGACCGATCCTGGCAAGCTTCACAACGGTTATAAAAGATAAACAATTTTTTACCTATGCCTTCTCCGGCGGAATCGCTTCGGCCGGATTGTTTGCCTATCTGTCCGGTTCACCGTTTGTGTTTATGAAATACTACACGGTAACCGAGCAACAGTACGGATGGATCTTTGCTTTGATCGCAGCAGGACTCATCGGCAGCAGTCAACTCAATAATTTGCTGCTGCGCTATTACAGCAGCGAGCAATTGATGAAGTGGGCTTTAGTCGTACAAGTCTCGGTTGGAATAGTGTTGTATGCCGGTGCCGGGGCTGGGTTCTTGGGACTGGTGTCAACCATCTTTCTGATGTTTCTTTTTCTGAGTTGTCAGGGACTAATCTTCCCCAACTCCGCAGCATTGTCCATGGCGCCGTTTACAAAAGAAGCGGGAAGTGCATCGGCCCTGATGGGTGCCATTCAGATGGGACTTGGCTCACTCGCCTCTGCGGCGATCGGACTTCTGAATGCACAGACACCCACTCCGTTGGCGGGTGTCATGGCGTGCTGTGCGATCATTGGATTAATCGTATTGATATTTGGCAGAAGGAAAATGGACGCTGCCGCTACCACCAGAGATATCCAGGAGCAGACATTGGACATGATTGAGAAGTGTTGAGAGCATTTGAGTTCAGGTCTCCCGGCTCCTGAATTTGGCTTCAAATCCCTCAGATCCCTACGTAGTTAAAAGGTGTAATTCCCTTCAATCGCTCTTTCACTGCATCCTTCACCGCTAATCCATCAATAAACACCGCCAAACTTTCCTTCGTGATCTTCTCATTCTTCCGCGTCAGTGCTTTCAATGCCTCATAAGGATTAGGATACCCTTCTTTTCGCAACACCGTCTGAATAGCTTCCGCTACCACAGCCCAGTTATTATCCAGATCCGCGTGGATAGCCGCCTCGTTAAGTTCGAGTTTGCTCAAGCCTTTCAACAGCGACTGCAGCGCAATGTAGGTATGGGCCAGCGGCACGCCGATGTTTCTTAACACCGTCGAGTCCGTAAGGTCGCGTTGCAGGCGCGAGACGGGCAGTTTCGCCGAGAGGTATTCAAAGATCGCGTTGGCAAAGCCGAGGTTGCCTTCGGCGTTTTCGAAGTCGATGGGGTTCACTTTGTGGGGCATGGCCGAGGAGCCCACTTCCCCTTCTTTTATTTTTTGTTTGAAGTACTCCATCGAGATGTATTGCCACATGTCGCGGCTGAAGTCGATGAGGATCGTGTTGATGCGTTTCAGGTTGTCGAACAGCGCGGCCATGTTGTCGTAGTGTTCGATCTGTGTGGTGGGATAGCTGCGTACCAGGTTGAGGTGGTGGCAGAATTCGTCGGCAAACTTGTTCCAGTCAATCGACGGGTAGGCGATGTGGTGGGCGTTCAGGTTGCCGGTGGCGCCCCCAAACTTGGCGGCATGGGGAACGGCTTTCAGTTGCGTGAGCTGCTTTTCAAGCCGTGCGCCAAACACCATGATCTCTTTGCCCAGGCGGGTGGGCGATGCCGGTTGTCCATGGGTGTGGGCCAGCATGGGGATGTCTTTCCATTCGATGGCCATGGTGTTCAGGCGGGTCACCAGCACGTCGACCATGGAGAAATATTCGCGCTCCAGGAATTCTTTCAGGAGCAGGGGAATGGCCGTGTTGTTGATGTCCTGCGAGGTGAGCCCGAAGTGGACAAACTCTTTGAAGCTGTCCAGCTTGAGCTTTTCAAATTCTTTCTTGATAAAATATTCCACCGCCTTTACATCGTGGTTGGTGATCTTTTCGATCTCCTTGATCTCCGTGGCGTGGGCTTCCGTAAAGTTCTTATAGATCCGGCGGATGTCGTTGATCTTGTGGACGGGAAAATCCTCCAGTTCCGTGATGGCGCCCGAAAGCGAAATGAGGTACTCGATTTCCACCTGCACACGATAGCGCATGAGGCCAAACTCGGAAAAATAGGGTGAGAGGGGTTTGACAGCTTCGAAATATCGCCCGTCGACGGGGGATATGGCGGTAAGTGGATTTAATTGCACGGTCTATCGTATTAAGCCCCAAAAGTAAGGGGCGGGGCTGAACCTGCCAAACCTGCCATCCCTTCCTGGGATGCTACCGGCCGGGGACCGCTTTTTTGATAGTTCAAGCGCCTTCTTGCACGGTTTTTCAGCGCGACAAACTGCCATCCCGGTGCCCGAGGCAGGAATACGGGGTTGATTGACCAGTGCTCCAAGGCTGTCAAAGAAAAAGGTAACTTTTATGGATAACGTATTCCTCATTACTTTTGTACCGGCAACCGTTTGCCCGACGCTTTAAAACTGGTCTCCTGATTATTTTGTTGTATCTACGGATACTCTGGAAACAGGGAAGGGATGGCGAGACGACTGACAAAAACTAATGATACATTATGGCTTTTAGCTTCTTTAAAAAATCAGATAAAACACCACCCAAGGAAAAGGAAGAAAACCACAGCGGCCCGCGCTATTATGACCTGACCGTAAAGAACGTCATCCAGGAAACAAACGACGCCGTCTCCGTGGCCTTCGTCCAGCCCGAACCAAAGATCAGCTACAAAGCCGGACAATTTCTCACGCTCATCGTGCCCATGCAGGGCAAAGATGTGCGCCGCGCCTATTCCCTCTGCTCGTCGCCGTTCACCGACTCCGACCTGGTCGTCACCGTCAAGCGTGTAGAGAACGGGTTGATGTCCAACTGGCTGCCCGACAATTTGAAGCCCGGCGCCAAAGTGCGGATCATGGAACCGATGGGACAATTCACCACCGAGTTTGCCAAAACCAACAAACGCCACATCATCATGTTTGCCGGCGGCTCGGGCATCACGCCCATGATGTCGCTCATCAAAAGCATTCTCACGCAGGAGCCCGACAGCATCTGCTCCCTCATCTATTGCAACCGCGATATCGACAGCATCATTTTCAAAAGCACCCTCGACCGCATGCAGACCGAAGACGAAGGCCGCCTGCACGTGATCCATATCCTCGACAATGCCCCCATGAACTGGCAAGGCTACTCGGGCCTTTTGAATCACGACATGCTCACCAAACTATTCGAGCGCATCCCCGACTGGGGCATCGACAAAACCACCTACCTCATGTGCGGTCCCGAAGGCATGATGAAAAACGTGGACACCTTGCTGGAGGCGCGCCACATTCCCAAAGAAAAGATCTTCAAGGAGAGCTTTGTGCAGGGCACCATCGATAAAAAAGAAACGCCCGCCGTTGCTGAGGAGGGCGCTGCAAAAGATCACGAAGTAACCATCCGCTACGACGGCCAGGAATACAAAGTGTTGGTCCCTGCCGGCAAAGCCATTCTGGAAACCGCGCTTGACCAGGGCATCGACTTGCCCTACTCTTGCCAAAGCGGTTTGTGCACGGCCTGCCGCGGCAAAGCGTTGTCGGGCAAAGTGAAACTCGACGAAGAGGAGGGACTCTCCAAGTCGGAACGCGACGAAGGCTACGTCCTCACCTGCGTCGGCCACCCGCTCACCGATGATGTGGTGATCGAGATCGGTTGATCGCTTCAGCGTAAAAAAATAAAGGCCTTGACTTTACATCAAGGCCTTCTTTTTTGGATAGGGAATGACTACTTCTTTTTCGACGTTTCAATAAACGCGTTGATCATATCTTCCAGTATGGGAAGTGTTACGGTTCCCTGGCTGAGCACGGTATCGTGAAAAGCGCGCACATCAAATTTTTCGCCCAGTGCCTGCTCGGCTTTTTTGCGCAGTTCCTTGATCTTCAGTTCACCGATCTTGTAGGCCAGGGCCTGACCCGGCCAGGAGATGTAGCGGTCGGTTTCGGTCGTGCATTCGTGCAGGGAGAGGGCGGTGTTGGCCGCGAGGTAGTCGATCACTTGCTGGCGTGTCCAGCCTTTCACGTGGATGCCGGTGTCTACCACCAACCGGCAAGCGCGCCACATTTCATAGGTAAGCCGTCCGAAGTTCGAATAGGGATCCTGGTAGAACCCGGCTTCGATGCCCAGCCATTCCGAATACAGTCCCCAACCTTCACCAAAGGTGTTGATGTACATTTGCTGTCTGAATTTTGGCAGGTTCTCCAGCTCCTGGGTAAGTGCACCTTGCAGGTGGTGGCCTGGCACGGCCTCGTGCAGTGTCAGGGCCTCCAGGGTATACAGTGTGCGGCTTGGCAGGTTATATGTGTTCACCCAATAGTGACCGGCCTCGGTGCTTTTGATGGGCGAGCCTGAGTAACGGCCTGCTGTGTATTTGGGGGCCAGGTGGTCGGGCACCGGAGCAACGCCATAGGGCTGGCGTGGTAACTTTCCAAAGAGGGAAGGCAACTTGCCGTCCATTTTCTTGGCAATGAAGGAAGCGTCTTTCAATAATTCTTCCGCGGTCTTGGGATAGAAGCGCGGGTCGGTGCGCAAGAATTTTATAAACGCAGCCAGGTCGCCTTTAAAGCCCACTTGCTTTAACACGTCCATCATTTCGCCTTTGATGCGTTCCACTTCTTTCAAGCCGAGGGCATGCACCTCGTCGGCCGTCATGTTGGTGGTGGTGTAGTAGTGGATGCGGTTCTGATAATATTTTTCACCGCCCGGCAAAGCCGATGTGCCAATGGTCTCGCGACAGCCGGGGATGTATTCTTTCGTCATAAAATCCAGGAAGGTCTGGTAGCCGGGCACCACACTTTTCAGGATGGCTTCTTTGCCGGCGGCGATCAGCTTTTCTTTGGTGGCGGCTGGAAAGGTGGCGGGCATATTCTGGAAAGGCTTGAAGAACAGGCTCTGCTCGGCGTCGGTCACAATGTGCGAGGTGATGGTCACTTCATAGCCGTTCAGCACCACCTTGGGCATGGTGAAGCCGTCTTTCAGACCTTGTTTCATCCAATGAATATTCTGGTCGACATAGGCCGGATAAGCTTTCAGGCGTTCGATGTAGTTGCGATAATCTTTCTCGGTGAAAAAAGGCAACGACGAAGGCATGTATGCAAAAGAGATATGAAAACCATCGTCGGCCAGGATGGGGATGCGGTATTCTTTGTTGAGGTAGTAATCCAGCTCTTCCTGTGTGTAGAAGGTGAACAAATCATAGTTCACCAGGTCTTCACGCGAAAGCGACTTGCGATCGAGTTGATTCAGGTTGCTTAAAAGCGTGGTATAGAATTTTTCGCGACGGACAAGGTCTTCCGGGGCGTACGAACCGAGCCTGTCGTTTTGCGTCGTGTCGTCGTTGTAGGTGGCAAAGAGTGGAAATTCTTTTATGCGGAAGGACCATTCTTCATCGATGAGCGTATACAGCGAACGGTCGGGATGAGGCGGTGGCGCCGTGCAGGCAACGACCATCACAGCCAGGAAGAGAGGTAAACATCTTTTCATAAGTATAAATAAAAGGTTAAGGTAGTCTCCGATTTATGAGAACACGGTCGTTTCGCCAGGATCAACAAACCGTTAGGTGTGTAAAATTGACGCGGACTCAAAATAAGACAATTCTCCTTCTTTCCCGAAACAGCACCGGCTGTGGTTTGTCTCATTTTCCGTTACGATCCGTTAACGGGCCATCGGCCGTTTCGATGGAATGCTTTTTATTGACCGATACATTTTCTACCGTCCACTGCACGCGTTTCTCAAAGGCGTGTTTCCGCACCGGGCAATCCGACTTGCTGCAGATGCGACAGGAAAACTCCAGGCAGCCGTCGGAATGGACAAAGAGTTCCAGCGACTCGCCAAACGCCTTGCGCACGGGTTCTGCCAATGCGTCGATCTCCGCGTGGGCTTCGTTCACGTTGAGATACCACGGCACGGTTTGATGACAATCGAGGTGGAGGATGCTGCCGTACTTGATGATGCGCAGGTTGTGCAGGTCGATCCAGTTTTCGCGCCGATTGTTGTTCAGCGTGGTCACCAATTCGGCCAGCAGTTCGTTGTCGCTCTCATCCATGATGCCGGCGATGGACGTGCGGATGATCTTATAGCTGGTGAACAGGATCACCCCGCTAAAAAACATCGCCACCACGCTGTCGAGCCAATACAGATCGGTGAGGTAAATGGCCACCAGGCCGACCAGTATGCCAAGCGTTGAATACGTATCCGACTGCAGATGCTTGCCGCTCGCTACCAGCGCTACCGAATGACTTTTTTTGCCTTCACGGATACAAATGCTTCCCGCAAAATAATTCAGCAATGCCGTCGCCGTGATGAGCACAATGCCCACATCGAGTTGGTGGATCGGTTCGGGATGGATCAGGTTGGTGATGGACTTATAAAAAATGAGTACACCGGCAATGGCGATCATGCTCCCCTCCAACGCCGCCGAGAGGTATTCTACCTTGCCATGACCATAGGGATGGTCGGCATCTCTTGGCTTGGCGCTCACGATGAGGCTGTAGAACCCCACAAAGCCGGCAACAACATTCACAATGCTCTCCAACGCGTCGGTGAGCACGGCCACGGAGTGCGTGAGGTAATAGGCCACCAGCTTGATCAGCAGCAAGACCACCGAAAGGATGGCCACCCCTCGTTGTATGCGTATGTTTTTTCGTTGCTGGTCCATAGTTGAAAATGGGGACGCAAATAACACTCCGAAGGGCTGCACCGCAAGGTGGTGTAGTATTTATTTAAAGTGGTGTAGTATTTATTTAAAACTCGTCACTTTTGCCACCGTGATTTCGCTCACTTCGCGGTTCGCCAATACCGGAGAATAGCAGGGATCGCAATGAGCACCCAGATCACATTGATAAACGTATTGGCATACGCTCCCTTCTCCAACGAATAGATCACCAGGAAAATACCCCCGACAATATTCATCCCATAGAACGCCAGCGAGTCGGCCGTGATTTTCTTATACGTATTCAACCCATACGCCGCCACCACCAGCACCGACCCAACCCAGCCCAATATATCGATCAACCATGTCATCCTTTAATTTCTTTACGCCGGATTTGCTTCAGCGAAGTAGAACTATTTCCGCAGCTTGATCCTTCCCACATACATATCGCACGTCACATACAACGTCTTCTCATCCGGCGACAACGCGCAGTTTGATGTGGCCTCCGACAGTTTTATTTTGCCGAGCAGCTTGCCTTCCTTGTTCATGATCCACAAGCCACCGGGTCCGGAGGCAAAAACATTTCCCTGGCTGTCGATCTTGAACCCGTCGGGCGAGCCTCTTTCTTTTTTTGCATCCGCCGTGGCGTCGTGGAAAATGCGGGCATTGGCAACCGAATCATTCTCCAGGATGTCGTAGGCATACCAAATGGCCTTGTTTGAATCCGAGTTGGCGACAATAAGCGTTTTATATCCGGGGAGAAACGCAATGCCGTTCGGTCGTGTGATCGAGTCGGTGATGAGCGTCACTTTTCCTTGTGATGCCTTGTAGACACCCTGGAACGGGGTCTCGCGCGTGGTGTCATTCTCTTGGTTGGGCAGACCGTAGGGCGGGTCGGTAAAGAACACGTCGCCCTTGTCGTTGAACACGAGGTCGTTGGGGCTGTTGAACTTCTTGCCTTCATAGTTGTCACCCAGCGACACAAAGTTGGGTGCAGGTGCATCGAGCGGGGCATTCATCACGGCCACGCGACGGTCGCCGTGTTGGGCCAGCGCCAGTTTGCCTTCATTGTTCAATGCAAGGCCGTTGGAGCCCATCTCGCCACCGCGCGGGATGTTGCCCGTATAGCCCGAGGGGATGAGATAGATCTCTTTGCCCTTCTCGGGTGTCCATTTGTAGATGGTGTTGGTGGGCACGTCCGAGAAGATGAGCATGTTGGCCGACGGCAACCACAGCGGCCCTTCGCTCCATTCGAATCCCTCCGCTATCACTTCCACCTCGGCGTCGCTGTCCACGAGGGCGTCGAAGGCCGGGTCGATGCGTTCGATCGTGCTGGTTAGTTTTTCCTTCTTGCCGCAGGCAAACAAGGCAACGGCAAGCATAGAGGCGATCAGGTATTTCATAGGGTGTAGTTAGTAGTGCCAAAAATTAACTCAAAAAATTAACATACACCCGTATAAATCCACAAAGGGAAGAAGATCAGCTGAAAATCAAGCCAGCGCCGGCCTCTCCCCCGAACCAATACCTTAAGCACCCAAAGGGGCTCCGCGTTTCTTGCCGGCCAGCACCTGCCTCAGGGACAGGAATTGAAGTCCATAGGCCATCGGAACCAGCAACGCGGGGAGCCATACCACGGGGAAACGGGTCACGATGACACTGGACGGTTCATTCATAAAAACCCGGAGCGGCGTGGGCATCGAAAGCAGGGCCGTGGCCACAATGTTGATGAGCAACCCCAGACAAGCCAGGTTCCAGGCGGCCAGCCAAAAAGACGAAAGCTGTTTGCGAGAGGCCAGCCATGCCACGGGCAGGGCCGTAAGGCCGGAGAGCACATCGAGGTTCCTTCCCTCAAACGTCATCTGCACCGGCGCCAGGTTCTGGACAAACAGCAACCACAGGAGCACTTCGACCGCGATGCGAAAAGATTGCAACACAACGATCGCAGCTGGATCGGTGTGCTGGAGAATGACCTTCACCGTTTCGGTCCGCACCACGAGGATAACGGTGATCAGCGGCACGAGCAGCACGATCGTGAACCGGGGCGGCAGGGCAGAGAAGTCGCTCAGCACCCCGCTCAGCGAAAGTCCACTCACCACCATCATCCATCCCACAACGGCCAGCAGCGTATTGCGGAACAGTCGCTTCCGTCGTTCTTCCGGGAATGGGGTGGCGTGGAGGCTTTTGCGAAAGATCTTGAAAAAGAAATACCAGGTAGCGAGCGTTACGGCCGCAAAGCCGAGTGATGTAAAAAGATAAGAGGTTTTCATAGCGCAAAATCAATTTACGCTAATCAACGCGAAGCAACGCAAAAGCCAGATGACAATTCTTGCTAATTTCTATATTCGGAAAGCAACGCCAAAACAAACCCTTTAGATTTAACGAGACCCACAGCCTTAAACTATTTCGTAGGTTCGCAGGTGGAATTTTCAGGCTTCCAGATCACGGTGGTAGGCTCCCCTTCACCTGCCTTCACCTCGATTCGATTGCCCTCGCAATCCCTCACCAGGATCATCGAAAGACAGAAGGGGCAGCAGTTCCCAAAAACAAACACGGTGCTGCCCTTGTAGGTCGACTGCAGAACGTATTTGTATTTCATCAATCCGTCCTGATCCTTTTTGTACTCGTCAATAACGGCCTTCAACCAGGGTAGGTTCTCGGTGGGATTCGCAACGCCGCAAACCAGGGGATCGAGTTCATTTTTGTCGCGGTGGCAGGCAACGGCGATCGCGAGAAGTAATAGGGACAACAGGGTGGCTTTCATGGGGTGTTTCTATTTCACGTATAGACACAGGGTGGCAGAAAAGGGTTGGGTCGCTTTGCACTTTTTATTATGACCCGAAGGTGCATGAAGAATTTTCAGCTTTCCAGATCACCGTGGCCGGGCCGTCAAGATCAAGTCCGAGGGGAAAGCCAAGATCCTTTCCCTCACAGTCCATGATGCTAAAGCAGCTCAATTCACACCAGGGAATGCACGTGCCTATGATAAAAACGGTGTTGCCGTGATACGTCGATTGCTGTACATAATGGAGCGATGCCAGAGTGGTCGTGTCTTTTTTAAAGTCATCGATGATGGTTTTCAGCCAAGGCAGGTTTTCGGCGGGATTGGCTACACCACATACCCGCGGCCCCGGATCGGGTTCGACACAGTCGTGATGGCATGCCGATGCAACCAGGACCATCAGGGAGAAGAAGATCAATTTTTTCATAGGCGTCCGGGCCATTGAATCAGGCTTTGATACTTTGACACCCCGTGTACCGATAAAGTTGGAACGCGCCGGCACAATGCATTTTGATGAAATAAAAAAGGGTTTACGACCGTGGCCATAAACCTTTTCGAGGGAAGAGATTTACAAATCAGAACGACGCTCCCGCAGGAGGATTTTTCAAGAGCACCTCGCGCAATAATGTGATGGGCGGCATGCCATTGTCCAGCAATTGGTCGTGGAATTTTTGCAGCGAAAAGCTGGCGCCCTCTTGCGCTTTATATTCCTCGCGTAACTTGAGGATCTGCAGCTTGCCCAGGGTATACGACAAGTAGCCCGGATCGAACGTGCCGCGCAACGCTTCCTGGTAAGCCGGCTTGTATGCGTAGTAAGCGTTGTCTTCGATAAACTTGGTGGCATCGGCCAGGGTCATGCCTTCGGTGTGGGTTTTGATAGACACACACAAGCGACAGAGACGCAACAGCGATTCGTCCAGCTGTGCCAGGTGATACTTGGCTTGCGTGACAGGATCCTTGGCGCCAAAGCCTTCTTCGATCATCATCTTTTCGGTGTAGTGTGCCCAGCCTTCAACAAACGCATAGCTGCCAAATGTTTTTTGGATCTTCGAGATGGGCGAGGCGTTCAGGTGGAGGAATTGCACATAGTGGCCCGGGTATGCTTCGTGCACCGAAATAATGTCGGTGACGTAGTAGCTGAATTGGGAAAGCCACTCTTCTTTTTGTTTGGCCGACCAGTTTTTCTCGGTAGGTGTGATATAGTAAAAGGCTTGTGTGGCTTTTTCAAAAGGTCCGGGCGTATCCATGGAGGCCGTGCTGGTGGAGCGCGCAAACTGTGGTGTTTCTTTTACTTCAACGCGTACTTCCGAAGGCACGGTGATGATCTTTTTATCGATGAGGAATTGGCGAATCGTTTCGAGATTTTTCTTGGCGTCGGGAATGAGGTTGTCGGCGGTGGGATGATCTTTCTTGAGGTCTTCAAATACGTCGATGGCCTTTTTGTTGGGGTTGATCACCTTGGCCACCTGGGCAAAGAGCTCCTGTTCTTTTTTCAACTCGGCCAGGCCCTGGGTGAGGATGTCCTCCGGGTTCACGTCGAGCATTTCGTTGTAGAGCAGCATCTTCTTGTAGTTTGCTTTGCCAATGGCATAGTGGTTATGCACCTTGGAAAGCTTTTCTTTTTCCAGCCAGGTGGCAAACCCGCGGAGTTCGGCGATGGCTTTTTTGTTGGATGCTGTGAACGCCGTTTTCAATGAGTCGTCCACACCCTGCGATAAAGCCTCAACCAATTCCTTCTCGAGAAAGTCGGCGCCGCCGCGGGCAATGAGGATGGCGGTTTCCACGTAGGGCTTGGCCAGCGAGTCGGCCAGGTTTTCACGGGCTGCGGCGAAGATGGCCGGGGTTTGGTCTTCGATGGCAATAATGGATTTCACCCGTTCCTTCAGCGGGGCGAAGTCGCGCTGTACAAAGATGTTGAGGCTGATGGAGCCTGCATAGGTCATGGGATTTTTCGTATAGATGGCCAGGTCTTCCATGGCAAAGATCTCCTGGTGGATGCCCGCCAACAACAGTTTGTGATCGAAACGTGCCTTGGGGCTCAGGGAGTCGCCCAGCGGGGCCAGTTTCTGTTCGAAGGCTTTCAGGCGGTCGAGCTCGGCTGCGAGACCGGCTTTGCTATAGTCTCTTTTGGCCCGGTCGTATTGATGCAGGCCCAGATAAGTGGCCACGCCGGGGCGGAAAGTGAAGTAACCTTCCAGGAACTCGTCGGCAACCTTGGCGAACGTGGAGTCAGGCGAGGGGCCGGCGGCCGTTTCTTTTTTGGGTTTACAGGCGCTGAAAAAGAGGAGCAATCCCAGCACAGGCATGATCAGGCGGATACATTTCATATCAATAGATGTAGTTTAGGGTGAGGTTCAAGGGAGCGAGACGGCGCGGGAAAATGACGGACCGTTTCATAGGCGGACAGGATTCGGGTTGAAGGTCTCAAGATAAAAAGATACGGCAAAAACGGAAAGCAGGGACAGGAAAATACCCCGGGGCCTGATCCCTTTTGTGTCTTGAGGGTCTGCCGCCATAGTTTGAAGTCGCGCTAAAATCCCTAACTTAGACCAAGAGCCCATCCCAGCGTTGCAGCATGAAAGCACGGCGGTGGGCTTTGCTTTTGGATCGCGTTAGCTGACAAGACAAGTCGTACAAAAAATAAAGAGGCGTTACCGGAATTCAGGTAAGTGTCCGTGGGTTACCGGATCCGGTTATCGTCATCAATAAAAATACCGGAAGGCCTTTGTCGATTAATTTTTGTGTACCATGAAATTCCCTAGCCTCTCAAGAAAATTCTGGGTAGCCATCACCACACTCCTGGTTATCGGTGGACTCTTTGCCTACTACCTGATGGTATACGTTCACGGTCGCGAAGAAAAATTGCGCGAAGAAAAATACCGGGCCCTGGCGCGGTATGGCGAGAACATGGTGGCCATGCGGTCAGACTATGCGAAGACCATCGTGCGGTCGTGGTCGCGTGCAAAAGAATACCTGGAAGGAAAGAAAAACATCCCCAACGACAGCGTCACCAAGATCGTCCAGCGAGACCTCGACAAGGTCACCTACGAGGGATACCTGAAAGATGCCGACATCGATGTTCGCATGCACAATCATTTTGAACGGATCTACTTCATCTACCCCAACGCCCATCCCGACCGGCATGGCGTCTTCAGTCTCCCGATGGATCATTTTGCTTATCGCCCCGATCAGTTCGATGAGTTCTTTATCATCAAGCGATACGATCATGCGTTGCACCAGGATGAAAAGACCGCTCCCCAGTCGGCGAACGAAGCCTATCAAACGCTGGAGAACCGCATCGATCTCCGGAATGTGGATTCGCTCATGGTGACGCGCAAAGGAATCTTCACCAGCCGGTTTGGCGACATCGAACTGGCCGACACCAAGTATAAGCTGTTTGTACATACCATCGAATTCCAGGAGGGAGAAAACTGGATGTTGTGCGGCCTGATCAAAGCCGACACGTTCAACGAGCAAACCCGTGAAGTGGACCCGCTCATCATCACCAGTGCCATTCTGATCATGCTGTTCCTGCTCATGGCCATGCCCATTTTGAAATTGCTGGTCATGAACGCCATCGAGCGCCTCAACATATTGAACGTGTGGTTTGCCGGGTTCAGCATCGTGTTCGGCAGCGCCGTGCTCTTCCTGATGATCTGGACGGGAAGCGACAACCTGCAATCCAACGAGGCGGTAGACCGCGACCTGACGGGCCTTTCGAATACCATCAAGCAACGTTTTCAGAACGAGTTGGATTCGATCTACGGCGTGCTCAATTCCGTGAAAGACAACCTGACGGGCAAGCTCACGCAAGACTACATGGAGGCCGATTCCACCGAAAAGAAGCGGTTTGTGTTTGGCGATGTACTCCACGAACAGAAACGGAGAGGGGTCCGTGACCTCGGGGTGGGGCAGGCGTTCCTGAAAAAGACGGTGAGGAAATATCCTTATTTCAACTACATCCTCTACATCAACGACCACGGCCAACCCATCATTACACTGACCACCCAAGACCAGGAAAGCAACTATCCCATGCCGAACTTGCGCTCGCGCAAATATTTCAGCCGCGTGCTGGAGGACAGCCTGTGGTATTTGCCTGGCACCGGGAAAATCAAAAAAGGAGTGGAGCCGAAATTATTCACGCTGCAATCGATCCAATCCTGGACCGACCACTCACCCGAGGCCGGCATCGGCATTGCCCACAGCACCATGGCATCGACCAGCGTGCTGGCCATGTCCACGCGTCTTCATTCCGTGATGGACCCCATACTTCCCCCAGGCTATGGTTTCTGCATCATCGACGAGACCGGCGAAGTATGGTTCCATGCCAACACCCTAAAGAACCACCAGGAAAATCTCTTGCTGGAAGTAGACCACCGCGAGAAGCTGGCCGCCGCCATCCAAGGCCGGACCACGATACACTTCTCAACCGACTACGAAGGCAATCAACAACGCATGTACACCCAACCCATCGACGACGTTCCGTTGCACCTGGTCGTGTTTCACAACAAAGACGACCAGCGTTCGCCGGTGGTGCTCACGATCTTTTTTGCGTTCTCATTTTTGTGCGTGCTCTTCTTTTCGCTGGGCTTGCAATTGCTGGTGTTGTTCCTTTGCGACTATAAAACGTCGCGATTGAACAAGCGACGTTTCTTTTTGCGTTGGCTGCTGCCGTTGCGCGAACGGTCTGAAAAATACAAGCGCGTCATCGTCGTGCAGGGTGCGGTCATGCTTTTCTCGCTGGTCTTGCTCTGGTGGGCGGGCGATCTTGCGGTGGGGGTCACTTTTGTCTCGCTGCCCATGATGCTGCTCGTGTTCTATTGGGTTGTGTTTCACGAACGAGACGGCTGGAAACGCTATGTCTTCCCAGCGTGTAGCGTCATCCTCATCCTGCTGTTGGACTGGAGCTCGTTTTCGTATTGGGACAATTCCTGGGAAACGTTCCTGTTGCAAGTGGTCTTTGCCTTGGTGTTGACCGGTTCTTATTTTGCGTCGGAGTTCATCGTGCAACGGTGGTTCTATGCCGACGTGCGCGAGCCCTACGGGGCCGGGCCATCGCCTCATTTTATGCGCGACATGCTGACCTACCCCGGCAACTACAGCACCCAGCTGATGATGTGGGTGGTGTTGGTCAGCATCATTCCCGTGACCTACTTCTACCGGACGGCACACTTCGAGGAAGCGGTGATCTGGACGCGCTATCAGCAACTGACGGCCGCTGAAGCGAACTTCAAACGAACAAAAGCCTTCGACGTCACATTAGCCCCTTTTGGTGATCCCGAAGTGCGCGCGAAGATCGACTCGTTGGGCAATTACTTGCCCTATTCGTCCACGCCGGTGAACGACGAACACGACTCGAATTCGGCTTTTCAGAAATTGCTGTTTCAATATTGGCCACGGCTCACGAGCGCCCTGGGCATGTCGAGTACCGGCGCATTCAAACAGGCCAACGACGAAAAGTGGGAGTGGAGCATGTCCGACAAAAAAGAAGTGGGCATCGAATTCCGGAACGATCCGCGCAAAGGCCGGTATGAAGAGCAATATCTTTCGACAACGATTAAAGATTTCAATCCCGTGTGTGGCGAGTACGGACTTTTTATTTTCTTGTTGGTCGTGCTGTCGTTTTTCCTGGTGGGAAGGATCATTAGTTTTTCTGTAAAATATATTTTTGGATTAGGATGGATCCCTGGCAAGCAACGGTTGGGCGGGTTGCCCTTCAAGATCCGCAACGTGCCCCGCTTGTTTGTGGTGGGACTGCCGCAATCGTCCAAGCACGAATTCATCAGCCGCGTCATCGCCAATGCCGACGTCTTCGATTGTCAACAAGGTCCCGATGCCTGGGTGCCTTCCGAGGGCAAGCCCGTGAAGGTGATACGCCATTTTGAATTTGCCGTCAACGACCATGCGTTCAATCAGAAAAAGCTGGACCTGTTGCAGAAGCTTTTGGCCGGGAAATCAAACCAGATCATCATCACCTCCACCATCCAGCCCACGGTGATCCTGGAAGTGTACCGTCATAAGATCAAGGACCTTCAAAAAGTCCCCGCCGACAAATCGGAAGACGATAAGCGATCGGAATACAAAGCAGCCCTCCGGAATTGGAAAAATATGCTGAGCGAATTTGAGGTGTGCTACAAATCCATCCGCCCGTCACAAAAACTATCGCCCACCCCAAGCCTGGTCGATCGGGAATTGAAAGCCTGCTACTACCTGCGCACACTGGAAAAACGAAAATACATCACCCACGGCGGTCACGACGAAGAGGATTTTATTTTGCGGGTGGAAGAAACGGCAGAACCCTATTATCACGCCGTGTGGAACTCGCTGTCCAAAATCGAAAAATATTTTCTTTTCGACCTGGCCAAAGACGGTTTTGTAAACCTGAAAAATCAGAAGTTGATCCGGGGCCTGATGCAAAAAGGAGTGATCGAAATGAAAGACTCCCTGCGGCTCATGAACCAAAGCTTCAATAATTTTATCCTCAACGTGTTCAAGGAGGACGAAGAGCTCGATATGGAAAAAGAAGTTTCGCGAAACGGCACCTGGCACAGCATCCGCCTGGTGCTGGTCATGGTGCTGCTGGGCATCGTGGTGTTTGTGGCCCTGGCCCAAAAAGAACTGTTCGACAACCTGAACACCTTCCTCTTGGCGCTGAGTGGTGCGCTGGCATTACTTTCCAAATTCGGTGGTTTGTTTGGCCCGGGTGCCAAGTCAAAAGAATAGGAAGGAACGAGGGAGGTCGATGAGGTTTTTGAGGGTGGTGACTCCATAGGAAAGAATACATTATTCACCCTTTCCCATTTCTTTTATCTTTGACCGTCACCGCAAACCTCATCTTCATGAAAATAAGAATCGGACTCGTTCTCTTGCTGTTCGCCATCACCACCGCACGGGCTCAGCAAACCCCACAAACCTTCACCCCTGCAAAAACCGCTGAAGATGCCGGCTTTTCAACCGACCGCTTGAGACGCCTCGATGCCGTCATGCAAAGCTTCATCACCGACGGCCTGGCACCCAACGCTACTGTGTTTGTGGCCCGCAACGGCAAGGTGGTTTCCTACAAGGCCTATGGCTACAGCAACCTGGAAACAAAGACCCCTTTGAAAAAGGACGACCTCTTCCGCATTGCATCCCAATCCAAAGCCATCGCCACGGTAGCGCTGATGACCCTCTTTGAGCAGGGCAAGTTTCTGCTGGACGATCCCATCAGCAAATACATCCCCGAGTTTAAATCACCCCGCGTCCTGGAAAGCTTCGACGCGGCCACCTTGAAATACGAAACACGCCCCGCCAAAAGCGAGATCACCATCCGGCACCTGCTGACCCACACGGCTGGCATTCCTTATCAACATCCCCTTGAAAAGTTGCCCGAATTCCAGGTACCCTACTTCAACTCTACCCAACCCGACGTGCTGGCCGCCGTGGTGAAGAAGATCGCCGCCCGTCCATTGACCGCCGACCCCGGCGAGAAATTTGTCTATGGCCTCAACACCGACGTGCTAGGTTATCTGATTGAACTGCTGAGCGGCAAAAAACTGGATGTGTACTTGAAAGAGGCCGTCACCGATCCGCTCGGCATGAACGACACGTATTTCTATCTGCCGGCCGAGAAGGCGTCGCGTTTGGTGGAATTGTATTCCAAACCTTCCGTCGACAAACCCCTGCAATTAAATTCCAACCAGGACTATCGTTCTTTCGCCACCACCGGTGCGAAGACCTATTTCTCCGCCGGCGCGGGCCTCATCAGTTCCACGGAAGACTATGCCCGCTTCTGCCAGATGCTGCTCAACTACGGCCGTTTCAACAACCACCAGATCCTCGGCCGCAAAACCGTTGAGCTGATGTTCCGAAACCAGATCGGTGCCCTCGAAGTTTGGGAACGCAGAGACAAATTCGGCCTCGGCCTCCAGGTCGTCACCGAGAACACACACTATGGCGACAACGCCAGCGTCGGGTCCCTCACGTGGGGCGGCATGTACTGTTCCGAATACATGATCGACCCAAAAGAAAACCTGATCCTCCTCGTATTCACCAACGTGGAGCCCTATGCGCATTCAGACGATTTTACACACAAATTCAGAATTGGAGTGTATCAAGCGCTACGCTAAATAGTCACGAGTAGTATTGGCTCGCCAACGATGCTTGCATGGATACATAAGGCAAATTGTCCACCATCGCGGAAACCGTGTTGAGTAAAATGGTTTCCGTGGTCTTGTAGCCCTATCCGTTCATGAGGATGTTGATCTTGGTGACATCAATCATTCTTATGATCCTTACCATACACTGCGGCAATCGCCGCATACGCAATCCGCTCATCTTCCGCCTCTGATAATCCGCTCACACCAATGCCACCTACGACCACACCTTTGCTGCGGACCGTCACACCACCACCAAACCCCGTAACACCATCGTCTCCCCAGAACGCCGGAGGACGGTCGTTGTCGTTCATGAACTCGCCCATGAGCTTGGTGTCTTTGCGATCGATTGCCGCCGTATAGGCTTTATTCCGGGCAATGCGCGACGCCGCGGGACTGGCGCCATCCATGCGCAGAAAAGCCAGCGGTTCACCCTCCGGGCCACTCACGGCCACGGCGATCTCTTTCTTTAGTTGATGCGCCTCGTGAATGACGTGCTGGATCATTTTCAGGGCTTCCTCGGAACTGATGCGTTGTTGGGTATACATGGGTTATGAAAATTGTGAACCGACAAGATATAGGGTGGGGGGTAATTTAGCAATGTGAAGTTTTTAACAGGCAAAGGCGATGAAAAGTAACGTTAGCATAAAGCAGAAAGCGCCCGTTGGTTGAAATTGTTGATGGTTTGTGAGCGGGGTTTTTTATTTTTCGATTTAATTCCACCCGGAAGGTGATAATTGATCTATGATACAGGTTTCCAACCTTGCGTTCCGCTATTCGCCCTCGGTCGCCCTCCGGTTCCCGGATTTTTCGGTGGCGCGGGGCCAGCATTTTTTGTTGCTGGGCAATTCCGGCAGCGGCAAAACAACACTGCTGCACCTGGTGGGGGGTCTGCTCCGGCATTATGAAGGGTCGGTTTCGGTAGATAACACCGAACTGGCCACGCTTTCGGAAACGGCGCTTGACGCCTTCCGCGGGCGGAAGATCGGGTTTGTCTTTCAACGCAACCACTTGCTTTCGGCCCTGTCCGTAGAACAAAACCTGATGATGTCGCCCTACCTTGCCGACCTCCCGATCGACTCTGGGCGCATCACCGACGTGCTGGCCACGCTGGGGCTGGCCGACAAACGCAACAGCCGGGTCACCACCCTGAGCCAGGGCCAGGCCCAGCGCGTGGCCATCGCCCGTGCCGTGCTCAACAAACCCGCCATCATCTTCGCAGACGAACCCACGTCGGCCCTGGACGACAAGAACTGTGACCGGGTGATCTCCCTGTTGCTGGAAGCCGCCAGTCAACATGAGTCCACGCTCATCATCGCCACGCACGACCAACGCCTGAAGTCACACCTCACCCACCAAATCCAACTCACCGCCTCATGAGAACGCTACGCCAACCTTGTGCCCCAGCGTCACAGCGGCCGGACCTTACACCCTGCGCCGCATGACACTCTTCACGCTCGTCTGGAATTATCTCAAAGCGCGTCCGCTCAACACGGCCATCAACATCATCCTGCTCTCGCTCGGCATCGCCGTCGTCACCATATTGCTGCTCTTCAATACGCAACTGGAACAAAAGATCACCGACAATGCCCGCGGCATCGACCTCGTGGTGGGAGCCAAAGGCAGTCCGCTGCAACTCATTCTTTGCAACATCTTTCACGTCGATTTTCCCACCGGCAACATCAAACTAAAAGAAGCCGAGAAAATTGCCCGTAACCGCCTGGTAAAACGCGCCATCCCACTGGCGCTCGGCGACAGCTACCAAACCTATCGCATCGTGGGTACCACCCGCGACTATGCCGATCTCTACAAAGGCGAACTCGCGCAAGGCGATTGGTGGGAGCATCCCCTGGACGTGACCATCGGCGCCAACGTGCAAAGCCTCACCCAACTCAAGATCGGCGACACCTTCGCCAGCAGCCACGGCCTTACTACCACTGGCGACGATCACAAGGACCACCTCTATAAAGTGAAGGGGGTGCTCAAAAAAAATAACACCGTGCTCGACAACATCATCCTCACCGCCGTGGAGAGCATCTGGGAAGTGCACGAACATGCCGACACCACCAGCCATGCGCACGAAACATCAAACTCCCCGGCGATGCCCTCGCGCCTCGTGCCTTCGGTGGCGGCCAATGACTCGGTGAAGGAAGTGACGTCGCTGCTCTTGCAATACCGCTCGCCGATGGGGGCCATCCAGTTGCCGCGAATGGTCAATGCACAAAGCAGTTTGCAAGCTGCATCGCCCGCATTTGAAACCGCCCGCCTGTTTTCGATCCTGGGCGTGGGCGCCGACATTATCATGGCGTTTGCCTACGTGCTCATCGTGATCTCGGGCCTGAGCATTTTTATCGCCCTCTACAATTCCCTGAAAGAAAGACGTTACGACATGGCCATCATGCGCTCCATGGGCGCCACGCGCACCAAGTTGTTCGTGTCGGTGCTGTTGGAGGGCGGGCTGCTCACGTTTCTGGGCAGTGCCATTGGGTTGCTGATGGGACACGGCGTCTTAATGCTTTTGAACACCCTGGTGGAAGAAACCCAAAAGGCGGGCATCGGAGGCATGGTGTTCTATTCGCAAGAATGGATAATTTTGGGCGGAAGTTTGTTGCTGGGTTTAGTGTGTGCCCTGATCCCGGCCATACAGGCCTACCGCACCGACATCTCGAAGGTGCTGGCGTCTAACTAAACTTAGAAACGGCATACCGGAGGATAAGAAAAGGGAATCATTGGAATAAGAATACATGAGTCAACAGCATAAATGACACAGCGGATGAAAAAGTGGATGATCGTATGGGCCTGCGTGGCCACCTGCAGCGTTTCGTTTGCGCAGACAAAAAAGGATTTCTGGACAGAGTTTGCCAAAACCAAGTTTGAACCGAAGTACTATGAGAAGTTGGGAGAATACCTCTTCTATCCCACCTTTCCCGCCGAGCTGAAAGCATTGGAGGGCAAAGAGATCACGATGGAAGGATTTTACGTGCCTTTCAGCCCCGAAGGAGAGACCTACATCATCATCTCGAAATATCCCATGAGCCAATGCTTTTTCTGTGGCGGCGCGGGTCCCGAGTCTATCGCGGAAGTGAATTTTGCAAAGTCACCGTCAAAATTCCAGGTCGACGATCTCATCACCATCAAAGGAAAACTGCGGCTGAATACCGACAACATGGATCACGTCAATTTCATCCTCGACCAGGCGGTGCTGGTAAGCAAATAAATATTTTAAAACCTGAGATCCGGGTCCTCCGTCCGCTTCGTAAGTATGACTGCAACCCTAGCAGGGAGCGTAAGGTTAAATTTGGTTTTAATGGTTTAGCGTAAGGCCGCCTTCAAAGGGCGGCCTTACTTGTTTTGGACCCCGCGCTTGTTGGTGTTCTTCACTAACAAGAATTACTAAAAACTTAGATGAGTCTAAATTTTGAAAATGGGTCTTCTTCGATTTTGATGAAAGAACACAAGGCGGATTCGCAAACGAACAAACGGAGGAAGGGTCCTGCAAGCCTATCCGGTGCGGATGCCGGTTGAATTAAATTTCGGCCGTGGCTCACGAAAAGCCGGAATTGAGCGTTTAAACGAGTAGATTTTGAGGATCAAGCGGTTACAAATCCGCCGATTTTAAACAGAGTTGTGTCTAAAATCCCTATTTTTGTTTGATTTACCTATTTCATGGCGAGGCATTTTTTCGTTTTATTAAGTCTTAGCCTGGTTCTGGGCGCCTGCACGCAACGACTGATATGCCCTGCCTACCAAAGCGCGTTCATTTATGACAAAAATGAGCTGCGCAAAAAATTTAGCTATTTCCAGGAAGACTCCACTCCAAAGGTCTTTACGGCCAGTAAGAACCGCTATTTAGTGGCCGAGCCGGTTTCCTATCGCAAAAAAGTGCGCAGCCTGCAAACCGTGGCCATGAAGCCCGTGAAAGTGTACGTCCCCGACTCGCTCACCATCTCCGACGAAGAGGGCGTGCTGGGCGAAACCGGCATTGTGCCGGGCGCTGAGCTTGACGCCGCCGCCCGCTCCGTGATCGACAGCACCTACATCGTCGACATCCCGAAAGACACGACCGAGGCACCAACCGACAGCGTCTATGTGATCACCAAAGACAAGGAAGTGCGCATGCTGCGCTTCAGCACGCAAGACAGCCTCAT
Organism: Chryseolinea soli; assembly: GCF_003589925.1. NCBI lineage: Bacteria > Pseudomonadati > Bacteroidota > Cytophagia > Cytophagales > Fulvivirgaceae > Chryseolinea > Chryseolinea soli. Next base: position 7,230,061 of record NZ_CP032382.1, on the reverse strand, counting down.
CTACGACGAGGCCTCTGGCAAATACGTAGCCAAGGTGCCTAAATACTATATCACCGAAGTTCGCTATAACGTGGAGCAAGACAACTACATGTGGTACCTGCGCCACAACCTCATTCTCCCCGACGTACGCCTGGCCCAGCAAACACAACAGGAGTCCAAGGCAGAAGCCAAAGGCGGTGGCAAAAAGGAAAAGAAAAAAGGAGGCTTCTTTAAAAACCTCTTCAAGAAAAAGAACAAAGACGCCGTCGACTCCACGGCCATCACCACGCCGCCCAAAAAATCGGATGACGACTTCGACTATGTAGACGAAGACGAACAACAGGCACAAGCCGCTCAAGCCCAAGGACAGGCACAACCTTCTGAAGCGCCCAAAAAGAAGAAAGGACTCTTCAGGAAAAAAGACAAAACCGAAAGCCAACCGGCCGAAGAAAAGCCTAAGAAGAAAAAGAAAGAGAAAAAGGCAAAGAAGCAAGATGAGGGCAAGCTTCAAGCGGATAAGGACGGCGAAGAGGAAGAGGATAAGGATGATGGATTCTGAGGGAGCAATATTCAGGAGCTAGTAATCAGTAGCCAGTAGTCAGTAGTCAGTATTTCTTAGTTGGCTGTGCTTCGTCCAGCTGTTTCATTAGATTCATCACCGCCGTTGTTGGAATTCCGCCAACAACATCATTCAGCATCGTCGTGCATTCATTCAGTACATCTACACGTCAATCAAACAAAGTCAAATTTCCAAACTGATCCGACGGCGGCGTCGGTAATATCAGGGAAGGCACGTTGGTGTTGATGTCATTAATGCGGGGTGACACAGGATAATAATTTGTTTTATCCGCCGGGTAGGGTACCAGCACCGCGAGCAGTTCTTCTTCGGTGCTTTCGGGGTTCAGCCATGTTTTCTCTGCGGCCACGGTGAGGATGGCGGGCATGCGATCTTGCACGGTGGCCACCATTTCGTTGGCCGTGGTGGTGATCATCGAAAAGGTGTGGAACTCGTGGCCGTCGGTGTCTTCAAATTCTTCCCAGACGCCGGCAAAGGCGAACAATTCCTGGTCGAGCGTGGTGAAGCGATAGGGGATGGCAGTTTTCTTGCCCACTTTTTTCCAGGCGTAAAAGCTGTCGGCCGGGATGAGGCAACGGGTCTTCATGATCGCCTTTTTTTGCGAGGGTTTTTCGGTGATGGTTTCGGCGCGCAGGTTGATGATCTTCTCACCGGGTGTTTTGTTCTTGGCCCACTCGGGCGACGTTCCCCAGTAGAATGTGGAAATGCCTTGGGGCGCCGTGTGGGTGATGACGGGCAACAGTTGCGTCGGGGCGGCGTTGTAGCGCGGATCGATCGCACCCAGTGCTTCTGCCAGAAAGCGTTCTTTGATCTGGTCGGCAGATGCGGTAAGGCTGTAGCGTTCGATCATGGAGAGGGTTGGGGTTGGTTTTGGTGCGAAGTACAGTGATTTATTCCGGAAACAAAAAAGATAACGCACGCTCTTCAGACCAATATAATCCATTTTTACGGAATTGCGCGAAGCCCACATGCCCGCCGAACAGGGGGCTTTCAAATTTCACCACCGGGTGATCTTTCAACGCGGCCGTCGGATAACACGCTGCGCTTAAGAAAGGATCGTTCTGCGCGTTCACGATGAGCGTGGAGACCTGTATAGCATGCAGGAAATTCAACGCACTGCAACGCGTGTAATAGTCCAGGGCGCTCTCGAATCCGTGTAGGGGCGCCGTGTATCGGTCGTCGAACGCCATCAGTGTTTTAATGCTTCCGATGCCGGTCACATCCAACCCGGGCATTTGCGCTGCCTTGCGGATCACCTTTTCTTTCAGGTTGTTCAGAAAGCGTTGGTTGTAGATCCAGTTGGAGGGCTCCGAGATCTTCAGGCAACTGCTGTGCAAGTGCAGCGGCACCGAGAACACCACGGCGCGTTTGATCTCGGGATACGAAGGACGTTCGCCCAAATATTTCAACGTCAGATTGCCACCCAGGCTAAAGCCCACCAGGTAGAGTTGCTTGTACCCTTTGGCAAGCGCATGCTCAACCACCGTCTCCAGGTCGTCGGAAGCACCGCTGTGATAGAAGCGCAGTTGGCGGTTCATCTCTTCGCTGCAGCCGCGAAAATTCCAGGCCAGCACATCAACGCCCTGCCCATAGGCGGCCCGTGCCATGCCCTTCACATAGGCGCGGCTGGAATTCCCTTCCAAGCCATGCGAAATGATCACCAGGTTGTTGCTGCCGCGTTGGAGCCAGTCCAGGTCCAGGAAATCTTGATCGGGTGTAGGGATCCGTTCGCGCGTATAGGCCACTCCGTGCACTTGGCGGAGGGTAGCCGGGTAGATGGTTTCCAGGTGCGGGGTAAAAAGAAAGAATGGTCGTTGATAGTCCACAGCCCGCAAAATTCTTTTTCGATGTTCAGGGCCGGAGGGCGGCCACAATCTTCAGGTGCCCCAGGTGGTGGTTTCCGTGCCAGGCATAGGTGGCGGTGAGCCGGTCCAGCGGCACGTGCTTTTTCGTATCCGGGTGAATGAACGATCGCTTCAGGTCCGTCACCGGGATGAGTCTGATCAACGCTGTCCATTTTGTGTGCAGCGCTTTTAACAGACTAACGGAAATGACTGGATCCAGGGTTGTCTCGGGAGTTAAAGCCCATAGCTTTTCCTCATACGCTTTGATCAGCGGTGTTTCTTCGGTCAGCGTCCACTTGAAGCGGATGTAGGCGTTCATGTGGCTGTCGGCGATGTGGTGCACCACTTGGCGGGCGGTCCATCCGCCTTCGCGGTAAGGCATGTCCAGTTGCTCGGCGGTGAGGCTGTTCACGATCTTCTCCACTTCTACGGGAAGCTTTTCGATCTGTGCCAGGTTGGCCAGCATGTCCTGCGTGGTGTAGGATTCTTGCGGCGTGAATTTGCCGATGGGGTAACGGAGGTGGTCGTCGTTATTCGTCATGGAATTCTTCTTTGGCTTTCTTTCGTCGGTTTCGCACGCGGATGTTCACCATTTCGATGATCATGGAAAAGACAATGGCGAAATAGATGTATCCTTTCGGCACTTCCTTGTGCAGTCCTTCGAGGAACAACATGAAACCGATAAGGATCAAAAAGCCCAGGGCCAGCACTTCCATGGAGGGATGCCGGTGAATGAAATCGCTGATCGCTCCCGAGAAGATGATCATGATGCCGATGGAAAGGACCACGGCGATGATCATGATGATCACATGGTTGGTGAGCCCCACGGCCGTGAGGATGGAGTCGAACGAAAAAATAATATCCAGCAAGATGATCTGCACAATGATGCCCACCACGTTGACTTTGCCGCCGCCCGCTTCCAGGGTTTCCTCTTCACCTTCCATCTCGTGGTTGATCTCGCGCGTACTTTTCGCGATCAGGAACAACCCGCCCAGGATGAGGATGAGGTCGCGGCCACTGATGGCGAGGTCGGTGTCTTGAAAGATGAAGTTGCCGGGTATGGAGAACAGGGGTTCTTTGAAGCGCATCACCCAGGTGATGGTGAGCAGGAGCAGGATGCGCACAAACATGGCCAGCACCAACCCCAGGTTACGGGTCTTGGCGCGGATCTCTACAGGAAGACGGTTGGAGACAATGGAAATGAAAATGATGTTATCAATGCCCAGCACGACCTCAAAAAATGTAAGCGTTAATAAAGCGAGCCAGGTCTCCGCTTTCAGGAAAATTTCCATGTACGGGGGTTATGAAGTTTACGCGTTAAAAATAGGACAACTAACCATCTCCTCCAAAGGGGTTATAAATTATAAAAAGTCCGTTTTCAAACCCTTAAAACGTCTTTACGGCCACGAAATGGCCATAAAGACGAAAGGGAGAAAATGGGTATGAGATTAGCGGTGGGTGACCACTACTTTCTTGCGTACCTGTACCCCTGGAGAAGCCTCGAATTGGATCAGGTAAACGCCCGCCGCAAAAGATGTTGTATTCACGACCACTTGCTGCTCGCCGGTAACGATCGTGCGTTGTAACACTTCGTGGCCAAACGTGTCGAAGATCGACAGCGGCATGTCTTTCCGCGCGGCTTGTGGCATGTGGATGATGAGTTGATGATCGGCTGGGTTGGGATAGAGCGACGTCTGTTGGCTGAAGGAAGGCTCTGTGCCGGTCACGATCGCGGTGGGCAGATTGGACGGATGTTCGAGCATGGCCGCCTGCAGTACTTCCTTCGTGTCTTCGTTCTGCACGAATACCACCACCGAGAGGTTGGCCGGGTCCACATGCGTGTTGTCCACTTGCCAGGTCAATGTCGGCAAAGTGACAGGTACCCCCGTGGTCAATGGCATGGCCAGCACAGTGCCCGACGCATTGGGTAACATTTTACGCAAAACAAATTCGTTGCCGTCCACGGGGTTTTCGACAATGACGACGTGGGCTATCAGCTTGCCTTCCGTAAGGGTTTGATTCGGCGTGATCTGTGCCACCACCGACAACTGGCTGGTACTGGCCGGCACCGTGGAGATACTGATGTCCAAAGGCGACGTCACCAGCGAGCGAAGGGATTTGCTCTGGTCAAACCAGTCGGTGGGACCGGTAAGTTTACCACCGCTCGTGCCATCAACGTAGACACGGGGCACCACCTGGTCGGTATTGGCAATGCCATAGAAAGCTCCGCGGGCACCAGGGTCCGTGGGATTTTGCAGGTTGATCTCATCTTCACCGGGGAAGCTCACGTTGTATTGGATCTTCACCACATCGTCTTGGGGAGTATTGAAACGGGTGTTGTTGACACCCGCGCCCGCAGCGGTCACGTTGGTGAAGTTCTCTACCAGCATGATGCGATTACGGTCCTCGATGTGCACATTGTTGAAAGCAACCCCTTCAAACTCCGTATCGCCGTTGCTGGCGAAGGCAACGCGAAAACGCACTTTGTTCCTTTTGGCCGATGGCAACACATTTTCGGGGAGGTTCAGGGTGTGTTTGGCTTGCAGCCAGATCGAGTCGGTCTTGTCGATATTGGTGGTCCAGAGGTCGCCTGACCAGGCCACCACGCTCTGCTCGCCGGGCGCGCTACCCGATACACCGATAGTATTGTACCAATTCAAACCGGAGTTCTTGTCGCCGATCACTTTCCAGCTCAAGCCGCCGTCGGTCGACACCTGCAATACTGCTCCATCCTTACCCGAATCAGAACCCGTATTCGCAATGAAATCCATTGCAAAGACGGGGCGCTCAAAGCCAGTGATGTCGAAGCAGGGGCTGTTCACCGCCGAGTGCTCGTTGGAATTGTAATCGCCGAAATTTACATTCTTGTCGCCATTGGTTACCCACGCCTTGTTGATGTTGTGGATCACGGTATCATTAGGCGCCGTGAATTGCCAACTGGAGTTTACGCTGCTGCTGTCGACTGCCCAGAAACCGTCGCCCCCGTTGAGCGCTTCCATGTGATAGGGATTGAGGGAGTTGAAGTTTTTGAGGTAGGGGAGAATTCGCAAGGTCTTTTTCACCGTGTCGCTGCAATTCAGGTTGGTATATACACGCAATTCGACGGTATACTCGCCTTCACCATTGGTGAATTTGTGATGGGGCGCAAGATAAGTACCCGTGGTGCGACCTGCGGGATCGTTGATCACCGTGCCCTGCGGGCTCTTGGCCCACACATCGCCGTCGCCAAAATCCCAGTAAATGGTTTCGGCGTTAAGATCCGACAACGCTTGCAAGTTGGTGTTGTCGCCATCACACAATTGATTGAAGGTGACGTCCGCCGTCGGATTTTGTCCCACCACAAGGGATTGTGTGGCGGATGAGGAGCACTCCTGCCCGTTGCTGGTTGATTTTACAACCAGCGATACACTGGCCGGACCGTTGTTGGCAAAGGTGTGTACGACATCCTTGGTGTTGTAGCTCTGCGAATCGCCTGAGAAACTCCAGCTATAGCTGGGATTGGAACCTGGCGGCACGGGACCCACGTAGGTCGTAGCGCGGTTTTCGCAAGGCGACGGGAAGTTGAGGTTGATCACCGGCGCCGGGGCAACCACGATGTTGACCGCGGTGTAGTCGCTTTCGCAGCTGCGGAAGTTTTGTGTTACATAATAGGTTTTGGTGACAGGGTTTTGCGTGTTGATGTCGGTATCGAACACTGATCCGGTGCCGGGCGTGACATCCGACAGCGAAGAGGAAGTATACCAGGCAAAGGTAATTTTTTCGCTAGGGTATTGCGACTCGGCCGATAACACGCGTTTGCCGTCAAAGAACTGGCAATATTGTTGGTCGAGGGAGATGGGACCACCTACTTTCTTGACGACGGTCACCGACCGCTGCGTCGAGGCCACGCAGCCGTTGTTGTCCTTGTAGTTAAACTTGACGGTAACCGCCTTCTGATTGAAGCTACCAAAGTTCACCAGGTCGGGATTGAACGTGTAAGGTCCCGTGCCCGACCCCGACACAGAGTTGTAGCTGGTTTCCTGATAATTTAAGGTTGTATAGCCAAAGCCGGGCGCATCCAGCGTGGAGGAGAGCGTGATCAAAGGATCTTTTTCGCAGACAATCGCGTCCTCCCTCATGGGAAGTATTTCAGGTACGGCGCCGGGCCCCCACATAATAGCGCCCGAATAGGTAAAATAGAAAGGATCCTCAATTTTGTCAGGAGTAGAGTTCCTGAGATACACCATGACATACACCGATGAGGTTTGCCCCGCAAGGGCATAGGCTTTTACGGGGTTGAAGGTATAGGTCGGGCCGCTTTTGCTAAGCGGGTAGTTGGGGTCTAACGGGTCATAAAACCCGTAGAGGGCCGTTGCCGCATTATAGCCATACGCCTTCAAAGAGCTAAACTCTTTTCCGGGGGGAATAGTGTATACTGACTGGTTAAAAACGAGCCCGGTGGTAGGATTGTCGTTGTAACAGTATTTCGTTTTAAAATTGGTGACAGCCGACCCCGGAACGTTAACATCCACAGGAAAGCTGTTGGAATTCGAACACCCATTGGCCGAGGTGTGCGTGTAGGTAATCGGTACGCCCACGGCCTGGGAAGTAAAGGCCTGAGGGTTGAAGTAATAGTTGCCGTCGGTGGAGTTGAGAGTCACCCCCTGTCCGCTGAACACACCTGTGCCATCGTTGGGGATAACGATAGTTTTGTCGCTAAGCAGGTAGGCACTTTCATCGTAGTTGAACTGGGTGCGAATTCCGACCATAAAATCGATTGTGGGTTTTGTAAGGCCGGTGACCACCACATCGTCGGTGTCGGTTGCGCCCGTGTTGTCTTTCACCGTAACGGTATATGTACCGGGTGCCGTCACGCTCGGGTTGGTTGCCGTGCTGGTAAAGCCGCCTGGGCTCGACCATGAAAAGCTGAAATAACCCGTGCCGCCAGAACCGGTCGGGCTGCCGCCGATGGTCACGGCGTCGCCGATACAAAGGTCCTTGTCCGGACCGGCAGAAGCGGTTACAGCCGACACATTGACGGTGGCGGTATTGGTGAGTGTTTTCGTGGCACAACCGCTGGAGGTAGCTTGAAATTTATACGTGTAGCTCGTCGGGCCAGGAGTAGGGTAGACGGCACCACCGGGCGTAGCATCGGTAGCAAACGAAAGCTGGGCACCGTTACCACCTTGCGTATTGCCGATGTTGGTGCTCGGGTTCAAGATCATTTGATAGGTTACAGTCGACTGGGAGTTGTCTACTTTGATCGCAGACGATCCGCCAACGGCAGCGCTGGCCGGGCTGGCAAACACATTGAGGTTGGTCAGGATGGCCGGCTTGAAGTTGATCGTCGCTGGCGCGCTGGACAAGCTGTTGTCGTTGTTCGTCAATACCACATCGAAGGAACCTGTTACCGAAGGCACGATGAACTCGACTTTGGTGGAGGTCTGGGTAACATAGTTGGCCATAGGAACCGGGGTGCCATCGATGGTTACCGTGGGTGTCGTACCGAAGTTGGTACCATCCAGCGATACCTTTTCACCAACGCAGGTGTTCGTGGCGGAGGTTGTAGAAGCGGGTATGGTTATCGGTGACTTAAAGGTGAACGTCGGCAGCGCTATCGTTGTGAAATTCCAATCCGTGTCATTGGATATCCCGCTGTAGCCCGCACCATCCACATCTTCAAAAACCGAATTACCGATCCTCACCGCATAGGTGACGCCGGGAGAAAGCGTTCCGACAAAGTTAATGGTGACCGTCGAACCGGCGATCACTACTTTTCCCGCGGCAGTGGGGTCAATGGTTTCAAACGTACTACCGGCGGTCACGTTCCTGATGCTGATCCTATTGTTGGTGTTGGAGTTGTCACCCACATTCACCACAGGCTCCGAGAAGGTAATGCTTACACTGCTCGTACTCAGGGAGACGCCAGTCGCATCGTCGGCGGGGACCGTCGACAAACCGAAGGGCGCAGGATTGTTGGTGGTGAAGTTCCAATCGTTTTTGGCCGTGAGGCCGGCAAAAGGATTTGTCGCAGCGTCGGTGTAGGAGCCGGCGGGGACGATCACATAATACTTGGTGCTAACCGCCAGGTTGCTGCTGATGTCGATGGTGACCGTCTGTCCACTGATCGAAATGTTGGATGACGTGGCCACGTCAAAGCTTTCGATCATGGAGTCGTCGGAGTCTTTGCGCAGTTCGATCGTTCCCGTGCCCTTGACGAGGGAACTGCCGTTGAACTGGATCACGAGGTTGGTGGATACCGCTACGCCGGTGGCATTGTCGTTGGGCGTAAGATTGTTTACCGTGGGCGGTGTGTTGTCGAAGCGTACGGAATTGTCGCTGCTGGTGCTAGCCGCCGTATTTGTTGTTCCATCCGAAACCAACTTGGCGGCCGCGGCGGGGATCTGGGCAATGACATTGCCGTTGCCCGTCATGCCGGTCACGCTCACGCGGTAGGTGGTACCGTTGTTGGGGGCGATTTCTGTTACGGCGGCTGCCAGCGTTCCCGTTGCCGTGGACGTGCTCAGGTCCACGTCGGCGGAAGTGAAGCCGGTTACGGCTTCATTGAAGGTGACCACAAAGAGGATAGGCGACGCGTTGGTGGGATCCACTTGTGCGCCGTCCTGCTCGATCGTTACAGTGTTGTTGGCCCATGCTGACCCCGTTGCCATGAAAAACAGCAAAAAGGTGAACAGGCGTCTCCGTTGTAAAGAAAAGTCCATAGACAGATATCGTTAATTCGTATGCTAAAAATTAATTCTTCAATTCTCCCTGGCTGTCGGTGCGGATCAAAAAGATCGACGATAGACCGCCCGTTTCTTCCGAGGCGTCGCGGATGGTTCCGCAGATCACGAGGCTGCCATCAGCCGCTTCGCGGATGGACGACACAATTTCATTCGTGGGCCCGCCAATGATCTTGTCCCAGATCGGTGCGCCATAAGCATCGACCTTGATCAGCCAGATATCCGTACCACCGTTACCGCGGGTGGGTGTGGTTTCTAATGTGCCGGCCAAAACATATCCGCCGTCGCGCGTCGACGTCAACGACTCGCCGGTGTCTTCGCTGGACGACGATGTGGGATCCGATACGGCAATGCTCTCGGAGGCACCATCATAATAATGGACCGATTCCTTTTGGAAATTGCCCAGCTTGTCGGTACGGACAAAAAAGACATTTCCCTTGTTGCCATCGGTGCCGGCATACGTGCCGACGGCACCATAGCCGATGGGGGCAGCCTTGAGATCATTGATCACCAGCGATTGCTCGGTCAGTTGTCCGAAGTAGTCGCAATTCACAAACACGGAATTGTTCTCCACCACCGGCATGGCCACATACGAGGTCGTGAAGTTGCTGGCCGTACCCGATACGGTAGCTCCCCACATCACGCGGCCGCTATTGTAGAATACCGATTTTGTGTTGATGTAGTCACGCTCCAGGTAGTTGTATTCCTTTTTCCAAACCGTATCCAACGACGTGGGATTCAGCGTGGCGATATAAGCGAATTCGTTGAGACCGGGATATTTATAGGTGCCCAGGGTCACGAGGTTCCCCTGATCGTCCAGCGTGAGGGCATCGGCATGAAAGTCCACATGCGCATCGCCCTGACCATTTTTCACGGTCTTGGCATAGGATACGTCCGATACGATAGATCCGCTGTTATCCATACGAATGAGGCGTGACCAGTAGTTTTCCAGGTCTGGGATGCTGCCTGAATTTGGGTTCAATTGAATACTGTCGCCCACCAGGATGTAACCACTAGCCGATACGGTAATTCCCCGGGCCGACCCGCCGTCGATGATCTTTTGCCACTCGGGCTTGCCCAGGGCATCGGTTTTGATCACAATGATCTTGGAGGTGGGCTGATCGCCGGGTATGTTGATGGTGCCGGCAATCACATAGCCATCCTCGGTGATTTCGGCAGTGGTGGCTACGTAGCTGTTGGCACCTTCATAAAAATGCATGAACGTATTGCGTTGACTAACACTGGCGTCCTCCAGGTTCTTACAGCCCGACAATAGCAACAGGGAAAGCGAAATAAAAGAGAGCTTCTTCATTGGGGAGGGACTTACTTGTTCAGTTTTTTAGGATTGAATCGGTTGTATACGTATCCCAAGGTTACGCTGAGTGTGTTCATTTTGAAAATGCCGTCCACGTAACCGCCGGTCGGGAGGGTTTTTGCATAGAGGGCGTAAATATCGGCCGCGTCGTTCAGTTTGGTGACTCCATAGGAGCCCCGCACTTCCAGAAAGGCGAACCCACCGGTCACTTTCATTTTCGCACCCAGGGCCAGTATGGCACTGGCATTGACCCGGTTCCGGTAGTCGTTCAGCGACAGCGATTGTTCATCCAGCGATGCGGCCTGTTCCTTGGTGCGCGAGAATTTATTGGTGGCGTTCAACAGGTAATCCAGCGAAGCGCCAATGCCCACATAGGGGTTGAATTTGCTTTCCAGAAAACGATACTGCAGGATCACAGGGAGAGTGACCCACGTTTGATTTTCTTTGCCGGTGATGGTGAAATTCCGGGGGTCGCCGGTGGCGATCTCGTCGTAGGTCACTTTGTTTTCATATTTGAAGGTCTTCAATACGAAATTCAACTCTGTATCGATCGTCAGCTTCTTGTTCAGCGGCACTTCCACGGCCACACCACCCTGGAAGGAGATGCCGGCCGAATATTTGCTGGTGCCTCCATTGGCGGGCACATAGCTTACCACGTTGGGCTGGCTCGCATTCGCGCCCAGCTTCACACCGAGACGGTAGATCGGATGCGTGCGAAAGGTGCGATACAAGGCAATGAATTCGGCGGGATCGGTCGTCTGGTTGATCTCGAAGTAATGATCGGTGCGCAGCAGGTTCAGCATCGCTTCATCGGCCTTCGCGGGCTCCTCCAGGTAAATGTAGGCGAGACAAAGCAGCTTGTAGGCCTCTACTTTTTCCTGTTGTGAAAAGCCATTCTCCAGGCATCGCGTCAGCAACTCGGGGATCTCGTGCAACCGGCCTTGCTCATAAGTAGACCGGGCCAGGCGCAGGGTTTGCGCACAGGAGGTCAGTTGGGCGTGGGCGGTAAAGGCAAAAAAAGCAAAGGGAAGAACGTAAAAAACTCTTTTCATGCAATCAATTATTGTTATCCGGTAAATCAGCACACGTCTTTTCATACTTAAGGTCGTCGCCAACGAAAATCTCCCATTCGTCTTTGTTGATGTTGCGTTTTACGCTGCCGCAAAGAATGTTCGCCATGGTCGGAATTTTTGTAGGCCAGGCGTGGATGGTATGTTCAACACCTTTCACGGTTTCGATGGAGCTGTGCACGCAGGCCAGCAATTGCTCATCGTCCGGTGTGAAGGCTGCACCCCAAACCCAGTCTTTGTGATCGCTGAACACGATGGGCTGTTCTTTCAGGCGGTCCACATTCCACAGGCGCACGGTCTTGTCCTTACTGGCGGTGGCCATGAACTTGCCGGCGTGGTTAAACTGGATCTGCTCGATCACCGACGTGTGTCCCGACAGCACGCGCAGCACAAGGTTGCTCTGGTTGTCGAAAAGGGTTACCACCCCGGTGTTGTCACCCACCACGATGCGTCGTCCTTCGGGCGCGAAGCAAACGGCGGTGAGGTGTTGTCCCAGATTTTTATGTTCCGCTACGGTATAGTTGTTGCGAATGTCCCAAACGTACAGACTGCCATTCTCACCTGCACCCGCCAAGAAGTTTCCATCGGGACTCAGGTCAATGGCATTGATCTTCACCGGCGGCACGATGACTTCGCGGCTCGTGCTCAGGTCCGAGTACTTGATGCTCTTACCGGAATTGTCGCGGGCATAGAAGCCTTTGCCATCCGGTGTGAAATTCAGGTTCTCGATGGCATACGTAAAGCCCGTCACCTTCTTGGGTGCGTCCGACATGTTGTCGAGGTTGTAGACCTCTACATAGTTCTTGGTTTCACTGTTGGAATTCAACCCTGCCGCGATGAGCAATTTTCCATCGGCACTCACGTCGATGGTGTAGTATTGATAGTCGGGACGGTTCACGAGCATTTCCGATTTCCAGTTGTTGTTCACTTCCGTCCAACGGAAAACTTTGCCGTCGCTGCCGCCGGAATAGATCTCGTTGCCGGTAGGGCGGGTCACCAACGCGCGGGCGGCGCCGCGGTCGTGGGCTTGCAAGCTTTGGGTGAGGGGATGGTCGTATTTTTTCAACGCGGCATACAGACCGTTGTAGATGTCGTTGTCGTACTCGTATCCGCGGTGATCAGTGTTGAACTTGTAAGCATGTTGCGCGATGAGGGCTTCTTGTTCCGGATCGTTCAACTCCTTCGACTTCACGGCCATGGCTTTCGCCTGGGCGATATAACGCTGTCGCAAGGCTTCGGCCGCGTTGTCTTTAGCGATCTGTTCTTGTTGCTTGGCGATCTGTTCCTGCTCCTTGGCAATGGCCTCGTTCTTCAGGGCGCGCTCGGCGTTGAGTTTTGCCTCCTCGGCATTCTTTTGCGCCTGGATGGCGTTTCTCTTTGCCAGCTCGGCGTTTTGAACCGCGCGTTTTTCAGCTTCTTGTGCCAACAACTTTTGCGCAGCTTCAGCTTTTTGAGCCTCTTCGGCTTCTTCCTTAGCCTTGATAGCCAAAAGTCTGTCGTTATCGGAAACAACGCGAAGGCTATCGGCGCGATGAGCATTGGCAACGGCCAGTTTTCGGGCATTGTCTGCTTGCGCTTTTTGGAAAAGCGCATACACCAGAAATGACAAGCATACTACCGTAGCTACACCCATGATGATACCAAACACTCTGGCCCGCTTCAGCTTGGCCTTCTGCTCCATTTCCTTGATGCGCTGCTCGGTTTCCCATTCTTTCCGGGAATATTCCAGGAAGATGAGGGTGCGCTCAAAGGCAGGGTTATAACGTTGCCCCCAAACAAGCGTGGGCTTATGCTTGGCTTGCCAATTTAAAGCGAGCTGCAAATCCGGTGGTCGCCACAAGCCGGCTTTACCCACCTGGTACATGGTGGCGGCATCGGCAAGGCGCGTATACATTTGCACGGCCTCCGCTTCGTCATCCACCCAATTCTTCAGACGCACCCAAATCCGCATGAGACTTTCGTGCGAAATGTCGACCATGGATTTGGACGTGATGTATGCGCCGTGCGCAGGTGTGAGCAAAGATCTTCCCTGTTCCCGGAATTTATCAATCACCTCGATCACGGCATCTTCCTCCACGCTGGCGATGGCGGCAATTTCCGTGAGGCGTGTCGGGCGGCGGATGCCAAAGTTCTCACCGCGTTTCTCCGTGATGGCCTTGAACAGTACTTCACAAATATGTTTTTGCTCTTCCGAAAGTTCGTCGTAGGCTTCGTTGGCGTGTTGCGACAAAGCCTCCGTCATGGTGCCGATGGCTTCGTAGTGTTTCAGGTCAACGTGCTCTTCTTCGAAGTCGCGATACAACGACCAGTAGCTCCAGGTACGCATCAAGGCGTGTTGCAAAATGGGGAGTTGGTCGGGGTTATCGCCCAGGTCGTTTAGCAACTGCTGCACCAGGCGGGGCGCAATGCTGGCGCCACCTACTGCAACCGGCCCCTCGATGGCATTCCGTTTTTGTTCGCGCGTGAGCTGCGGGATCAGGTAGTGACTGTCGTTGATCTTGCGGGTGAGATCAGGGAACTGCGCACAGTCGCCGATAAAATCCGACCGCATGGTGATCGCTACATAGATGGGGGCATCGGGATAGTTCACGGCCTCCATCAGCAGGTTCACAAAGGCGAGCGTTTCGTTCACCGAGTTTACATCGTGACCTTCCTTGAACCGGAAAAGTTCTTCGAACTGATCGACCAGCACCAGGTAGTTCACGTCCACATCCTTGCGGGTCTGCTCGATGGCTTCAACCAATCCCAGCGAGCTGCTGCGCAGCAAGGTAGAGAAGATGGTGCGCTTGATCTTTTTCTCTTCGGTGTCGGACGCGAGGTACTCGGGGTTGTTTTTCAGCAGCGCTTCAGCCAGGTTGTCGATGGGACCTGCGCCGGGGCGTGTCACCACCACTTCCCAGTTGGGGCTGGCGTCGGTGAGGAACCCGCCATACAAAATGGGCATCACGCCGCAATAAATGAACGACGACTTACCACTTCCTGACGGACCGATAACGCCTACGAACCGGTTCTTCGAAAGCTTGAGCAGCACTTCGTCGCTTTGTCCTTCACGACCAAAGAAGAGGTGACTTTCGTCGATCTTGAAGGGTCGCAACCCGGGGAACGGGTTGGCGGTTTCTAATTTTTCGTCAATGACTTGCATGACTATGCTTTAAATTCTTGCAAAAATGATTTTAACGATTCCAGGGATTGTTGATTGTCGCCATCGATGACCCGGAGGTTCTGGCTCTTGAACGACTCGGCGTTCACGTGCGAGCCTTTGGCGGTGAAGATGGCCTTGCCCATAATGGGCTTTTTGCGGCCAAAGCCCGGCGCCTTCAACAGGTCCAGCGCTTTCATGCGCACCCATTGATCGTTCACCTTGCCTTTGTAGATGATGGCGGCGTCCAGGTTGCGCAGGTTTTCGATGTGCTTCTGCCGAAGCTCCAACAGCTCACCTTCAAACGAAGGCATGAGCACGCTGAATCCTGAACGCTCGATGAGCTCTACAAACGGTTTTATATCGAGATGATCTACTTTGTCGTGCATGAGGTAGACGGCGCGGCCACCGGTCTCGTCCAGCGCTTTCTTTTCCCCGGCGTCGGCCAGTTCTTCGCGCATGATGTTCTTGAAATCTTCCAGCGGCGTCTGTAAAATTTCGGCGCCCTCTTGTGCTTCCACATCGCGTTTCAGGTTTTCGATGAATCCCTTTTGGCGCTCAGTGATGTGGTTCAGGTTGGGCGATATCCAGATGAGGCGTGAAAATTCTTCTTTGTTCTCCCGTCCGCGGTTGCTGCGCTCGGCGGCGATGCGGTTCTGGATGTCTACCACGGAACGGTCGGTACCTTCGGGGATGTCGCCATACACGGCGCCGATGAGGTGGATGGACATGCTGCACTCGGCCAGGTCGCGGCGAGCCACGCGCTCCAGGTCGGCCACATTGCCGGGCAGGGTTTGGTTGGGCAGCACGGTGTAGCCGTGGCGTTGCAATTCACGGGTAATAATATTGCGCTGCACCGACAGGTCGTGGCCCGTCTCGGCCAGGTAGATGGTTTTGCGCTTGAAAACATTCTTCACTTCCTTCGCCAACGACTTGTCTTTGAACGCCGACAACGTGTCGAAAATATCATAGCTCAGATCCACCATCTCCATCCAATACTGGCGCTCAGCCTCCGTACTGAAGTAGTCGGTGTATTCGCGGATCTCGCCCGAATCAGGGTCGAGTTGATACATTTCATAGCCCAGCAGTTCGCGTACGCGCGCCGGCTGCTCCTGTACGGGCACAGGCGTTTTGAAAACTTTGAACACTCTGTTTTGCCCCTTGGTGCTCGCGACTTGTGTGAATTTCTCCAGGTGATCCAGGCCGGGGCTGGATTGAATAAAATCTTTGGATAGGATAGACACCAACACGGCCGCGTTGTCGAGACGCGGCGAGGTCATGGTGTCGTGCTCGGATTTCAGCAACACGTTGGGTTTCTCTCCCAAGATCTGCGTGAGCATGGATTCCAGGAATTTTTTGAATTGAGTGACCCATCCCGGTTCGTTTCCAGTCGCCTCGTTGTCGCGGTCGGAAAAAATAATCAAAACATCAATTTCAAAGGCCATGGTTTCAGGTTAAAGGTTGTTGCAAATAGGGTTCGGTTTCTTCCGTAATATTTTTGATGAGGCTTTGCACCAGTTCGTGATGGTTGGCCATTACATAGTAAAAATCCATGAGGTTGATCTTGAACACAACACAGCGCTCGGTGGCCTCCAGTGATGTGATCTTGGGCGCTATGCCATCCTGGAACAGGTCGCCGAACAGGCTGCCACGTTTCAAGGTGGCGGCGAGTATCCCGTTCGTTTTCAGCTGTGCCTCACCGTGCGCAAGCACAAAGATGGGGGTGTTGAAATCGTCGGGTGTAAATTTCACGCGGGTGGCGAAGGCGAGATCCAAAGGTGTGATCTTGTCGGCCAGGTCACAGAGCATGGCGCCGTGAATATTTTTGAAGGCAGGCAATTGTTTCAGGAACATGACTTTCTCCACCCACAAAAAGAAACCATCGTTCAAACCATCCAGCAGCTGATTGTTTTCGATCGACGAGTCGAGGAATTTTTTGTCCTTGAGGGGGAGGCGTTCGGAGATGACCTCAAACTCTTTTTTGTTCTTATTATAGATCACCCATGCCGCCGTTTCCTGCAGGAGCTTGTCGGCGTTGAACATTTGCGCCACCAGACCGCGGCTGATCCGGAAATCGGAGATATAGGCCGACGCGTAAATGGCGCACGCCTTCGTCCACCGATTGTTCAGGTTGAAGTCGCGGTTCAGGATGTAGTTGATCACCTGAATGGGATTATAGCTTTCGCGGGGAAAGAAGATCTGCAATTGTTTCAACTTTTCCGGGACGGCCATGTCATCCAGCAAGGGGATCAGTTTAGGTTTCACCTCGGGGTCGATGAATAAGTCCAGCAACTCCATGGCAAACGCGATGTTGTCGGGATCGCCCGACTCGATATTCTCCCGCACCAATTGCACAGAACGCGGTTCATGCAGGATCGAAAGCAGGATGTAGATCTGGTCGTAATTGTCGCGGGTCTCTTCTTCGAGCGCTTCACGTAAAAAGAAAAATTCTTTTTCCTCGGGGAGCTCGTGCAACGCGGCCAGGTTCCAGATGGTTTTGCTCATCTCGCTTTCCAGCAAGTTGATCACCTCGCGCGCCTCACGTCCCTCGGCCTGATAGTTTATAAAACGCAGCGAATTGAGGATCTGACGCACGATGCGCTTATCGGGATAGTCGGCTTTCTTCCACAGCAATTGCAAGGCGTACTTGCCGCCAATGCTGCCCATGATCTGCACGATGCGCAACATCACCAGGTCGCTTTGTCCCGACTTATGGAAGGCAGCTTCCAGGGTGGGCAAGGCGGCTTCACCCGCTTCCTTCAGCGCGGCTGCGGCGTGATGACTGTAGGCAGGGGAGTTTAACAATTCGATCAACACCGGCCAGGTTTCGCTCAGCTTCACCTTGCGGGCAGTATATAGCGCTTCGAAACGAACTTTTGGATCGACGTCGCGAAGCAATTCCAGCAATACGAAAATGGTGCGCGGTCCCACCAACTTGCGCAACAGCTTGGCCGCGAGGACACGATCCGATTGTCTGACCGACTTACTGAGTTTTAATAATTTCTCGGGCGAGATAGACAGCAGGTCGCTGTCTTCCAACTCGCCATAGGCTTTTTCGGCTAGCGAACGCAGTTCTGTTTTGCCGGCATCGTTGCGCAGCCCGAGGGCCTGGATCTTTTCTTCGGCAAATGCCCGGACCTTCCGCGAGGAGCTTTCAATCAATCGCATCAACGTGTTTTCGAACAGGGCGGGCTCCAGTTTTTCCATGAGCTTCAACCCGTAGACGACTTTTTGCTCGACCGAGCTGTTCACCTCTTTTTCCAATACCGTGTTCAGCGTATACTCCCGCTCAACGCGGGCCGATAGCGAAGATTTGTTGCGCACCAACGTGTCTTGCAGGGTATGGCGATAGCTGTTGTTCATTCGGTTGGAAACAAAATACCAGATGAGCAGCAGCGGTATGGTGAACAACGTAATATAGATCAGCGTAAAGAATTCTGCTTTGGTGATCAGGATAATGAGCGCACCGGCAAGAAGGCTGGCAAAGGCGGTGACCAACCCCTCGATCTTGGTTTGCACGTCGATGCGAATGCTGCTTTCGATTGGCAACAGGTAGAGCTTGAACGTGGGGTTGTCCAGTGATTCGCGGAGCGACCGGACAAAGAGCTTACTGATGGCAATCACCATGAAGAAACCTAACGAGTACCCGAAGATCGTTCCCAAAATCAGGGCCACCACCGTGAAAAGACAGATGAGGAACGGGTTGATCAGCAGCGGTATGCGCAGGCCATACTCTTTAATAATGCGATCCGTGGCCAACGTCTGGAAAAGAAACCCGAAAATAACAATGGTCATTTCAAAGTAGGAGATGAACCGCGGCAAGTCTTCGCGGCTCAGAAAAATGGTGGTGGCGTTGAAGAATGAGTAGTCCACAAAGTTCACGGCCATCATGGAAACCACCACGAAAAGCGACATGTAGAGAATGTACCGGTTCTGAAGGAAATCCTTGAGTACCAGCTTTTTGTACATCTTTTTTTCCTGGGCGAATGTACGTGTCTTGTATTTCAGCGACAAGAAAATAAACAACCCCATAAAGCAGATAATGCTCGCCAGCGATACGGAATACAACGTTTCCGTTTTCACTCCCAGACCGAGGAATTGAGGGATGGAAAAGAAGGCGATGAATGAAGCGATCATGGCGCCCATATCCACCGTTCCTACGAGGCGCTTGGACTGGCGGAGGTTGAACAAGCGGCCAAAGGCGCCCCAGAAAACGAGGTATATAATAAAAGAGAACGGAATGATCTGTGCAAACCCCAGGAAGTAGATAGTGCGTGGGTCCGCGAAAAAGCCTTCGCCAAATTCAATAAAAGCCGTCAGCACCGTGATCACCGCCAAGCTGAGTACGGCCAGCAATTGAAAGGGAATCCGGTTTTGGAGGAAGTTATAAATAATGGTAGCAAACAATCCGAACGCACCCGACACCAACAGGGCGATGGGCAACTGGGTTTGCTCGTCGAAATGTTCCAGGAAAAGTGATTGCGAAGCTACCGTAATAGTGGCCACGAACACCCCCATAAAAAAGCTCATGATGAACAACAGGCCCACGCGACCGGTCTCGCCCGGCTCGGTATCAAGAAAACGGATTATTTGTGCCTTCATAGATTTCCCCCATTACCCCTAAAATTGCTTATATTCCAACAAAAATCCTATAAACTACCATTTTTTTGGCTGCCTCAGCGTATATGGCAGGGGTTTGCGAAGCGGGGTCCGATTGCTAAACGCGGGTACAAAATGCTAGGGCAAAATTCAGGATAACGTCACCGCTTGTAAGGTTCTGACTAAAAATCCCTGTTCGCTAGTCTTTATTCTTTGTAGTATTGAGGTTAAAACTTAATCTGTATGACAAGAAAGGTCAATCTGCTTTACTGGTTATTGTTCTTTTCAGCCGTCGCCCTCCAGGCCCAGGACAGCAAATCGCTGGCGGATGCCGAACATTATTTTAGTGTCCGGAGCTATGATGTAGCCCTTCCCAAATTCCTGGCGGCCATACAGGCCGGCGAAAAAAGCCCCCTGGTCTATTACAAAACGGGCGTGTGCTACCAGAAATCACCGGAAACCGACGAACAGATCAAATCCATTCCCTATTTCGAGTATGCCTTGAAAAATGGCAAGGACATGCCGACCTCGTTGTACTACGATTTGGGCACGATGTATTTAAAAGACGAGAACCTGCAAAATGCCGTACAGAGCTTTACCAAGTTCCGCGAATTGAGCAGCAAGGCCGATAAAAAGATCATGGCGCAAGCCGATGAAGCCATTCAAACCTGCCACAACGCCATCGCCCTGATGTCGGTGCCCCGGAATTTTAAGGTCACCCACTTCAACTCCATCATCAACACAAAGTACACGGAATACAACCCGGTGGTTTCGGCCGACGAAAGCGTGATGGCCTACACAGCCCTCCGCCCCAATACCGGCAAGACCCGCACGGGCGATAAGTTTATCGAAGAAATATACATCACCTACAACATCAACGGAGCCTGGTCAGAACCCAAAGTGGTACCCATCGCCCACGACTACAACGTAGGCACTGCCGGCATTTCGGCCGATGGCCAGAAGATGCTCATTTTCATGGGTGGCGCTTCCGATCCCGGCGGACTGTTCCAGATCTCGAAGGCCGGTGGCGATGCATGGTCAAAACCCAGCCTCCTCACGCCGACGTTGAACACCCCAAAATACCTCGAGTCCACCGCCAGCATCACCCCCGACGGCAAAACGATCTACTTCGCCAGCGATCGGCTGGGCGGTCAGGGTGGGTTGGATATTTATAAAACCACGTTGCAGGCCAATGGTTCATGGACCAACCCGGTTAATTTGGGCCCCGAAGTAAACAGCAAGGCCAACGAAGACGCCCCGTTCATCCACCCCGATCAAAAGACCTTATTCTTTACGTCCGACGGTCACAACTCCATGGGTGGCCGCGATATTTTTGTGACCCGCATGGTGGGCACCAAATGGACGTCGCCGGAAAATATGGGCTACCCCGTGAACACCACGGTGAACGACAACTATTTCACGCTCATCGCCGACGGAACCCGTGCTTACTTCTCCTCGGACCGCAAAGGCGGCATGGGGGGACAGGACATCTACTACATCGACCTGCCGGCAGAGTCGGCCAATATTCCGTTGACCATGATCAAAGGAAAGATCCTGAACGCCGAAACGGGCAAGCCCATGCCGACGAAGATCTATCTCATCGACAATGAAACGGATAAAAAGCTCGACTTCGTATATGATCCCGATCCGGAGACCGGTAACTATCTCGTGATCCTGCCGCCATCGAAGAACTACGACATGGTGATCGAGTCCGAGGGCTTCCTGCCCTATACGCTGAACATCAACATCCCGAACCAGACCTATTTCTACGAGCTGTATCAAATGGTGAGCCTCAAGACCATCAAACAGTTCGACGTGGTCGTGGGTCAGGAAGTGCAGGTGAAGAACGCTTTCTATGATACCGACAGCGATGTGAAAGCCGATCTCCGCAAAACGCATGAAGCCAAACTGGTGCAGGGTGGCAATGTTGACGTATACGACATGATGCTCGACCTCATGGCCGCGCAGGACAAGGATGGTATCAACTATCTGAGCGACCTGATCCAGATGAAGGACCCGATCGAAGAAGTGAACTTCAACGAAAAAGAGAACTCACGCATTGAGATGGCTACACGCACCTACTACTATGACGAAAGCGACGAAAGCAAGTTCGAGCAAAAGCAGGTAGACGGCAAGACCATCTTCTCGTTGCCCACCTTCATGGTGAACGAGGAGATCATGAAGCAAAAAGGGCAGACGGCTAAAAAAGCTTCGGTCATCGACAAGGCGGTGCTGGCCAAGAGCGCCAAAATATATTTCGACGCCGGCAAGAGCGACCTGAAGGCTCAGTACAATGCACAATTGGATGGTATCCTGGCGGAGTTGAATAAAAATCCCGACCTGGGGATCGAGATCCTTGGTTTCGCTTCCGCGGAAGGTACGGAAGAAAT
Organism: Chryseolinea soli; assembly: GCF_003589925.1. Taxonomy (NCBI): domain Bacteria; kingdom Pseudomonadati; phylum Bacteroidota; class Cytophagia; order Cytophagales; family Fulvivirgaceae; genus Chryseolinea; species Chryseolinea soli. Next base: position 7,208,426 of record NZ_CP032382.1, on the reverse strand, counting down.
GAACCGTGACCTCTCCAACAAGCGGGCCATCTCTGTGCTTGACTATATCAACCATAAAGGCGTGGTGCGTCGCAGGATCGTAGCGAAAGGCTATGGTGCCACAAAAGATCAAAGCGCCTCCAAAGAAGAAGGCCGCCGCGTAGAAGTGCACATCGTCGATCTCAACGCGCTGTCCGAAATAAAATAGCGACAGCTTCTTCGCGCTGTCTTTGCGCCTTAGCGGTAGAATTTTAAACCGCAGAGGCGCAAAGACGCAAAGAAAGGCGCAGCGCTTAGCCCTCCGTACGCGGGATTAATAGTGAACTATCGCCATAGCTGAGGAAGCGATAGCCGTTAGCAAGCGATTCGTCATAGACCTTCCTCCAATCCGCTCCAATAAACGCGGCCACCAGTAAGATCAGCGTTGAACCGGGTTGATGAAAATTGGTGATCAACGCCTCGCATACCCGGAACGTATAACCCGGCATGATGTAGATGGACGTTTCGCCGGTGAGCAGATCCAATTGATTCCGTTCCATATACGCCACCACGGCACGCAGCGCCTCGTCGCGAGAGGGCCAACGGTCTGCAGCAGCATAGGCTTCATGTTGTGAGATCGTAAAAACAGCCCGTGGGTCTTTCAATAATTTCACGCCATACCAATACAAGCTCTCCAACGTCCGCATCGACGTCGTGCCCACCGGCACGATATATCGTCCTGACAAAAGGCGATCCAGGTTGGCCCGTGTCACCACCACCTGTTCGTTGTGCATCACATGCTCCATGGCATTCTCGACCTTCACAGGCTGAAATGTTCCCGCGCTCACATGAAGCGTGACAAAGTCGTGTGCGATGCCTTTGGCTTTCAATTGTTCAAAGATGGCTGGCGTAAAATGCAGTCCGGCCGTTGGCGCTGCCACGGCCCCTTCGTGGTGCGAGTAGATGGTTTGATAGCGATCGCGATCGGCTTGCTCGGGCTTGCGATGGAGGTAAGGGGGCAAGGGGGTTTCTCCCGCAAGGTTCACCACCTCGGCAAAGGAATGTTCCGTAGCCCACTCAAATTCCACCAACCCTTCTTCGCGATCGCTCAGCGTGGCCTTTAAGGTGATGCCGTGAAATGTTTTGAATAACGGCTCATCTTTCCAGCGCTTCAGATTTCCCAGCGTGCACTGCCATGTGCAGCGATGGTGGGCCTGCATGGCTTCCATGACCAGCGGCGAAGGGAGCACCGGGTGCAGCAAAAAGATCTCAATGACGGCGCCCGTATCTTTCTGGAAGTGAAGCCGCGCGGGGATCACTTTGGTGTCGTTAAAAAACAGGAGAGTGTCGGCCGGCAAAAGATCGGGAAGCGACGAAAAGATTTGATGGTCGATAACCCCGCGGTCGTAGAACAACAGTTTGGATTGGTCACGGTTTGCCAGGGGATAGACGGCAATCCGTTCCGGGGGAAGCGTATAAGTATAATCGCTGATGGAAATGTCCATGTCTGAATAAAGGGTTCAAAGTTAATTCTAAAACCTTATTTTTAGCAGATCATTGTTTGCCTATGGCGCTACAGACATCGTATTCACAGGAAACGTTCCGTTTCAGCTTCAACGCCCGCACCTCGCGGGGATTGATGAAAGATAAATTGTCGTGGTTTGTAAAACTTTGGGACGACACCCAGCCCGACGTCGCCGGTCTCGGAGAAAGTGGCCCGCTTCCTGGCCTCAGCACGGATGACCGCCCGGACTTTGAGACCGTGCTTGCCGACGTGCTGGCCAAGTTCCCACACCACATCTCCACAGAGGACCTGCAAGGCCCTCCATCCCTTGACAACCCGGTGCTGCAAAAAGCACTGGCCCTGGTGCCGGTGGGTTATCCCTCCATTCGTTTCGCCATCGAAACAGCACTGCTGGATCTGATGAACGGCGGCAAGAAAATCATTTTCCAGAACGGCTTCCTCGATGGCCAGCGCATTCCCATCAACGGCCTCATCTGGATGGGTGGCCTGGATTTTATGATGAGCCAGATCAACGAAAAGGTGGCGCAGGGATTTCGCTGCATCAAGCTGAAAGTGGGCGGGCTTGACTTTGAACGCGAGTGTGAGGTGATTGACTACCTGCGCAAGCGTTATTTCCGGGAGAACATCACCATACGGCTGGATGCCAATGGTGCTTTCAAAGTAGACGAAGCGTTGTCGCGCTTGCGCGAGCTGGCGCGGTTGAAGATCCAGTCCATCGAGCAACCGATCAAACCGGGGCTTCCGGAGATGGAGAAGTTGTGCCGGGAGTCGCCCATTCCCATTGCGTTGGATGAGGAACTCATCGGGGTGGAAGCGAGCGAGGAGAAGATGGCGCTGCTGACGCGCCTCCGTCCGCAGTTCATTATTTTGAAGCCTACGCTTCACGGGGGAATGAGCGGTTGCCGGGAGTGGATCGCACTGGCGGAAAGTCTTGACATCGGATGGTGGATCACCTCAGCGTTGGAGTCCAACGTCGGCCTCAATGCCATTTGCCAGTTCACGGCGAACTATCCCATAACGCTTCCGCAGGGATTAGGAACGGGGATGATCTATGAGAATAATGTTCCGTCCCATCTCACGGTGAAAGACGGGCATATTTATTTGAGCGACGGCGTGTGAAGTCATGAGGCGGCTCAAAATGATTTTCCATACCGCTTTCTAAACAACCAATACAACGGTATCCCCGACGCTGTCAAAAACATTCCCAGCAAAGAATTGATAAGATGTGTTTTTCCAATCGCATAATTGTAGATATCCATCCACAACGTAGCCACCACAAAGAACGTCGAAAATAAAACAAACACGGCGGGTACCACCGGGTATCCCCACACTTTGTAAGGTCGCTCAACATGTGCCATTTTCCTTCGCAGCACGAAGATGCCAAAGGCACTCAGCCCATAGAAAACCCAGCTCACAAAGATCAGCATGTCGGTGAGCATGTCGAACGAGCCACTGAGAATGAGCACGACCGTCCACAGTGCTTGGATCACTAAGGCATTGCCGGGCGTGCCGTAGCGAGGATGCACTTTGCCGACCCATCCAAAAAATTGTTTCTGCTGTCCCATGGCAAAGAACACCCGGGCCACGGGCAGGATGTTGCCGTTGGTGGCGCCGATGATCGAGATGATCACCATGAACGCAATGATGCCACCCCCCAACGTGCCCATCACCACCTGTGCCGCATCCGAAGCCACCATACCCGATTGCGCCATGGCATCGATCGGCAACACATAGAGAAAGCTTAGCGTGATGAGTGTGTAGGTGATGATGCAAATCAGTAATCCAATAAAAAGACTGCGGGGAATGTTGCGCTGGGGCTCCCGGATCTCCCCGGCAATAAACGTGATGTTATTCCAACCGTCGTATCCCCAAAACGCTCCGGACATGGCCGCCAGCAGGGCGCCTACGAAAGCCCAACCCTGGGGATGGATGCTGGTGGAGGGTGTGATAAGATTGGTGACGCTTCCTTCCGGTGAAAAAAATAATCCAAAGACCAACAACGTTAGCAGGGCGATCTTCAATGCCGTGAACACCACCTGCAGGTTGCCACCCGATCGCGTGCTCCGGTAACTCACCCATGTGAGTACCAACACGACCAGGATCGTGACCGACTTCACCCCGATATTTTCCAACGGATACATCGATCCGATGAACGGGATGTAAACCTCCACGGCTTTCTCCACACCCGGGCCGAAGCGCGGCAAGGGGATAAAATATTCCAGGTAGGTGCCAAAGCCATACGCCACGGATGCCACACCGGCCGTGTTGAATACGATGAAGGCCGACCACCCATACAAAAAGGCTACGAACCTGCCGTACATTCTTTCGAAGAAAATGTATTGGCCACCCGTTTCCGGGATCATGGCGGCCACTTCGGCGTTGCTCAACGCGCCAAAGAGCGTGATCACACCAGCGAAGATCCAAACGGCTACCAGCCACAAGGGTGAACCCAGCTGTGAAGCCATAAAAGCAGGCTTCATAAAAATGCCCGAGCCGATCACCCCACCCGCAACGATGGCGATACTGGTCCACAAGCCCAGGGTGGGTTTTAATTTCTGGGGTGACGACATCCGGTCCTCAATTTAAATATTCAGCCAACAGACGATGGAAATGGTGTGTACCCTTCTCCATTTTCACCGAATAGCGTCCGTGTTTATAGAATCTCGATCGTATTCCCTTTTGCACATGCTGCACCACATCCTCGTCTTCCATTTCCACCTGGTGCAGGTTGGCCCCCGCGCCCTGGCGAAGCTTGTTCTCGTCCCACACATACGACAGGAACGACACCGTACACCGCGACACGCCGAGCGGGCGGACGATGTTGATGGAGAGTCCCCAGGGATAAAAGTTGAACATCATGTTTGGGAAAACCCAGAAGTAATAACCGGCGATTTTTTTTCCAAAATCGGGCGAGCTAGGGGGGAGCTCGAACACGGCGTCGTCGCCTTTCGCAAAGCCGATTTGTAAATTGGAGTATTGAAAAATTTCGGTGGTATAGTTCCCATAGTCGATCACGGCGTTGAGCCCGGCATGCACAAAAGGAATGTGGAAGCCTTCGAGATAGTTCTCACAATACAGCGCCCAATGCGCATCCACCTTGTACTCTTGCGAGAGCTCTGGGCGGAATTGAAAATCCTGGAACGGCATCCAGCCCACGCGCTCCAGCATCGGACCTAAAAATGTATCGGCATCGAATTTCGGGTGGAGGGAGGTGAACAGCCATTTTCCGAATTGATACAGGGGAAGCTTTGTGAGGTTGTCCTCTTCCGAGGGAAAGTTGGCCACCTCCTTGAATTCCGGCATGGACAGGAACTTGCCGTCCAGGTGGAAGCGGCGGCCGTGATATTTACAGCGGATGTCGTTGATCTTGCAGGGACGCTCCACCAGCAGGTTGCCCCGGTGGGTGCAGACGTTGCTGAGGCAGTGCAGGTCGCCTTGTTTGTCGCGCGAGAGCAGCAGGGGTTCGTCCAGGAATCGCTCCAACAGGTTCACCGGCGTGGCCCAGCCCGGGTCCTTCACCTGGTCAGTGTCGCCGATCAGTTGCCAGGTGTTGGCGAAGATCTTTTCTTTGGAAAGCTCCAGGTAAACGGGGTCGAGATAAAAGTCGGTGGAAATGGTTTTTGCCTGCGCGATATCCGGATGGACGTGGAAGGGAGTCATGATGTGAGGTTTGGCTGGCAAGCAAAATACTAAATCCTTGTCGCTTATCTGACAGAGCACTTTCAATTATTCGGTTACATTTATCCCGTCAACAAACCCCTTCCGCTATGAAAATTGCCACGGTAGTGTACTGGATCGCACGTCTTTTGGCGGCGGTCATCATGCTGCAAACCTTGTTTTTTAAGTTTACCGCTTCCGCGGAATCGGTCTACATTTTTACGACCGTGGGCATGGAGCCGTGGGGTAGGATTGGGGTGGGGGTGATGGAATTGATCGCGGCCATTCTCATCGTTGTTCCGGCCACCGCGTGGTTAGGGGCCGGGCTGGCGCTGGGATTGATGGTGGGAGCGATCGGTATGCACCTGACCCTGCTCGGCATCGCAGTGCAGGGCGATCATGGCTACCTGTTTGGCCTGGCGTTGGCCGTAACACTCTGCAGCATCTACGTGTTGATTCACGACAAAGACAAGGTCTTGTCGCGGATCAGGTCGTTGCAAAAGACTAGTTGAGTTCTTTCAGGGCGTCTTCGAGCGGCTGCTTGAAGGCGTCTTGGGTGAGCGAGCTTTTCAAACCTTCCAGCACGAAGTTGGGGATCTTTTCGGCCCGCGAGATCCGGCCCTTGATGTCCTGGATCATTTCCAGGGCATTGGCCTTGCCTTCGAAGTCGGCTTCACTTTTTACTTTCTCTTCCAGTACATCCCAGGCGGAAAGCTTTTTCTCGGCAACCGCCCGCTGGGCGATGATCTTGCCATGATCGATCGTTTTGGACTGGATGCAGGTGTTGTATTCGTCTACGATCTGCAGGAGGTCTCTCTTGTTCAGCTCGTCGCGGTCGATCCGGTCCGCCACCGTCGGACAATCTTCCAGGAAATTTTTCATGGCCTTTTTAAAGGTCAGGTTGGGGACCTCTGTGCTCTTGCCATCTTTTTTTGAAAGAAATTGTCCGTCGTAGGTCACTTGATTGGGCAGTTGGTAAGCATATAAGCTTAGGTAGCCCGACTTGATCACTTTCATGAACGCATAACCTTCGGGGCCCTTCACCGGTTGATAGAGGTCATTCTTCCACCTGTAGGTGCGAACCTGGAACATGGGGTAGAGCGTCTTCTTTTTATCGGGGCCAACGACCTGCACTTTTTTGTCCATCCCAAACGTAAGGGGTTTGATCTCCCCGTGGATGGTATCGCCCGTCACCGTCACCAAATAATCCTGGGCGATGGCCGGTGCGCACACGGTCAGAAAGAAGCAAGCAAAAAGGTATAAGCCAGAACGTTTCATGTTCATAAATGCAGTTTTACAGTCGGAAAGATAAGCGATAAAATAATTTCCCATCATGCTATCCGGAATTTCTTCCGATTTAAATGGGGGATTTTGATGGGTGCGATCGCCGGTAACGAACCATTTTCCCGGGTGTTGGAAAATTTTCCTTGAATAGGCTTATTGCAGGAAAGTTTGATCTATGGTCATGTACAACCCCCGAAATTGGATATCCATCATCTTTCACGCCTACAGCCGGCGCGTCATGGCGACCCTGTTGCCCGTGATCCTCTTCATGCTCGTCTATTCCGCCGTGTTGTGCTACATCATGCTGGACCGTCTCAAGCTGCACGAAGCCGACTTTCAACCCACCATCGCCATGCATTCCCTGCTGGGGATCGTGCTGGGTTTGTTCCTCGTGTTTCGCACCAACACGGCCTACGACCGGTGGTGGGAAGGACGCAGGATGTGGGGGGGCATGGTGAACAGCACCCGGAACTTTGCTATGAAACTCAACGCTTGCCTCAGTCCCGAGAACCACGAAGACCGCGACTGGTTTGCCAAGATGATCCCCAATTTCATTTTTGCCGTAAAAGAAAGCCTGCGAAACGGCGTGCAACTGGCCGAGCTGGATCCGCCCTCCGACACGTTTCTCAATGACCTGAAAAAATATAAACACAAACCCAACCGCATCGCCGGCCTGATGTACAAACGCATAAACGAATTGTACCGCAACAACAAGATCACCGGCGATCAACTCATCAACCTTGATAAAGAACTGAAAGATTTTATCGACCTCATGGGTGCCTGCGAGCGCATCAAGTACACACCCATTCCCTACAGCTATATGATGTATGTAAAGAAGTTCGTCTTCATCTACATCATCACCCTGCCTTTCGGCTTTGTCACACAAACCGGCTACATGACCGTGCCGATCGTGGGATTGATCTCCTACGTTTTGCTGAGCGTCGAGTTGATTGCGGAAGAAATTGAAGACCCGTTCGGACGCGACATCAACGACCTGCCGCTGGACGAACTGGCCGGAAAGATTCGCGAGAATGTAAAAGAGGTGTTGCTGTAAGAAGTTATTCCGTCAGAAAATCGATATCCACATTCAGCGGATAGCGCATCAGGTATTCCAGCGCCCGTTTCACGGTCATGTCCTCGAACAAGACCTGGTATAGGGTGGTGGTGATCGGCGCACGCACTTTGTAGTAGTCGGCACATTTCTTGGCCACTTTCACGGTGTTGATACCTTCGGCGATCTCGTCGGTGCTGGCCAATATTTCAGAGAGCGTTTCGCCTTTAGCCAGCCGGTAGCCCACCGTAAAATTACGGCTCAGCGAACTGTTGCAAGTAGTGACCAAATCGCCGACGCCGGCTACCCCAAGGAACGCTTTCGTGTTTCCACCCAAGGCGCGCCCCAAGTACACCATCTCCACCATGCCGCGGCTGATCAAAAGGCCCTTGGCATTTTCGCCATACCCCAAACCGCTCAAGGCACCGGCAGCGATGGCAATAACATTTTTCAAAACCCCAGCCAGCTCAACACCCACCACGTCGTTGTTGCCATACACCTGGAAATGATTGGTGCGCAGCAATCGCTTGCCCAACTGGATCACTTCATTGAAATGGCTGGCGATGACGGTCGCCGCCGGGTGTCCATCGGCCAGTTCTTTGCTGAGGTTGGGTCCGGCCAGGCAGCCCACGCGAACCACCACGCTCTCTTCCGTGATCACCTCGCTCATGGTCTTCACCATGCTCCGGTCCAGGGTGGTCATGGTGTCCAGGGTTTTGCCTTCCGGGAGGGAGACGTCAAAACCTTTCGTGCCGTGAATGAGGATGTGATAGGGGTGGAGGTAAGGCGACAGCCCCTTCATCATGGTGCGAAAATGCAGCGAGGGCACAATGGGGAAGATCACGTCGCACTGATCGGCCATGTGGCCGAGATCATTGGTGGGAACCACGTTGGCATGCATCTGGTGGCCGCGGTTTTCGCGGGTTTTCAGAATGCGCTCGATCGCCGCATCGTCGCGCACGTGCAACAACACTTGCCGCCGTTGGGCCAGCAAGTTGGCTACCACACTGCCGAAGTTTCCGGCGCCGATCACACCGACCGGTTTATCGTTTTCAGATAAACTTTTCGAGGTCATAGCCGACAAGCCGGTTGTGATAGTAATAAAGTGTACTGAAATCCTTGGTGATGATGTTGCCCTCCTTGTTCATAAGCAACGGGCGCTTCAAATGGAAGATGCCCACATTGTCGAGTCCATGGCGGATCACCAGGTTGATATTTCCTTTCAGATGGGTAGCGTGATAGACTTTCCCCTCTTCTTTCATTTTATAGATTTGTTTGCGCACCCGCTTGCAGGCAGCGCGAAACTCTTCGAACTGCAACACCTGGTCTTCTTCCGGCAATTTCAGCAAGCCAAACAAATCCAGCTTGGGATGTTTCTTTTGCCACATCTCGAAGGCCACAAAGGCTACCAGGTGACTGGCAAACACGCGGTTGATGCGGTGATACTCCGACACGATCTTGTGGCTGAGCATGCGTGTGTACTCATCTTCGCGTTGCTTGTCGACGGTGATGTCGCCATGCGAAACAAAATAGTCGCGGGTGTCGATCACCCGTCCCTGCGCATCCAGGCTGTTGCCCTGATCGTCGACATAATTTCCCATCACGTCCAGCCCGCGGCCGATCGACACGGAGATGTTAGACCCTTTGGTAAAAAACTTGAACAGGAACTGCAGCAGTTGCCAGCTTCCGTATTTGTCTTGTTCCGGCAGATAACGATCCTGGCCTTTCGACGACAAATATTCGTCGATCAGGTCCGGGGCCTCCAGCACGAAGTGATAGTTGAGCGTTACGGGCACGATAAAGATCTTGCGCACCGGTTCGGTGGCCGGCGATTCCAGGTAGAGATTGCGTTGGGCCTCGATGGTGGAGCTGAGCAATCCCAGCTTGAGTTGTTTTTCCAACATGCCCGAGCGGGAGCGCGTTCCACCGGGAAAGAAAATGCTGTGCGCACCTTTTTGAATGGCACACATGGAATAGAACTTCAGGGTCTCCAGGTAGGGGACATTTTTCTTCCGGCGGTCTACTTTATAGGCGCCGAGACTGTTCATGAAATAAGCAAAGATCTTGATGTTGAAAAGATTCAACCCGGCGCCGTAGATAAAGGCGGGCAGGCCCAGTGAGTGGATGATCCATCCGATCAGGATCGAGTCGAGGTTGCTGAAGTGCGTGGGCACCATCACCACCGTGCCTTCTTTGGCCAGGGTGCGCAGTTGCTTCACTTTGCCCACGATGTGGATCTTGTCGCGAAGCGTATAGCGGCTGCGGAAGAAGGCTCCGAACTTCTTGACGCGGGCGCCGTTCAGTAGGCGCGAGAACCAGAACTTTACGATCTCACGGGTGAGGCGGTAGCTGTTGGGCTTGAAGTTTCCGGCGATCTCGTTGGCATAGCGCAACACGATGCGGTGGAGCAGTTCCTCGGCAATGGGTTGGGCTTCTTCCGGCGTCTTGCCCGTCAGGGCCACCAGTTCTTCTTTGATGCCGGCCCAGAAACGGGGCTCGTCGGCCGCGTCGGCACGCCAGCGGTTGCGCTTCATGCGCTGCTGTTCGCGGTAAACAGTGGCCTCCAGTTCGTCGATGAGCTGTTTGGTTGTCGGGCGATTCTTCTTGATCTGGGCAAAGGTCTTCTGCGCCACTTCCTCGATAAACTCCTTGCGGTTTTTACTGAGTTGGTAAACCGGCCAATCGGGTATGCCCTCCAGGATGGGTTTATATCGCTTGTTCTTATTTTTCTTCTCTACAACTTCCATGAGCGGGTGCAAAATAAAACAATTTCCTCTACTGCTGCACAAATGCGCTGATTTTAAGCACGTTGCATGGCTTGTCGCAAGCTTTCGCTCATGCTGGCAAAGCGCTGCATAGCTTCCTCCAGGAAAGCCTCGTCTACGATCCGGTATAGCTCGGCTTCGCTGGTCACATCGTACTCATTTACCTTGAAGGTCTGCTCCAGCAAGCCTTGCTCCAGCTTAATGAGGTACCGGTTGTTCCAGGCAAAGATGGTGATCTTGCACTCCGGGTGCGGAATTTCTCCTACAACACGCATGTATTGACGGTTTAGCCAACAAATGTAGTGAAGGGAAAATGAAAAAAACGTTTACTTTTTGGAAGATACGTCCTGGTGTTGCACCAACTCCTGTTGGATGGTCTGCAGTTCGCGGGAAAGATTTTTGTACACCGGGCTGTTGTGGAGGCGATCGAACTCCATTTGTCTGACAAGTCGCTTGATTTCCATTTCGCGCTTAACGAGCGAGGCTTTGGCGTTTGAATCAAATTTCATTCTAGCTTAAAAAATGAGGTTAGGTTTGGTAAACGCTAAGATATCAGATAAAGTCTAACGTCGGATAGGCTCCCGGCAGAATTTTTTTTGGTGCCACTTCAAGCCATTTGTCAAGTATCGTAGCGTAAACACTCCGGAAATCAAGCTGATGGATGAGATCACCGTTGTCGAGCTTTAATAGATCAGGTGTGCTGTTGAGAAAACCTTTTTGCTTCAAATGCTTCGTCATCACAAAAAGATTGTTAGCCGTACCGTGGTCTGTGCCGCCACTGGCATTCTGGGCTACACGTCTTCCAAATTCCGAAAACGTCATGATCAATACATCTTTCATGCGGTCGCCCTTGTCCAGATCATCCACGAAAGCAGTGATCCCTTCCGAATAGCGTTGTAACAACCGTTGATGTTGCGCCTGCTGGTTCACGTGTGTATCGAAGCCGGCCATCGACACATAGTATACCCGTGTGGGCACACGAGCAAGTATGAGTTGCGCAACCGTTTTTAACTTTTTGCTAAAATCGCTTTGCGGATAATCCATCCCGGCCGCAGGAGTCCCCGCCTTTTGATAGAGATAGTCGGCAGACGAAACCGTCTCGGCCATGGTTTTGTAGAGATAGTGTAGCGATGGGTCGTTCACCCCATCGGCGGTATTGTGCTGCGCCACGTCGTGAAAGAACGACTGGTGAATGGCCTGGTGAAGCTTGCGTGGATCTTTCATCGCCAACCCTTTGATGTTGTCTCCCTTCAAAGCAAGGCTCAGCGTGTCGTCCACTTCAATGGCCTGATCAGCCACGGAGCAGCCGGCGCAGTTGGCGTCGAGGTAACGACCGATCCAACCGGTTTGCAAATAGCTTTCCGGGCTGGCCGTTTGCCAGATGTCCATGGAACGAAAGTGCGAGCGGTCGGGGTTGGGATAACCCACATTGTTGAGCACGCCGAGATACCCCTGGTCATACAATTTTTGCAGCGGAGCCAACGCCGGATGAAACCCCAACGCATCCGAAACTTTCAACACCTTGTCGGCGGCGATAGCCAGCGAAGGACGGTGTTGATAATACAAATCATTGCGGTAGGGGACGATCGTGTTCAAGCCATCGTTGCCACCGGAAAGTTGCACCACCACCAGGATCTTGTCATTGGTTTCCGCGAAAGCGTTGGGATTTTCAAAAGCTTTCAGGAACGTCGGCACCAGCAGTGTGCCGGTGGCACCGAGCAAAGATTGTTTGAGAAAATTTCTTCTGGAAGTCATGATCAGCTCAGTTGATATTCTGGTAAGGACATAAATGCCGTGAAGGCTTGCTTCATCCATTCATCGTCGCGCGTGCTGCTGGCGGCTTGCGTGGCGACCAGTTTACGATTCGCCGCGGTTGTGGGCGTGGCCAGCAAATGATCTTCCAAGGCTGCCAGCGTTTCGCCGGTCGATGCTTTCGTGAACTGTTGCGCCAGCGAGGCCCAGTCGACCGTGCAGTTCAGGTTTCGGGTGGCCGCTTTGTTGGTGGTGTTGTTGGCATCGCCATCGTCTTTGGGCACATAGTCGTTTGCGAGATTTTTGAAGATCAGCGCCGGCACCGTCATGCGAAATGTGAGGCTGGAACTATCGATCCACGCCGTGCCCGTGGGCCACCCACCGACATTCGGAGGTTGAAAAAGAACCTGGCTCAGCCCGCGCTGAAAAAACAACGCTGCACGGGGGTCTTCGAACCGGCCCCCGGTCTGTGTCAACATTCCCGCCAGGAGTTCCACGGGCGACTTGATGCGATTGCCAACAAAACGCGGCTCATAAAACCAGGACGAGGAGAATACCGTGGTCAGCAGTTTGTGAAGGTCGTAGTCCGAACGAAAGAAATCCTCCGCCAGCGAAGCGGCGATGTCTTCGTCGGGTGGCCCCTCGTGCACAAAGTAGCGCCAGATCTTTTCGGTAATGAATCGCGCCGTCTGGCGGTCTTCCAGGATGATGTGGAGGATGTCGTCGCCGGAAAAATGGCCGGTCTTTCCCATAAAGGTCTTCGGCCCATCGTCGTGCACCCGCGGCCGGAACACGAACGCATCCGATGTTGGATGGAAGGCCCAGCCGGTGAAGGCGCGTGCGCCATTCTTGATATCGGCTTCCGTATAATGACCTCGTCCCAACGTGAAAAGCTCCAATACCTCGCGGGCAAAATTCTCGTTGGGGCTGTCTTTTTTGTTTTGCTGGTTGTTTAGAAACTGCAGCATGGCCGGGTCTTTTGATACCGCCGCGAGCAAGTCTCCAAAAGAACCCAGTGCTTCGCGGCGCACCGTGTTGTTCAATTGCTGCGACAGGAAAGCCGACCGTACCCGGCAAGCAAAGTGGTCGTGCCAGAAGAGGGTCATTTTCTCGCGCCAAAGGGTCTCGGGTTGCGTCAGTTGTGCGATCCAGGTTGTATTCAATTGGGTGAGTTCGTCCAGAAACTTGGCCCGGCGGGCTTTTGCATCTTTTGGAGCGCGTTGGTCCGGCATCCGTGGCGCCCCACCCGCCGCCGGAATAACATCGATCGGGCGGTTGTGCGATGCGCTTTTAATCCAGGTTGGAGTATGAACGGGGGTTTTTAAACCCGGTGCCGGTCCAAACGCGGCACGGTTTAAAAAATGCTTGGTTTTCGGATCATCCTGCATATGCGTTTAGATGTCCCGATGGGGGAGAAGTTTAACCCACCAAAAAAAGAATTTACCCGTTTAAGGACTAATTCAGGAGCTTAAGCGTTACCTTATATGTTAATTTTATAGATCAAGAACAACGTCATATATTGTAACCCTGATCGACTCCGTAGTGTTTTGATTACCCAAAAGATCGTTTGACACAGGCATGAACTTTACCGCTTTAGTAAGAAAATTTTGCAGGGTTGGCGCCATCTCGGCGATACTGATGATGGTATGCCTTGTGAAAAGCCACGCCACCCACCTTCGCGCTGGCGAAATCACGGCCGTTCGCGAAAACTGTAACAGCTTAACCTTTATCATCACCGTAAGGGTATACACCAACACCAAGAACACCACCGTCCTTTTTGGTGGCGATCAGGACGTCCTCAACTTTGGCGACGGCAACACCACCCTGGTGCCTGAAACGCCAAACACCATTCGGCTGGACCTGGATTCGGATGGCAGCGTGGCCACCGCGTCCTATACCATCCGGCACACTTACTCCGGCATTGGTCAATATACCATCAGCTATCGCGAGCCCAACCGGAACGAAGGCGTGTTGAACATGGATGCCTCCGTGAACACCACATTCTACCTCGAAACCGTCGTCAACATCGATCCCTTCCTGGGCTGTAATAACACCCCCATATTGTTGGTACCACCCATCGACCATGCCTGCCCCGGTGTAACCTGGACGCACAACCCCGGCGCCTACGATCCGGACGGCGACAGTCTGTCGTATTCCATGCAGGTCCCTTACAGCGACCGGAACACGCAGGTTATCAACTACAAGGATCCCAACAATTCGAAATTCTATACAGACTTCGGTCACGCTAACGAGGCCGGTACCGGCCCGCCAACATTTTCCTTCGATCCCACGAAGTTTGATGGTACCATCATCTGGGATGCACCCGGCGCGATCGGCGAATACAACATCGCCTTCCACATCATCGAATGGAGGAAGCGGAATGGACAATGGTACCAAATGGGCTACGTGCGACGCGACATGCAGATCTTGGTCGACGACTGTAAGAATCAGCGTCCCGACATGATTGTACCCAATGACACCTGCGTGGTCGCCGGCACGGAACTAAAGGCCACCATCTTTGGCACTGATCCCGACAAGGACCCCGTCAAGATTGAAGCCTTCTCTGAAATTTTTAACTATCCGGCAGCGCAATCACCGGCCACCTATGCGCCGGTCCCTGGCGTGAACGATTTTGTTCCTTCCGATCCCCCAGCCGAAACGAAATTCGATTGGCAAACACAATGCTTGCACGTGAAAGATCAACCCTATCAGGTGGTCTTCAAAATAACCGACAAGCCCAAGAACGGACCGCGTCTGGTGACCTTCAAAACATGGCTCATTAAAGTAGTAGGACCGGCACCAGAATGGGTTGGCGCCAGCCTTGTCGACCGGAGGACCAGCTTGCAATGGGATCCTTACTTCTGTCAAAACGCGACGTCCATGCAGATCTGGAGAAAGGTTGACGGCTCGCCCTTTGAACCCGACAACTGCCAGACCGGCATGCCCGCCTACCTGGGTTATGAACTCATCGACGTGGTGGGTATAAAAGATGAGGCCGGCAATCCCGTCACCAAATATACCGATTCAAACAAAGGAAATGGGTTAGCGCCCGGTGCCAAATACTGCTACCGCCTGGTGGCGGTGTTCCCATTGCCAAAGGGTGGGGAGAGCTATGTTTCCAAAGATATTTGCGTGGGCCCTGTTCCATCCGACGTACCCACCATTACGCACGTGTCCGTGGAAAAAACAGACATCACCGCGGGCCAGATCCGTGTGAGCTGGAAAAAACCGCTTGAACCCAAGGTTCAATTCGTACAGCCCTTCCATTACGACATTTGGCGCGCCGTAGGTTTTGCCCGTGGTCAGGATTCAACGAAAATAACGCCGACGGCAAACTTTGCGGATACTACTTTCCTGGATCAAGGTGTCAACTCAGAAGAAAACGTCTATAACTACAGCATCGCCTGCTATGATGCCACGGGTGCCTTCGTGGGCAACTCGGCAACGGCTTCTTCCGTGCGCCTCGATGCCAAGTCGCAAGTGAAAAAGATCGAGTTGAACTGGAGCGCGTTTGTGCCCTGGTCGAATCAAATACAATCCGTACCCAACAAACACCTGATCTATCGAGGACCGGAGGGGGCTACCGAAGCCGACCTCGTGCTCATCGACAGCGTTGACGTGAGCAGCTCTGGTTTTATCTACCTGGACGAAGGACAGTGGAATGGAACCGCCCTGGACGATAACACCACCTACTGTTATCGCATCATGACCCGCGGTGGCTATGGCAACCCGAAGATCCCCCAGCCGCTAAACAACTTCTCGCAGATCATGTGCGCCCAACCCGGCGACACCATACCGCCTTGTAAACTGGAGCCGCCCATCCGCAGCACCGCCGACTTTAAAGACTGCGACGACTACTTTACAAAATTCTGCGACCGAGACACCTACGCCAACGTGCTGTACTGGAACCGCGCCAAAGATGCGTCCTGTCGCAACGACGTGCGTTCGTACAACATCTATTACACAAATAAAAAAGGTGGAGAATACGCCCTGCTGGCCAACACTACCGACACCACCTACACCGACGCCAATCTGCGATCGTTCGCCCGATGTTATAAGATTGCCGCCGTCGATCGATCCGGTAACGAAGGGGAGCTGAGTGAGGAGATGTGTATCGACAACTGCCCGCACTACGAATTGCCCAACGTGTTCACCCCGAATGGCGACAAATACAATGAGCTGTTCAGTGCCTACAGCCTCCGCGGATACGAATGCGGCGAGGAAGGCAATTGCCCGATCCCCATCGAGATCATGTTGAAATGCGCCCGCTTTGTGGAGCAGGTGGAATTCAAAGTGTTCAACCGCTGGGGAGAAGAAGTATATCACTACGATACCACCGTCGGCGATCAGAAAGGATCGATCTATATCGACTGGAATGGACGGGATAACAGCGGCAGCGAACTTTCCACGGGCGTGTATTACTTCGTGGCCAAGGTGAAATTTATCACCGTCGATCCCGGCGACCAAGTGCAAAACTTCAAGGGATGGGTGCACCTGATCCGGTAGGCACGCTCCCCGGTTTCCTCGTACTTTTCGATGGCATTTGCAACCTGTGCAACGGCGCCGTGTTGTTCATTATCAAGCGGGACAAAACCGGGAAGATTGTGTTTGCCTCCCTGCAATCAGAACTTGGAAGAGATCAGTTGGTTCGAAACGGCCTGGATCCCGACGCGCTTCACAGCATGATCGTTATTGAAAACGGAAACCTCTTCCAGAAGAGCGACGCCGTGCTACACATCGTGGGCCGGATGGACGGTGCGTGGTCGTGGCTGCGCATATTCAGAATCATTCCGCGGTTTCTTCGCGACGCACTCTATGACCAGGTGGCCCGTTCCCGCTATAAGATCTTTGGAAAAAAGGATGCTTGCATGATCCCCACACCGGAGTTGAAAAAACGGTTTGCGGCCTGGTAAAAAGGGCAGGTGCTTGGCGCGAACCAGCGTAGGAAACTGAACATTTCAACTTTTTGCTACTTTTGCCCCCGTAATCAGACGTAGACCACCATGAAAGCATATGTATTTCCCGGGCAAGGCGCCCAGTTCACCGGGATGGGCAAGGACCTGTATGACGCCAGCCCAAAAGCGAAAGCGCTCTTCGACGAAGCCAACGACATCCTGGGGTTCAAACTCACCGAGGTCATGTTCAACGGCACCGCCGATGAGCAAAAGCAAACCAAGGTGACACAACCCGCCATCTTCCTGCACTCTGTGGCCGTTGCGTTGGTGAACGATACGTTCGCTCCCGACATGGTGGCGGGCCATTCGTTGGGCGAGTTCTCCGCCTTGGTGGCTAACAAAACCCTTTCGTTTGCCGACGGCGTAAAGCTGGTCTCCAAACGGGCCCTGGCCATGCAGCATGCCTGTGAAATAAACCCTTCTACCATGGCCGCCATCATCGGCCTGGACGATAAAATTGTGGAAGACATCTGCGCATCCATCGACGAGATCGTGGTGGCGGCCAACTACAATTGCCCCGGTCAGCTCGTTATTTCGGGAACGATCAATGGCATCAACATCGCCTGCGAAAAATTGAAGGCCGCCGGTGCCAAACGGGCATTGCCCCTGCAGGTAGGCGGTGCGTTTCACTCGCCGCTCATGGAACCCGCCCGCGCCGAGTTGGCTGCTGCTATAGAAAGCACTCCCTTCGGCAAACCCATTTGCCCGGTATACCAAAACGTGAATGCCCTTCCGTCCACCGATGTAAACGTCATCAAGCAAAACCTCATCGCGCAACTCACCAGCCCGGTGCGTTGGACGCAATCGGTACAAAATATGGTGAAGGATGGTGCAAAAACATTTATCGAATGCGGCCCCGGCAAAGTGCTGCAGGGACTGGTAAAGAAAATTGCTCCCGAAGTGGAGGTGATGAGCCTTTGAGCGAAGTCAGAACAATTTAAAATCTATCATTCTTCAACTTTATGAACAGCGAGCTGATCCGGACATTGTTCCAACAGTTCGCTGTTTGTTTTATGCAACACAGGGTGAACAAAATCCGGCGCAATTTCGCAAAGCGGAACGAGCGTGAACCGGCGATTCTGCAGCTGCGGATGGGGGATGATCAGTCCCGGAGAATGGACGGCACGATCGCCATAGTATAAGATGTCAATATCGATCAGCCGCTCACCCCATTTCTCCTTGCGCTCGCGGCCCAGCAACGTCTCGATGGCCAACACCTGGGTCAATACTTCTTCCGGGCTGGAAAACGTTTCCACTTCGATCACCTGGTTGCAGAACTCCGGCTGATCGGTCTTCCCCCAGGCCGCGGTGCGATAGTGCGACGACACGCGCACGATCTTTCCCACACGCTCCCCGATGTGGTGAATCGCGGCCGCCAGGTTGTCACCCAGGTTGCCCAGGTTGGTGCCCAACAAAAGGAAAACAGCATTGTTCATGCTTGTAAACATACTTTTTTATTCGAAGCAGTATTATGTACTTTTGAAAACTTAAATCGTTCCGTATGACTTTCTTTAAGAGCTTTGTATCGTCGTGTCTGGGAGCCCTTGTGGCGATGATACTTTTTGTTGTGCTGCTGATCGTTTTTATATCCGCGCTATCGTCTGTCGACGAAACGCCGTTGGAATTTGGCGACAACTCCGTATTGAAGCTGGACATGGATGCTCCCATCGTGGAAACAGAAAAAGAAGAACCGTTTTCAGGAATCCCGTTCCTGGGCGGATCCGCGCCGCGTCCGATGGGACTGGCCCAACTCCGGCAGGCCATCGAACACGCTAAAGACGACGAGAAGATCAAAGGCATCTACATCACCATCACCCAACCCATGGCCGGCTATACCGAGATCGAAGAAATTCGTGAGGCCTTGCTGGATTTCAGAAAAGGTGGAAAATGGGTGATCGTGTTTAGCGAAGGACTGTCCGAGTCGGCCTACTACCTGGCCTCTGCCGCTGACAAGATCTATCTCCATCCCGAAGGCGACGTAGAGTTCAACGGCCTCGCCGTGGACATCACGTTTTTCAAACGGCTCTTCGACAAGCTGGAGGTGAAGCCCGAAGTATTCCGCGTCGGCGAATTCAAAAGTGCCGTGGAGCCTTTCATCCTGGAAAAAATGAGTGACGCCAATCGTTTGCAGCTCACCGAGATGATCAACTCCATCTACGACCAAGTGGTCACCCGCGTGTCCGAATCGCGCAGCATTCCCAAAGCCAACCTGAAGGAGATCTCCGATAAAATGTTGGTGCGCAATGCACAACAAGCCGTAGAATACAAGCTCATCGATTCGCTGGCCTACGACGACCAGGTGCAACACACCATCCGGCAGCGCCTCGGACTGGGCAGCAAAGACAAGATCTCCTTTATCAAATACAGCAAATACAAAAAGACGTTCTCCACCTATAGCGAATCCAAGAACGAGATCGCCGTCATCGTCGCTGAGGGTACGATCCTTCCCGGCAAGGCAAACCCCGGACAAGATATGATCGGCTCCGAGTCGTTCAACGAGGAGATGCGCAAAGCCCGCGAGAACGACAAGATCAAAGCCGTGGTGCTGCGGATCAACTCCCCCGGCGGCAGCTCGCTGGCGTCCGATGCCATGTGGCGCGAGATCACACTCACCACCAAGGTGAAACCCGTCATCGCTTCCATGTCCGACTATGCCGCTTCGGGAGGCTACTACATGGCCATGGGATGCGACACCATCGTCGCGCAACCCCATACGATAACGGGATCCATAGGTGTATTCAGCGTGTTGTATGACGCCAGTGGACTGCTCAACAACAAGCTCGGCATCACCTCCGAAGAACTCAAGACCGGTGAAATCGGGCAACTGATCACCATCGACCGCCCGCTGACGGAAACGGAGAAAAGCATCTGGCAAAAGCGCACGGAAGAAGTGTATGAGACCTTCACGACCAAGGCCGCCGAGGGAAGAAAGATGTCGGTGGAAAACATCAAGAAGGTAGCCTCCGGCCGCGTATGGACCGGCACGCAGGCAAAGGAACGCGGCCTGGTCGATATCATCGGAAACTTTCAAGACGCCGTGAAGATCGCCGCTGCTGCTGCCCACGTCTCCGACGACTACAAGGTGCGCTTCTACCCCCAATACAAACCCTCTTTCCTGGAACAAATGATCGCCCAGTATGAGGACGACGCCGAGACCGGTGCCCTCAAAGAACAGTTGGGTGCGCAATACTATTTGTACCAGCAATGGCTTCACATCAAGTCATACCAGGGCACGCAAGCGCGCATGCCCTTTGAAATGAGAATTCAATAAAAGCAGAACATCAACAAATCATTAACCAGAACAGACCTCGATAAAACATGACAACGATTCGCAATAACTGGACGCGGGAAGAGATCGCCGATATTTACAACAAACCTGTACTGAGTCTTATTTATGAAGCAGCCACTGTGCACCGCCAATATCACGATGCGGGCGAAGTGCAGGTCTGCACCTTGCTTTCGGTGAAAACCGGCGGCTGCCCCGAAGACTGTGCTTATTGTCCGCAGGCGGCACGCTACCACACCCAAGTGAAAGTGGAGAAATTGATGGAGGTGAGCGAAGTGCTCCAAAAGGCCGTGGAGGCTAAAGAAGCGGGTAGCACCCGGTTCTGCATGGGCGCCGCCTGGCGCGAGGTACGCGACAACCGCGACTTCGACAGAGTGCTTGAAATGGTGAAAGGCGTGAGCACGATGGGCATGGAAGTGTGCTGCACCCTGGGCATGCTCAGTCCCGAACAAGCCCAAAAGCTCAAAGACGCCGGTCTGTATGCCTACAACCACAACCTCGACACCAGCGAAGAGTTCTACAGCGATATCATTACCACCCGCACCTACGACGACCGCCTCGACACGCTGGAAAGCGTGAGGAAGGCCAAGATCTCGGTCTGTTCCGGCGGCATCATCGGCATGGGTGAGTTGGAAGAGGACCGCATCGGCATGTTGCACGTGCTGGCCACGCTGCCCGAGCATCCTGAGTCGGTGCCGGTAAACGCATTGGTGCCCGTGGAAGGCACCCCGTTAGAAGATCAACCCAAAGTATCGGTGTGGGAAATGCTGCGGATGATCGCCACAGCCCGCATCATTATGCCCAAGGCCATGGTGCGTCTGTCCGCTGGCCGGGTCCGTATGAATCTCGAAGAGCAGGCCCTCTGCTTTCTGGCCGGCGCCAACAGCATTTTTGCCGGCGATAAACTGTTGACCACCCCCAATCCCGGCTATATAAAAGACCAGGAAATGTTCCAACAATTACAGCTCAAACCCCGCCAGGCGTTTAAGAAAGAAGCCGAAAGATTAAACATTTTGTGATGTAAGGTTTTCAGGGATTTTATCAAAATACGACCTTAAAGTATTACTTTATGTGAAACGCATTACACTGCTAAGCCATTGAAAGATCAGTGGCAGGGAAAATCTTTTGTCGTTTTAACGGGTCCAACCCACCATTAACCGGTTAAAAGACAACCCCAGGGGTGCTGGGGGGGTGAGTGGGGTGGGGGTTTCGGGTGAAACAGTCCCATTGCTACTCAGATAAGGTTAACGACCAACTTGAACTAAATCCCGGGGTTACCAAGGAAATGAAGGTTTTCGTTTTGACCTTTCATTTCGTTTTTGGCCTTAAAACAGGGATTTGAAAAATATCCCTGGGTAAAGGGACACCTCGCAGGGCTATTTCCGTCGCGAGAGTTCAGCTATGCTGAACGCTTCGTGGAGGTGTCGTTTAGGGCCCGGGTTATAAAACAACAGGCACCCCCACCGTGGGAGCGAAGGTGCCTGTCACTTTTCGGAGACTAGAATTTGTCTTCCGAAACCAACCCGCCAGTAGGCTCATTGTGAGACACTTTGGTCGAATTGTTCGTGGTTGATACGGCTTTAGCGGTGCGGTTGGTAGTAACAAACGTAAAAGAGAGTGTTACAACAGCGGCTCCAGCGATCAGGATTATAACTTTTGATTTCATGATTTTTAGTGGTTAAGGGTTCTTCTGTGCTATAGGATTCGAAAGGGCTATTATGCTTGTTTGGGATCGGAAGGAAGTCCGCCAGATTCTTGTTTGGGCTTCACTTCTTCTTCTGTGCAAGAGGTGATGGCCATAGAAGTAACGAAGGCGAAAAGCAGGGTGTAGATAATCTTTTTCATGGTTTTAAGTTTTTAATGGTTAGATAAATGTTGTTAAAGGATTGGTTAAAATTTTTGGTTTTGTCAACCAACTTGTTGACAATCATGCCGAACGAATAACGATCCAGCCGGCTCCTATATCACTTCGGGTCAGAGAACAGGCCACCTCCCACGGTGATGTCTTTGGTGGGTTTGACCTCCTCTTTGGCACATGCTGTGAACAGTCCTGCAGAAACGATGCAAAGCATTATGATGTATATGAGCTTTTTCATGGCTAGGGGTGTTAAAGTTTTTTTTTCTAAATAAGTTTTTAGCGCTAAATTGATGACTCAAAGTTGGCATACAGAAAAGATCTATTTCACGCAATAAAATTTTGGACAGCACTCGTGTATTATAACTTTTTCAATGAAGTAAAACTCACGCTCATAATATTCTTTGGAAGTGCTTTCATATTTGTCGCGCAGGCCCAAGATAGACGAGTGGTAGATTCTCTTCTAAGCGAGCTGCAAACCGCTCCCGACGAACAGCGGATACTGAAGATAAAGGCACAGCTCGCCGATGAACTCTTCGACATCGACAACCAGATGTGTTTGCGATATGCCGACGAAGCGTATCAAATGGCTACCAAGTTGGGCGACAGCACGCGCCTGGTGCGCATGGCCCGCATGAAGGGCCAGATGCTAAGAAGACTCGACAGACTGCAGGAGTCGATCGACATCCTCACCGAAGTGCTCCCCATCGCCCGCCGCAACAACCTCCGCGAGGACTACAAAAAAATACTGAACGCCCTGGCGATAGTACATACCTTTCAAGCAGACTACGACAAAGCTTTAGAGTATCACTTCCAATCGCTCGTCGTGCGACAAGAAGAAGGCAACAAGGCCGAGATCAGCATCACACTAAACAACATCGGCCTGGTGTATTTCAAATTGAGGAACTACGAGGCGGCACTGAAGTACTACGAGGAGTGTCTGGCGTTGAAAAAAGAGAATGGGATCACCTATGACCTGGACGCCCTCTACATCAACATGGGTCTGTGCTACGGGAAGTTGCACCGCTACATCGAAGCCCGCGAAAGCGTGGAGCAAGCGTTCGTCACCTGCGATGGCAAATGCTCCGACATCATTCGCATCTCGGGTGAATACGGTCTGGGCATTTCCTACTTCTGGCTTCGAAACCTGCCCGAAGCCGACAAGCACCTCAACATCTCCCTGGCCATTGCCCGGCGCGTGGGCGACAAGTTGTACCAGGGCGAAAACCTGACCGTGATGGCGGAGATCGCCGCCGACCTGAACGATAACGCCACCGCCGAAAAGTTGCTGACAGAGGCGGAAGGCATCATCACCGAATTAGGATACAATGAACTGCTGATGAACATCTACCTGCAGTTCTCGCACCTCTACACCAAAACCGAAAACTTTGAGCAGGCCTCAAAATATCAGACGCGCTACATCCACCTCAAAGACAGCCTTGTCAGCGAAGAGCTGGTGAAAAGTATCGCCAAGATCCAAACCAATTTTGCCGAGCGCGAGAACATTGCCACCATCGCTTCCAAAGAGGAGGCCATCAAACAGCAACGGGACCTCAATGCGGCCGTGGTAGTCATTGCCGTGCTGGCGGGGTTGCTCATCCTCGTGCTCCAATTTGGTAACCGGAATATTAAGCGTGTAAACGCTAAATTGTCGGAAGCCAAAGAGGTCATCCAAAAACAAAATGCCGAGCTCGAGATCAAGAACCGGCAACTGGACAACGAGGTCGACAAGAAGACGCTCGACCTGGCCCGCGTAAACCAGTCGCTGAAGCAAGTAAACGACGAGCTGGACAACTTCATCTACAAGACCTCGCACGACATCCGCGGCCCGCTGGCGAGCCTCAAGGGCATGTGCAACGTGGCCCTGATGGACGTGAAAGATCCCGTGGCGCTCGACTACCTGAAGAAGCTCGACGCCACCGCCGAGCGCCTCAACTCTATCCTCACACGCCTGGTCATCATCAACCAGATCAACAACTCCAAGATCACCACCGAGAAGATCGACTTCAATGTCATCGTGAACGACGTGCTGATGCTGGAAAAGAAAAAGGGCTTGCCCCAGGAGTTGCAGATCAACACCTTCATCGATCCCGACCTGCAGATCGAGTCGGACAAGGAACTGGTGCGGATCGTGCTGGAGAACCTCATCGACAACGCCATCAAGTTCTATAATGATTCGGAGCGCATCCAGTCGTTCATCCACATCCACATCGGGAAAGGGGAGAACGGCTCGGTGCGGGCGCGGGTGATCGACAACGGCATCGGCATCAGCGAATCCAGCCCGGGCAAATTGTTCCAGATGTTCTCACGGGCCTCCGAGCGTTCGGAGACCGGCGGCATCGGGCTGTATATCACCAAGACGGCCACCGAAAAGATCGGGGGCAAGGTTGGGTTGCTCACTACCCCGGAGGGGTACACGGAGTTTTATGTCATCTTCCCGCCCGTTCCTTCCTCGGCCTGGGATCGCGCCATCCCGCATATGGCCTGACAAACGGAATTTTTTTTGGTCCATTTCTCTTATCATCTTTGCAGGCTGCCAGGAGCAGCATATTCAGTTTTATGAAAGCATTTAAACGCACCACCGTTACCGCGGCTTTACCGTATGCCAACGGCCCCAAACACATCGGCCACCTCGCCGGAGCCTACATCCCGGCGGATGTCTATGTCCGTTATCTCCGGTCGTTGGGAACGGACGTCGTTTTCGTTTGCGGAAGCGACGAGCACGGCACCGCCATTCCCAACCAGGCCGTAAAAGAGAACACCACACCCCGGGCCATCATCGACAAATATCACGTCCAGATGCGCGACTGCTTCCAAAAGCTCGGCATCGCCTTCGATATCTATCACCGGACCAGCGAAGCCCTGCACCACCAGACGTCGCAGGAGATCTTCCTCGCACTGTACAACAAAGGACTGCTCAACGAAGAGGTGTCCGAACAATACTACGACGATGAAGCCAAGCTCTTCCTCGCCGACCGCTACATCATTGGCACGTGCCCCAAATGCGGCAACCCCAATGCCTACGGCGACCAGTGCGAGAAGTGCGGGTCATCGCTCAGCCCGCGCGACCTCATCAACCCGCGGTCTACCATCACGGGCAACACACCGGTGCTGCGCGAGACCAAACACTGGTACCTTCCCCTCGAACAATACGAAGGCTGGCTAAAGGAGTGGATCCTGAAAGGCCACGCCGACGATTGGAAGACCAACGTCTACGGCCAGTGCAAGTCCTGGATCGACGCCGGCCTCCAACCCCGCGCCATGACGCGCGATCTGGATTGGGGGATCAAGGTGCCCCTGCCGGACGCTGAAGGAAAGGTGCTCTACGTTTGGTTTGATGCTCCCATCGGCTACATCTCGGCCACCCGCGCATTCTTCGAGGAGATGAGCTCGGGCAAATTGGTCTACGCGCAACCCCAACGCAAATTCGGAACCGTAAAGGCCGACGATTGGAAAAAATATTGGCAAGACGACGAAACCAAGCTGGTACACTTTATCGGCAAGGACAACATCGTGTTCCACTGCATCATCTTCCCCATCATGTTGCATGCCCACGGCGAGTTTATCGTGCCCGACAACGTGCCGGCCAACGAGTTCATGAACCTGGAAGGCGACAAGATGTCGACCAGCCGCGGATGGTCCATCGAAATGCACGAGTACCTGGAAGATTTTCCGGACAAGCCGGATGTGCTTCGCTACAGCCTGTTGACGAACTTGCCGGAAACAAAGGACAGTGAATTTACCTGGAAGGATTTCCAGACGCGCAACAACAGCGAGCTCGTGAACATTTTTGGGAACTTTGTGAACCGCGCATTGGTGCTGACACAAAAGAATTTCAACAATCAAGTACCCATAAAAGGTGCATTGCAACCCATCGACGAGGCGGTGATCGCAGCGTTGCGCGAGCAACCTGGCCGCATAGCCGAGGCGTTGGAGCAATACCGTTTCCGCGAAGCCACGGCCGCCCTGATGGACCTGGCGCGTTTGGGAAACAAATACCTGGCCGACACCGAACCCTGGAAGCTGGTGAAGGCTGAGGGTAACTTAGAACGTGTAGGCACCATTTTGCACATCGCGCTGCAGATCGTGGCGAACCTCGCCATTGCGGCGGAGCCGTTCCTGCCCTTCAGTGCGGCGCGTATCAACGAAATGCTGAACCTGAAGACCAGCACCTGGACCGATGCAGGCTCCGACACCCTGTTGGCGGAAGGCCATGAATTGGGCGTGTCGTCGTTGCTGTTTGAAAAAATAGAGGACGATGTCATCGCGCGGCAACTGGAAAAGCTGCACGCCAAAAAGGCCAGCATGGACCCCGCAAAACACGCCGTGACACCGCTAAAGAACGAGGTCACCTTCGACGACTTCGCCAAGCTCGACATCCGTGTCGGCCGCGTGCTGACCGCCGAGAAAATGCCGAAGTCCGACAAGCTGCTAAAACTCACGGTCGACACCGGGGTGGACAAGCGTACCGTGCTGAGCGGGATCGCCAAGCACTACACGCCCGAAGAAATGGTGGGCAAACAAGTAACCCTCATCGCCAACCTGGCGCCGCGCAAAATGATGGGCATCGAATCGCAAGGCATGATCCTGATGGCCGAAGACGGCGACGGCAAATTGCGCTTGCTCCAACCCAACGAGGTGGTGATGCCCGGCGCGGTGGTCAGTTAGAGCATCTAACCAAGTCAGACGATTCCGTCAGGTTGGCTACTGACTACTGGCTACTGGCTACTTTTGACTCGCCTAAAGTTATTTCACGAGAGGGGTTAAATGCCCCTCTTCGTATTTCTCAAGCTTCTCTTCCCACGTGATGTCGCCGCGTTTGCGTGCATGCACCTTCAAGGCCACCACGACCTCATCGGCCCCGGCTTCAAAGCAGGCTTCCTGCGCCCGACGAACCACGTCCATGATGGTATCGTAATCGCCTTGCATAACCGTTTCCATGGCCCCTACGCGATAGTTCACGCCCGACGCATCAATGACCTCGATAGCCTTGTCGATGATGGGGTAGTGGGGGATTTGAGCGATGGGGACGACCTGGATCGCCACGTGTACCTGATGTTTCATGATGCTATTTTTTTTGATTGATCAATCGTTGTATTGGCTCATCGTCCGCTCCACGCCCTGGGTGCAGAACGACAGCACCATTTCGTTGGCCTTGATCATCAGATCAGGCAATTGTTTGAATTCGTCTTTGGAGAAATTGCTGAGCACATAGTCGGCTTGCTGTCCCTTGCCAAACGCATTGCCCACGCCAAAGCGCAGGCGGGCATAATCTTGGCCGCTCAGCACCAGTTCGATATTCTTCAGCCCGTTGTGACCGGCCGAGCTTCCTTTGGGGCGCAGGCGCAGGCTGCCGAAGGGCAGCGCGATGTCGTCCATGATCACCAGCAGATTTTCTTTGGGGATCTTCAGTTCCTGCAACCAATAGGCTACTGCTTTTCCACTCAGGTTCATGTAGGTGGTGGGTTTGATCAGGTGGATCGACTTTCCCTTGAACCGAAAGTCGGCGGTTTCAGCGTGGCGCTGCAACGTAAATTCGACCTTGTGTTGATCGGCCAGTTGGTCCAGCACCAGGAAACCGATGTTGTGGCGGGTAAGCTCATATTCCGCACCGATGTTCCCCAATCCGGCAACGAGGTATTTCATACGTTAAAAGAAAAAATTATGGTCACGGCAATAAACAAAAAATCCCCCGGTGTTGACCGGGGGATTTTCATTTTTATAAGGGCATTGCGATTACTTCTTGCCTTCTTCTTTCTTAGGGGCGTCAGCTTTCTTCGCAGCCGGAGCGGCGGCAGCAGCAGCCGGAGCAGCAGCGGCAGCACCTTCCGCAGGAGCGGCAGCAGCTTCTTCAGCAGCCATTTTAGCAGCGCGGGGTACTTCTACTACGGCAACGGAAGCTTGCTTGGGGTCCATGAACTCCAGGCCTGCAGATTTGATATCGCCCACTTTAATAGCGTGGTGGAAATCCAGGGCCGTAACATCTACGTCGATGTGATCGGGCATGTCTTTCGGGAAAGCATAAACTTTCAAAGAAGATCTCTTTTGTACCAGCGTACCACCTTTGGAGACACCGGGAGCCTGACCGACCAAACGGGCCGGGATGTTCATCTTGATCTTTCTGTCCTCGCTGATGCGAAGGAAATCGGCGTGCAAGATGATCTCACTCACCGGGTGGAACTGCACTTCCTGCAGAATGGCTTGCGCCTCCAGACCTTCGAGGTTGATGTGCACAAAGTGTGCTTCGTTCGTGTACACGAGGTCGCGGAAAAGGATCATGGGAGAGTAGAAGTGAATTTGCTCGTTGCCTCCGTACAATACGCAGGGAACAAGACCTTCGTCTCTCAACTTTTGTGCATCAGCCTTACCGAGATTTGCTCGTCGATACCCTATAATCTCAATGGTTTTCATAAGTGTTTATTTATTTGATTTGATAATTGAAAATTCGAATGTTACAGCTTGATAAAGAGTGAACTGATCGACTCGTTATCGTGGATCTTGCGGATGGCCTTTGCGTAGAGTGTGGACACCGAAAGCACTTTGATCTTGTTGGTCTGTTGTTTCAGCGGGATCGTGTCGCTCACGGCCAGCTCTTCCAGCACCGAGTTCTCGATGTTTTCGTAGGCCTTTCCCGACAACACGGGGTGGGTACACACGGCGCGTACCGACTTGGCACCTTTGTCCTTCAACAATACGGCCGCCTTGCAGATGGTGCCGGCGGTGTCGATCAGGTCGTCTACCAAGACCACGTCTTTGCCTTCCACCTCGCCAATCAGGCGCATGGACTCGACCTTGTTGGCTTCCTTGCGGTATTTGTCGCACACGGCCAGCTCGGCGTCAAAGAACTTGGCAAAGCTGCGGGCGCGTTTGATGCCGCCTACATCGGGTGAAGCAAACATGATGTCGCTCAATCCCAGCGATTTGAGGTAGGGCACGAAAATATAAGAACCATCCAGGTGATCCACCGGGATGTCGAAGAAGCCTTGGATCTGGTCGGCGTGCAAGTCGCAGGCCATGATGCGGTTGGCGCCGGCAGCCGAGATGAGGTTGGCGATCAGCTTGGCGGCAATGGCCACCCGGGGTTTGTCCTTGCGGTCCTGGCGGGCGTATCCAAAATAGGGGATCACCACGTTGATGCTGGAGGCGCTGGCACGCTTAGCGGCGTCGACCATCAGCAACAGTTCCATCAAATGATCGGAAGGGGGGAAGGTGGATTGGATGATAAAGACCTCGTGGCCGCGAACCGACTCGGTGATGAAGGGCGACATTTCGCCGTCGCTGAACTGCTGATAGTTCACTTCACCCAAAGGCTCGCCATACGCATTGGCAATTTTTTCTGCCAGGTAGGTTGTAGCTCTTCCGCTGAAAATCTTTACCGCCATGGGATATTATCCATTATTCGTTCATTCGGCTTGCGCCCGGTCCCGTAACTCCAAAAGGCTCCGGTTTGCAAACAAATAAAATCCCGGCCTCAATGACCGGGATTTTACTTTCGTTGTCCGACCAGGGCTCGAACCTGGACTTTCCTGAATCAAAATCAGGCGTGTTGCCAGTTACACCATCGGACAAAACCGCCAAAAAGAGCACTGGCACCCTTATTTTGGGATTGCAAATGTAGAATTATTTTTTGGAAATAGTAACCCCAGTGTAAAATTTTAGAGGTCTTTTTCCTCGGCCGTGGCGGTAGCCCCTTCCATGAATCCTTCGGCCCAGAACCGGTATTTATCCAGGATGGAAATAACGGCGTTGCGCAGGTGGCGGCTGTTATTGAAATCGATGGAACCGTATTGGGTGGTGGCATATCCTTGCCAGATGGAGCGGTTTTGGCGCCGGTCATAGAACTGAATGAGCAGGGTGCCGGTGTTCATGGCAAATTTCTGGGGATCGTAGTCTACGTTCTCGTTTTGTGTTTTTACCCATTCCTCAATTTCGGGCTGATTGTAGCCATTGAAACGCAGGCTGTCGTCGAACATTTTAAAACCAATGATCAGGTGAGGCTTATTGGAATTCTGGCGGTAGCCGAGAAATTTCATCCGCTGGATGATCGATTTTTCAATCACTTCGTTGGTCATGCTCGAATCAGCAGGACCTGCGGGCTTCATGATGTCGAACGTTTTGTATTTTTTGAAATTGCCTTTGTAGCTGTAGTCATACTCCACCGGTAGCTCTTTGTAGCCAAGGCAACTAGCCATAAAAACCAGGCAGATAAAGGAGAGAGAGGGTAATAGCTTCTTCATAGGTTCACCTGTTATTCTGATTTGAATATAAGGCTATTCAAACACCAGAACAACAGATGACCAGAACCTTTGTTGAGAAATCAGGAATGTTTTTTGATCCACTCTCTGGCGTTGACAAACGGCTCAATCCAGGGAGAGATTTTGTCGGCCTTCCGCTCGGAAGGATAAAAGCCCCAATTCCACGGGAAAAGCGATCTTTCGATGTGCGGCATGATGGCCAGGTGCCGTCCGTCTTTCGAATAAAGGGCCGCTGTAGCAAAGTCCGAGTCGTTCGGATTGCCCGGATATTCCGTGTGTGTGTAGGCCGCGGCAATGTTAAATTTTGAGCGATCGTCGGGCAAGCGGAACTGTCCCTCGCCGTGTGCGAGCCACACACCAAGGGTGGAACCCTTCAGGCTGCCGAGCATTACGGAATTATTTTCGGGAACCGTGACCGCGATAAACGTCGATTCGAATTTGCCTGAGCCGTTGTGATGCATTTTAGGATGATCCTTCCACTCGGGATACAACAAGCCGAGCTCCATCATCAGCTGGCAACCGTTGCACACCCCTAAGCTCAACGTGTCGGGACGTGCATAGAAATTATCCAGCGCCTGTTTTGCTTTGGGATTGTACAGGAAAGCCCCAGCCCAGCCCTTCGCGGAACCCAATACATCGGAGTTGGAGAAGCCTCCCACGAACACGATCATCTTCACATCCGAAAGATCTTCGCGCCCCGACACCAGGTCGGTCATGTGCACGTCTTTCACATCGAATCCCGCCAGGTAAAGCGCATAGGCCATCTCGCGGTCGCCGTTCACACCTTTCTCGCGGATGATCGCCGCTTTGAGACCGGAGGCCTTCCGGCGTGTGGGGTCAATGCCATAGGTGCTGAATTGCCCGTCGAACTTCGGTTGAAGTTTGTATTGCAGGACATGCTTCTTGTAGTTCTCAAAACGTTTCGTGGCGTGTGCGACGGGACGTTGACGGCTGTCGAGCAGGAACGAAGTTTTGAACCACGTATCGCGCAAGGCGTCGACGTCCAGCGACAGGGTGGTCGTCGGGTGCTGGATGGATACTTTACGCTCGGAAGAAACGGTGCCCAATAGGAGCGCCGAGATACCCGCTTGGTTTAGGATGGAGGTCACCGCAGCGTCGTCGTTCACCTGGATGACAACCCCCGGATTTTCGTTGAAGAGGATCTTCACCAGGTCGTTGCCGAGTCCGCCGACATTCAGCGAAAGGCCGACGTTGGGAACAGCGAAACACATTTCCAGTAACGCAGTGATCAAACCGCCTTCGGAGATGTCGTGGCCGGCCAGCACCAATCCTTTGCGGATGAGTTGCTGCAAGGCTTCAAATCCTTTGGCAAAATAAGCAGCGTCTTTCACGGTAGGCGTTTCGTTGCCCAGCAGGTTCAACACCTGTGCCAGGCTGCTGCCTCCGAGTTTGAAAGTGTCTTGCGAGAGGTTGATGTATAACAGTTTCGATCCGCTCACCGGCTGCAGCGCGGGAGAGACGGTCTTGGTAATGTCTTCTACTTCTCCGACAGCACTGATGATGACCGTGCCCGGGGCAAACACGACGTCGCCATTGGGATATTTTTGGGTCATGGAAAGCGAATCCTTTCCGGTCGGGATGTTGATGCCCAGCGCGATGCTGAAATCACTCACGGCCTGCACGGCGCTGTACAACCGCGCATCTTCGCCTTTGTTCTTCGAAGGCCACATCCAGTTGGCGCTGAGGGAAACGCCCTTCAGGCCGTGCGTGAGCGGGGCCCACACGAGGTTGGTGAGCGACTCGGCGATCGCCATGAGACTACCCGCTGCCGGGTCGATCAGGGCTGCGCCCGGAGCATGGCCGATGCCCGTCGCCACCCCTTTGTTTCCGATGTAATCGAGTGCCATAACGGCTACGTTGTTCAACGGAAGCTGTATGGGGCCGCAAGTTTGCTGCGTGGCCACTTTGCCGGTAACCGAGCGGTCGACTTTGTTGGTCAGCCAATCTTTGCAGGCCACGGCTTCCAATTGCAGCACGTGATGGAGGTATTCGGTAATCTTTGACGCGTCATAGACCACTGGCCTGTACGTGGTGGGTTGGGTTGCGTCGCGGAGGATGGTTTTGGGGGATGAACCGAAAAGATGGTTCACTTTCAAATCGAACGGCGTTGCGGCTTGTCCTTTTTTGTCGAAGACGAGTTCGTGGCCACCGGTGGCTTCGCCTACTTCGTAGAAGGGGGCACGCTCGCGGGCGGAAACCGTGCGGAGCATCTCGGCATCCTTGGCTTTGATGGCCAGGCCCATGCGCTCCTGCGATTCGTTGCTGATGATCTCTTTGTCGGAAAGTGTCGGATCGCCCACGGGCAATTTATCCAAATGTACGGCACCACCGGTTTCCTCCAGCAATTCAGACAGACAGTTCAAGTGACCGCCCGCGCCGTGATCGTGAATGGATACGATGGGATTGATGTCTGACTCCACCATGGCGCGGATGGCGTTCATCACGCGCTTTTGCATTTCGGGATTGGAACGTTGAATGGCGTTCAACTCGATGGAGTTTCCATATTCGCCCGTGGCCACCGACGATACGGCGCCACCGCCCATGCCGATGCGATAGTTGTCTCCACCCAACAACACGATCTTGTCGCCGGCCTGGAGGTGTTCCTTCTTGCTGTCCTTCTCTTTGCCGTAGCCCACGCCGCCGGCGAGCATGATCACTTTGTCGAAACCGAATTTTTTGGCGTCTTCAAAATGCTCGAATGTCAGCACGCTTCCGCCAATGAGGGGTTGACCGAATTTGTTACCAAAATCGGAAGCGCCGTCCGACGCTTTGATGAGGATCTCTTCCGGGGTTTGATAGAGCCACGGGCGGGCTTCGAATTTTTTCTCCCAGGGACGATCGCCTTCCAAGCGGGGATAGGAAGTAATATAAACGGCGGTTCCCGCCAGAGGAAGGGACCCCTTTCCGCCGGCGAGCCGGTCACGGATTTCGCCACCCGAACCGGTAGCGGCTCCGTTGAAGGGTTCTACCGTGGTGGGGAAGTTATGCGTTTCGGCCTTCACCGAGATCACGGAGTCGATGTCTTCGATCTTGAAATAATCGGCAATGTCCTGGCGTGCCGGCGCGAATTGTTCGATGCGGGGACCTTTGATGAAGGCCACGTTGTCCTTATAGGCCGAGACGAGAAAATTGGGATGTTCTTTCGAGGTCTTCTTGATGAGTTGAAACAGGGTGGACGTTTTCTCTTCGCCGTCGATGATGAACGTGCCGTTGAAGATCTTGTGGCGGCAGTGTTCGGAGTTCACCTGCGAGAAGCCAAACACTTCGCTGTCGGTGAGCTTGCGGCCGAGCTCGCGGCTCACGTTTTCCAGGTATTCAATTTCTTGCTTGTTCAGGGCCAGGCCTTCCTTGGCGCTGTAGGCCCCGATGTCGTCGATCTCCAGGATGGGCTCGGGGGTGTGGTGGATGGTGAAGAGGTCCTGGTCCAGGGTGGTGTAGAGCACCTGGAGCATGCGGTCGTGTTTGGCGTCGGCGCCTTTCACGACGAAGAACTCTTCGATCCGTTGGATGCCGGCGATGCCCATGGTTTGGGTGATTTCCACGGCGTTGGTGCTCCAGGGGGTGATCATTTCCTTGCGGGGTCCCACGAAGAAGCCGGCCAGGTGCTTTTCGGCCAACGGCTGTGCCTCGCCAAAGAGCCAGGTAAGTTTCTCAATATCAGAATTTTGCAAAGGCTGCGCCACACCAACCGCGTACAGAGTGTTGGCCTTCGAACGGAAGAATAAAATCATGGAGATTGATCAGGATTTTGAGCCGCAAAAATACGAATCATTTTGCTGGATTGGGAGGGAATAGTTCAAATTCTTCCCCGGCTGGGCGAGTTGAAAAAGTATGGGTATGTTTGCGCTCCGATCATGAACATATTCACCACACCCCGCCGCATCATCGTCACTTGCAACAAACGATTGTCTCCCTACCTGGAACGCGAAGTGGTAGACCTGGGCTTTGTGCCCGTGCGCACGTTTTCCACCGGCGTTGAACTGGAGGGCACCGTGAAGGATTGTATCCGGCTCAACCTAAACCTGCGTTGTGCCAGCCAGGTGCACTACGCCTTGAAAGAATTCAAGGTGAATCATCCCGATGTTTTATACCGGGTGCTGAATGGCCTCCCTTGGGAGACGATCCTGGCCAAGGATGGCTATTTTTCTGTGACCAGCAATGTGGACCACCCCACCGTGAACAACAACATGTTTGTGAACGTGAAGGTGAAAGATGCCATTGTCGATCGCATGCGCAGTGAAACCGGGCAGCGGCCGGACTCGGGGAATGAATTGACGGGGGCGGTGATCCATTTGTATTGGAAAGACGATCGCGCCGAGGTCTTTATTGATACTTCCGGCGAAACGCTGGCCAAACACGGCTACCGGAAAATTCCGGGCAAAGCGCCCATGCTCGAAGCCCTCGCGGCCGCCACGGTGATGGCCACCAAGTGGGACCGTGTGTCGCCGTTTATCAATCCCATGTGTGGCTCCGGAACGGTGGCCATAGAAGCAGCGCTTTTGGCTACGAAACGCGCCCCGGGTTTGTATCGCGACCACTATGCGTTCATGCATGTGCTGGGCTACAACGACGACATGTATCAAAAAGAATTGGAGATCATCCAAAACCAGGTCATCGAAGTGCCGGGGCTTACCATTGTGGCATCCGACATTAGCCTGGATGCTGCGACGATCTCCAAAGTGAACGCCGAGATTGCCGGAGTAGATTCGCTGATCCAATTCCAGCAATGTGATTTCGAAGAAACGACGCTACCCGAAAAACCCGGCGTGGTTTATTTCAACCCGGAATACGGTGAGCGTCTTGGCGAGATCTCTGAATTGGAAGGCACCTACTCGCGCGTGGGCGATTTCATGAAAAAGAAATGCCAGGGGTATCTCGGCTATATTTTTACGGGCAACCTGGATTTGGCCAAGAAGATAGGATTGAAAGCCTCGCGGCGTATCGAATTTTTTACCGCGAAGATCGACTGCCGCCTGCTGGAATATGAACTATACGGAGGCACGCGCAGACAAGACATACCCAAGACCGAAGCGAGTTCTCAGCCCGGAGAATAATCTCAAGCGCTGTGGTGATCTTCAACCCCGCAGTTGTGAGGGATACATACCTACTTGCCGGAAGAACATCCGGCTAAACGCACTGGCATTTTCATATCCCAACGTCTTGGCCACCTCCTGCACCTCCAACGTCGTGTGCTGCATCATTTTTTTCGCCCTGCGGATGCGCTCGGTGTTGATGAACTGATAGGGCGTGGCCTGGAAAGCCACCTTGAACAAACGCAAAAAATGAAATTTAGAAAGACAGGCGATGCGCGACAATTGCTCCAGCGAAATGTCCTTGTCAAGATGCGTATGGATGTAGTCGGTCACCTGAAGAAGCCTGCGCAAGATCTCGGCGCGGGTGGAAGACTTTAGCACCGGCAGGCCGGCGCGAAGGGAGAGGAGTTTTTTTTCTTCGCTTAATAAAAGATAAACCACGTCCGTCAATTTTTCTTCCAGCCATAGGGATGGCAATTCAGGCGCCTGACTGATCTCGGCAACGATGCGATTCAATTCGGGACTGCGATGATGGAGACGGTTGTGAAATTCCAGTCGCTCGTGCGGGCATTCAAAGGGATGGTCGAGGAGGTGTGCTTCGGAAGGGGAGAAGGCGTGGAAGACCTGATCGGCAAAATAATCACCAAAATGGATGTTGAATGTTTCTGCGGCCTGGCGGCGTTCGATCTCCAGCGTATAGTATTGGTCCGGATTGGTAACGAAAAAGAAATCCTCCGGAACAACCACCCGTCGCTTGCCCGCGGTGACGACGCTTTCGCCGGACAGGTTCATAAAAAGCGACAGCGGCCCCCGGATATTGTCGCGACAGGTTTCCGTAGCCGAAACCTGGAGGGCGACATTGGGCCATCCTTCGTGCGGCAGCTCGCGACCACCCCAACCCTGCCGGTCGGCAAAGTTTTTTTCGGCTTGTACTTTCAGCCAGGCCAGATCCGGAAACTGGTGGAGGAGCATATCTGGGGGAAACGAGCGTAAAAAAGAAAAGTTATTACATTCCCATTTTGGAAACAATGTGCCTTTTGTGGGACTTTGTTTCTCTTTGAATCGCATGGGTAACGCGCAGAAAACCGCTAAAACACCTCATTTTGGCCGTTTTATGAAGTCTCCCGAATTGAAGAGGGTTTGGAATGATTT
This sequence comes from Chryseolinea soli, assembly GCF_003589925.1. NCBI lineage: Bacteria > Pseudomonadati > Bacteroidota > Cytophagia > Cytophagales > Fulvivirgaceae > Chryseolinea > Chryseolinea soli. The sequence continues at coordinate 7,171,877 of NZ_CP032382.1, read as the reverse complement.
TTCATTATATGTCAGGAAACAACAGAAAACTAACAAATACCATGACCAGCTTTTTTGAACATCAGCGTTCCAGCTTTAAACGCAACTACCTGAGGAACCTTATCGTGCTTGCTTCGGCCGATGGCTCGCTGGAAGCGGAGGAGAAGGCACTGATCACCCGCATTGGGCTGCGTCGTGGGTTGAAAGCTTGGCAGATCGACGAGCTCTTACAAGATACCACCAAACACGACGTGTTCTTGCCCGAATCGGTGGCCAACCGCATGAACATGTTGTTCGACCTGATGGAGTTGGTGTATGCCAACCGTCAAGTAAACGAAAACGAGATCACCTACATCAAAGGTATTCTGGTGGCCTTCCAATTGCCGCTCACGGTAATGGACGACCTGACCAAGCTGTTCGAGTACGGCACGCCCACGTCGTTGCAATGGCGCGATTTTGTTGACGAAATCTGTACCTCGACGGCGCAATCCAAGTAAGCACTACGTTTCACTTTTTGGGTTTATATAAAAAGTCTCCTTTCCACGGGAGACTTTTTTGTTTTGCCGCCTTTAGGTTTCGGCCGTCGGGGTGATTCGCAAGTGTTGGAGTCTTTTACTATTTTCGAACCTTTCGCCGTAAAATCAGTGTTGCATCGTGCAACATCACTATAACTATTCTATAAAAGTATATGGCAGACGTGCTAGAGATTCCCCAACGCCCTACCCGTAAATTTGCGACCGAAGACTTTAAAGTGACCACGTGGGATGGTTTGAAACCGCTTTTCGACAACCTGCTGGAACGCAAATTGAACTCGGTACAGGACCTGAAGAAGTGGTTTTCAGACCGCAGTGAGATCGAATCCGTGCTGGCCGAAGACATGGCATGGCGCTATATCCGCATGACCTGCTACACCGACAACGAAGAATACCGCAAGAGCTACCAGGATTTCATCGAGAACATCCAGCCCCAAATGGCACCGGTGGCCGACCAACTGAACAAACAGGCTGCGGCTTCCCCGTACCTGAACGAGCTGGCGAGCAAAGAAGGATACAACATCATGATCCGCAGTCTGAAAAAGGAGATCGAAATATTTCGCGATGCGAACGTGCCGTTGTATACCGAGATCAATACCGAAACGCAAAAATACGCGCAACTCAATGGTGCCATGACCATCGAAGTGGATGGCAAGGAGTTGACGCTGCAACAGGCTTCCGTCTACCTGATGTCGACCGATCGCGCGAAACGGGAAGAGGTCTATCACAAGATCAGTGCACGCCGCTTGCAGGATAAGGACGTGCTGAACGATCTTTTTTCCACGCTCATCAAACTTCGCCACCAGGTGTCGGTCAATGCCGATTTCACAAATTTCAGAGACTACATGTTCAAAGCCCTGGGACGGTTCGACTACACGCCCCAGGATTGTTTCGATTTTCACGAAGCCATTCAACACGAAGTGGTCCCTATTCTTGACAAGTTCTCCAAAGAGCGCAAAGAAGCCCTCGGCGTAAGCCAGTTACGCCCCTGGGATAAAGCCGTAGACCCCGAAGGACGCGAAGCCTTGAAGCCCTTCACCAACGGCAAGGAACTGACCGACAAAACCATTGAAGTGTTCCGCCGCCTCGACCCGTTCCTGGGACAATGCCTGGCCATCATGAAAGCCATGGGCCACTTAGACCTGGAGTCGAGAAAGGGAAAAGCTCCCGGGGGTTACAATTACCCGCTGGCGGAGATTGGTGTGCCCTTCATTTTTATGAATGCCACGTCCACCCTGCGCGACATGGTGACCATCATGCACGAGGGAGGCCACGCCATTCACAACTTTCTCACCCGCGACCTGGAGTTAAACGAATTCAAGTCAACCCCTTCGGAAGTGGCTGAGTTGGCATCCATGTCGATGGAGTTGATCTCGCTGGATCATTGGGATGTGTTCTTTACCGACGAGGCAGAATTGAAACGCGCTAAGCGCGAACACCTGGAAGACATTATTGAAACCCTCCCGTGGGTGGCCACCATCGATCGCTTTCAACATTGGTTGTATACACACCCCCAACACACGCTGCCGCAGCGCACGCAAGAGTGGAATGCGATCTTCGATCAGTTTGCCGACACCGTCACCGATTGGTCGTCGTTGCAAGCCGCGAAGGATTATCTCTGGCAGAAGCAGTTGCACTTATACGAAGTGCCGTTCTATTATATCGAATATGGTATGGCGCAATTGGGTGCTATCGCCGTGTGGCGCAACTTCCGGAAGAATCCGGCAAAGGGTTTGGCGGGGTATCAGAACGCGTTGAAGCTCGGTTATATTCGTTCTATCCCGGAGATCTATAAAGCGGCGGGCATCGAATTCAATTTCAGCCGCGAGTACATAAAGGAATTGATGGATTTTGTGCGGGAAGAGCTGGCGAAGATCTGATCGTTAGCCCCTGCTCTTATCCAACAGATCGCTGAGCTGGTAAGCCTCTTCTTCCGAAAGGTTGAGGATGTTGTCCAGCTCGCTTTGTTTTTTGTCGAGGGTGCGGAGCAACTCCAGCCCGGCCTCGGTCAGGTTCACATCGAAGGCGCGCTTGTCGGTGGGGCACGCTTTTTTGACGATCACATTTTTGGCGACCAGCCGGTCCAGCAAGCGCGAAACATCGGAGTTCCTGTCCAGCATGCGGGCTTTGATCTCGGTGGCCGAGGTGCTGTTGGGATGTTGTCCCTTGAGGATGCGCAGGATATTGAATTGCTGCGGCGTGATGTTAAAGGACTTGAACACCTCCTGGTGCTTGCCCTGCATCCAGTTCGTGGTATACACCAGGTTGATGACCGCCTTTTGGTGCGCGTTGATGAATTTTTTCTGCTTGATCTCGTCTTCGATTTTCATACGGTAAAAAAGAACGACCCCTGCCGGAATTGAACAGGGGTCGCTTGATAAATTAGGCTGCTGCCTTGTTCAATTCGATTTTGCAGACGATCTCAACCTGGTCACCTACGACCATTTCGCCGTTTGCAAGTTTGTTGCTCCACTTCAGGCCGTACTCCAGACGGTTGATCTTGCCGTTCAGTTTGAAACCGGCTTTAACACCATTGCCGGTGTCAACGGTACCACCATACGTAACATCGAAGGTCACGGGCTTGGTCACGTCGCGAAGTGTGAGGTTGCCCTTCAACAGGTATTTGCCATTTTCTTTCACGAGGGTGCCTTTGAATTTAACTTCAGGGAATTTTTCGGCGTTGAAGAAGTCATCCGACTTCAAGTGGCCGTCTCTTTTCTCGTTGTTGGTGCTGATGGAAGCCACCTTGGCGGTGAACTCTACATCGGCGCCGTTAAAGTCATCGGTTTTGCTTTTCACTGCACCTGTGAAATCGGTGAAGCTCCCGTTCACTTCCGATACCACCATGTGGGATACGTTGAACTGGATATTCGTGTGGTTCTTGTCGACGTTCCACATCGTCTGGGCAAACACCCCGGCTGAAGCAAACAGGAGGGCGAAGAGTGTGTTCATTTTTTTCATAAATGTAGTTTCTTGTTTTTTGGTGAAATAAAGGTAGAAGAAGTTCGATATATTTGTTTAAACAAGTACTTTTTAAGTTGTAATTGACTGATAGTCAATGATAAATATTTATAAAAAGCATAGTTGTTATGATCATGATAGCAACAACCCGGCCAGGAATTTAAGCCATGGTTCACGTATCAGGAGCCCGTTTCGTCCGGTGTTTTCCAATGCGCCAGGCTCTCGCGGATGATGGTATTGTGACCGCTGTCCAGCACTTCAAAGCGATACGTATTCAGATGCTTTAGCAACCGGTTCATGTTTTCAGGACGGATCACCTTATCATATTTTCCGACAAACAAAGTCAGCGGGATGTGGTGCGCATTGACGAGCGAAGCCATGTTCTTCAAATCAAAACACAGATGCCGGAACACGACCCACGAGTAATATACTTGCTCGCGCTTTTCTTGTGTGTTCATCTGGCGTTCGGCAAACCGGATCAAACCTTTGTCCATTACACCCAGCGTATAGAGCACCCGCGAGAGGATCATAAACGTGCCCGGGTGGAGGATCATGCTTTTGAACAGCCAACGGAAAAACAGGGGATAGGTGGCAAGGCTATACCAGAAGCTGGTCTTGATGCCGTCGGGTGCCATGAGCACGATGCCCTTTGTTCGTTCGGGGAATGCCTCCAGGGTGGCCAAGGCAAATTTTCCCCCCAGGCTAAAGCCGGCTACCGTGAAGGTTGCCACGGGCAAGGTCTCACAAAATGCCTGTATGATTTTTTTCCAATAGCTTTTTAACAACGGCGATTCACCCATGCCCCATGTGCTTTGTCCGTGGAAGTAGAGATCGAAAGCATAGAGCGTATAGCGGGGCGATAGTATTTTGTCGAAGGCTTCGAACGCGGTGTGGTCCTGACCAAAGCCATGGAAAAGCAGCAACACCTCCGGCCCCGCGCCGGCAACGGCATAATGCAGGGTTGTATTTTCGTAGGTGAATAGCTTTTCGGTCATGGGGTTTGTAAAGGTAGGATGTGGCGTTCAAATAAAAAGCATTCTTCCCGGCCCCCGGTGAAACCAAAAAGTTTATTTTGTAATTTCAAGGTGTGAATACACTTCAGGATCAGCTATTAAATGGAGCGCTTGGGCCGGAATTTTTAGCAACAATTTTTGAGATCACCTCGGAAGCCGTTTGGATCAAGGATATAAAAACCGGTAAGGGCGCCTGGTTGGCATCGACGGAGAACCGGACAAAGTACAACATCACCGACGACCTGCCCGACGACTTCTGGATGCACGGCGTTCACCCCGACGATCGTGAACAGGCCGTTTCAGGTTTCCAAAATGCACTGGCCGATAAAACGGCAACAACCTTCCGGCATTTTTATCGCTATCGCGGCAAGGACGCTTACTACTATATCGAAGACCACATGAAATTTCTCCGTCATCCCGACGGCGAAGCCTACCGGGTGGTGGGTTCATGGAAAGACATCAGCGATCAGCAACGGGAGAAAAACATCCTCGAAGAAACCCTGTCCAAGCTGGAGGCCGAGACGGAGCGTTTCAAACTTATCTCCGAAATATCCAACGCCGCCATGTGGGATCTCGACATGGGCACCCACACGTTGTCGTGGTACAGTGGCAGCAAAGCGTTGGACGAATTCGGATTAAAAAAAGTGGACTATTCCCTGGACGACTGGGCCGCCTCCATCCACGAAGAAGATCGCGACCGTGTGGTGAAATATTTTAACGACATGTTGTTGTCGAATGCCACGCGCTACATCGATGTGTACCGGGTCCGGAAAAAAGATGGCACCTATGCATCGATGCTGGACCAGGCCACCATTATCCGCGACCCTTCCGGAAAAGCCCAGCGCGCATTGGGCGGTTGGGTTGACATCACCCGCGAGCGCCAGCGCGAAAAGGTGTTGGAAGAAGCCTTGCAATTTCAACGTGGACTAAATGAAGAGCTGGCCTTGCGTGAAGAGGAGCTGACCAGCACGGAAGAAGAGCTTCGCCAGATCAACGAACAGCTCTCCGAAAATGTGCGGATCCTGTCGGAGCGCGAATTCATCCTCACCCAGTCCCAGCGCCTGGCCAAGATCGGCAGTTGGGAATACGACCTGCGGTCAAAGACGATGTTCTGGTCCAACGAAATGTACAGCATCTACGGCGTGGATCACAGCTTCAATGTGAACGACCTCTCGGAGATCCACCGGTTGTTTGACGAGCACAGCGGCCACCTCGTGAAGGAAGCATTCCAGAACATGACCCGCAGCCAAAACCTACCCTTCGACATCACGGCCCATACGATTACTCCTTTGGGTTACAAGAAATGGGTACGCATCACGGCCTACCCGGTACAGGAAGGCGACAACTTTGGAAGGATCCTGGGGCTTACCTACGACATCACGTATTTTAAAGAAGCCGAGGAGCGCCTGAAGGCCAGCGAAGAAAAGTTTGCTAAAGCCTTCCGCAACAATCCCGACCTGATGACCATCACGCGGGAAGACGACATGGTGATCATCGACGCCAACGAAAAAGTGTTCCAGGTGCTGGGCTATACGCGTCAGGAAGTGATCGGAAAGTCGGCGATCGACTTTGCTTTTTTTGTAGACAGTAATGAGCGACAGGCTTACTATTCCCAGTACTTCACGGAGAGCCGGGCTTCGATCGAGTGCACCTGGCGGCGGAAAGAGGGGCGCACCATCCAGATTGCCTTGAGCAGCAGCCGCATCGAGATCGAAGGAAAGAATTTTATCATTTCGGTGATCCAGGACATTTCGCAGCGCAAGGCGGCCGAGGAGAAATTCCAGAAAGCCTTCGACCTGAACCCCGACCTCACGCTGATCTTCCGCGAGCGCGACATGGTGCTGGTGGAGGCCAACAGCAAGTTGGAGGAAGTCTCGCACTACAAACGCGAGGAGGTGATCGGCCATTCCAGCAACGACTTCAACCTCTGGCTGAAGATGGAGGACCGGCAGCATTATTTCGAACAGCTTTTCAAAGAAGGCGAGGCTTACTACGAGGCCACCTTCATAAAAAAAGATGGCGATACGTTCTACGGCACCATCGCGTCCAGTTGTTTCTCGTTGGGCGGCGAGCGGCACATCATCACCATCGTGCGCGACATCACGGAACGGAAGGAAGCCGAAGCGCGGCTCATCTCCAGCGAAGCCAACCTGAACGCCACCATCAACAACAACGAATTCTTTATCTGGTCGCTGAACCGGCAATACCAATTGACCTCCCTGAACCAGCCCTGGAAGAAGTATATGAAGCAGACCTATGGCGTAGACCTGGAGGTGGGGCAGAGCATCCTGGATTTCTTTCAGCGGGCCTACCAGCAGGATCAGTTGGAAGAGTGGATGGGGTGGTATGAGCGCGTCCTTTCGGGCGAGACGTTGAAAGTGGAGAAGCGTTTCCGCGACCGCGAGTTTCAATATTCGCTAAGCCCCATCGTGCGCAACGATTTCATCTCGGGCATCACCGTGTTTGCCGAAGACATTACCGAACGGAGGCTGGCCGAGCAAAAGATCCGGCAGAGCGAACTGAACATGAACGCCATCATCAACAACTCCGACATGAGCATCTGGTCGGTGGACAAAGAGTTCCGGTTGATGGCGCTGAACAATAACTTTGTCAACTACATGCGCGACTGGTATGGGCTGACCTATGAAGTGGGGCAGCAGATCATCGAAGAGTCGCGCGACAAGGTGCCTGCCGAGATGCTGGAATATTGGACCACCCTTTTCAAGCGTGCCTTGGCCGGTGAGATCGTGCTAACCGAGGGCGAGCTGAACAACGCACACCTGCAATACTCCGTGAACCCGATCATCGAAGGACACAGTGTGGTGGGAGCTGCCATTTATTCGCGCAACGTCACCGACCGCGTCGTGCGCGAACGCGAGTTGATGGAGGCCAACAAGAAGATCGGCGAACTGAAACTGATGGCCTTGCGATCGGTGATGAACCCGCACTTTATCTTCAATGCCCTCAATTCCATCCAGTTTTTTATTGCCAAGAACGACCGCCTGAACGCCATCAATTATTTGTCGACATTTTCGAAGCTGATTCGCGGCATTCTCACCAACTCGGTGAAGAACAAGATCAAGCTGGCCGACGAGATCGAGTTGTTGCAGCATTATGTGAACCTGGAGTTGGTTCGTTTTGAGGACAAATTTGTCTGTGTTTTCGAGATAAGCCCGGACCTGGACCTCGACAACATCGAAATACCGTCCCTTCTTATCCAGCCTTACGTGGAAAATGCTATTTTGCATGGGCTGTACAACAAACGGGACAAGGGCAAGTTGTGCATTCGCGTGCGGGAAGACGAAGACCGGGTGCTGTTCGAGATAGAGGACGACGGTATTGGCCGCGAGGCCGCCCGGAAGCTGCGGCAGCAGAACTTCCCGCAACATAAATCCATGGGCACCGTGCTCACGGAAGAACGCTTGAAACTGATAAACGAAGAAGACGAAGCCTCTTACGAGGTGATAGACCTTTTTGAAGACGGCAAGGCTACCGGAACCCAGGTAAAGATTTGGATCAGGATGTAAGAAAATATCAATTTCTTAATATCTTGGGTAGGCGCCTTTCATTAGGTTTGTTCCCATTGTTAGGAGAGAGTCATGACGATTTTAAGATACGCTTACCCCCCTCTATACCAGTATGCTTAAAGCCATAATTGTTGACGATGAATCGAAGAGCCGGGAAAGTCTTCAGATTCTCTTGCATGATTTTGTGGAAGGCGTGGAAGTGAGTTCCCTTTGCCAGGATGTGGCCGAAGCCATTCTGGCCATTGAGCGTGACAAACCCGACATTGTCTTTCTCGACATCCAACTCCAACGCGAAACCGGTTTTGATTTGCTCACCAAATTGAAGGACATCACCTTTGAAGTGATCTTTACGACGGCCTACTCTGAATACGCCATCAAGGCCTTCCGGTTCTCAGCGATCGACTACCTGTTGAAGCCTATCGATATCGAGGAATTGAAGAAGGCGGTGGGGAAGGTGGAAAAACGCATGAACGGAAACATCGCCAGCCGGCTCACGGAACTGGTGCAAAACCTGAAAGTAGGGGTGAGTTCCTCCGAAAACTATAAACTGGCGTTGCCAACGTTGGAAGGGCTCATTTTTATAAAAACCAACGACATTCTTTATTGCGAAGCCTCCAGCAACTACACCCAGATCTACACCGCCGACGGCAAGAAATACCTTGTCAGCAAAACCCTCAAGGACTATGAGGACCTGCTTTCCGAACACAATTTTTTCCGCATCCACAATTCCTACCTCATCAATCTCAATTCCATCAAAAAATACGTGAAAGGCGAGGGCGGCTACGTCATTTTGAACAATGATATTTCGTTGGACGTCTCAAAACGGAAGAAAGAAGCCTTTCTAAATAAGATCGGTGTAAGAAATGCCTGAAATACAAACAGGTTTGTCTACCGGGTAAAATGGCCGGCATTCGCTGTGTTTCGGAGGCGTCCGCCACCTGCTCACTCACTGTTCCCACCTGCTCATTTTGTCTTCACCAAGGCCTTTGTCTGTCGTACAATTGTATATCATTTTACACGGCCAGGCGAAACAATCCGCTGCAACCGTATTCGATCCAAATAGTTAAAACACAATTCCCATGAACAACAAAAAAGTGACGAACTCGGCCATCCAGGTGTATGTGAACGGCACAGTCGGTTCTGTGGCCGTAGAATGGGTTACCATTCCTACTTCGATCGAAACGTTGAAAGCAATGACCACGGCACGCGCCCCTCAGCAAAGCCAGTTTGCGCAATGGATCTTGACCTGGAATTGGGGTGTAAAACAAAATTAACATTTAAGAGATTAGGGTTAGGTTGAATAGAGTTGTGCCCGGTCTTCCAACAGGCGGACCGGGACTTCTTTTTTTGTTAAGTACTATGAACCTCAGTGAGCCGGACATTTCGTCAAGATTGATTTCCTCGGAGTCGCTCCGTCAGAAATTACCTACTATTTTTTTGGATTCGATGGTGGTCGACCTTCAGTTCAACATCAACGTGATCAGTCAGAACGTGCTGGATTTTCTGGAGTTCACCAACGAGGAATTGGCTGGTAAGTCCATCAACTACCTCGCGCGGGAAGAAGATGTTGTCCAATTGTTACAGAAAGAACTGGCAGCAGGCTATTTTGAAGAGCGGCAGGTGGGGTTCTACACGAAAAGCAACCGCCTGGTCACCATCGGCATTTCCGGTTTTTACCTGGGGCTGATCAGCGACATCAACGGTCGCATTATTTTGAAGATACGAAACCTCGACGAGGTTCAACTGATCAACCAGCAACTGCAACAGAAGAAAGCCGAGCTGGATAAATTCATTTACCGTGCCGCCCACGACCTGCGCGGCCCGCTGGCCACCATGCAAGGGCTGTTGAACTTGCTGCGGATCCGCGAAGACAACTCCGAACTCGACCGGATCCTGCAATTACTGGACGCCCATGCTCAGAAACTGGACGAACGGCTGTATCACATGGTATACCTCGCGCAGTCGGACGACGAGGATAACGCTCCCGAAAACAGCATCAACTTCAATACCTTCGAAGCTTTGCTCCGGAAGGTGATCGAACAGAACGCCTTTGTGGACTTCCTGGAGTTCCACTATTCGGCGCCACGCGAAAACCTGAAAGGGGTGAACGAGGTGCTGTTAAAATCGCTGCTCACCAATTTGCTGCTCTATTTATTGTCGCTTCCCAAGAGCAAGTTGAATAACCAGATCTTTTTCCGCCTTTTGGTGGAAGATCGGGAATTGAGCATCACCATTGGTGCACACGGCTTTTTTGTGGAAGACGCCATGCGGAAAGCCATGCGCCAGGAAGAGTTCATCTACACGGATATGATCCACTACCCGCGGTTGCTCAATTTCTTTGCCGCCCAGAAGATCGCCTGGAAGCTGAATGCCCGCGTGAACGTACATTTTCTCTCCACCGAGAAACAACGGATCAGCATTTCCATACCCGTGATTGACGCTGCGTCATTGGGCTTGCTCTGAAAATGCCGACGGGTAATAAATTCTTTTCCCACTTACTCAACCAAACCCACCACTTGCGCACTAGGGGTTTCGGGGCCGGCCAAGGGGATGCACCTTTGTAACACAACAGTAATTTTTCCTGCGCATAGGTTAGGGTTTAGGTTGCAGGATTTCAAAAGGCCTTTGTGATAGACGATCACGAGGCCTTTTTCTTTTTATCACCATTCGTGTGAAGACGATTTCATGGAAGTTCGCCGCTTATAATGTTTAGGGGTGATAACGTTCGTTCGCTTTCACTTGCTAACATAAACCCACCAGCTCTTCATTTCGATTCCTTTCCTTCACGCTTTCGATCCGTATAGACCACCTGCTAAGTTCTGCTGCCCGTCTGCTCATTGTCGCGAGGAGTGGGGAACAAATCCCAATACCTTCGATGCGTAGATCGATAAAAAGTCCCCCGATGAAAAAAACGATTTTAGTGGTAGAAGATTTTGCCAGCATCCGCGACTTCGTCTGCGAGATCTTGCAACGAAAGGGATACGACACGGTGGGCGCCGCCAACGGAACTCATGCTTACCAATTGCTGGCCGGCAAACCCGAAGTGAACCTGGTGCTGACGGACTATAACATGCCCGATTGCACGGGCTTCGAGCTCCTCCAAAAAATCAAGGCCAATCCTTCCATCGCCAATGTGCCGGTGGTGTTCCTCACTACCGAAAGCAATCCCGATAAAATGCGCGCCGCGAAAGAAGCCGGCTTGTCGGCATGGATCAAAAAGCCATACCGCGCCGAAATGTTTTTTTCGCAGATCGAACATGCCTTAAACAATGGATAACCTCGGATGAAGGACGATCTTTTGTGATCAACGGCCCCAAATCAAACCCTCTCTAACCCCACACCTGTTCATGGAAACTCCCACCAATGGATTTTTCCGTATGGATGAAGAAAGTTTTGCCCGCCTGAGCCAATACGTCACGCAAACGTATGGCATCCAGCTGCCGGCAACAAAAAAGTCCATATTGGAAAACCACCTCGATGAAAAGGTGAAAAACCTGGCCATGAGTTCCTACAAAGAGTTTGTGGACTTTATTCTCAATAGCGGAAGCAGCGAAGACGAGCTTCTCCACGTGCTCGATCTCATCACTACCCACAAGACCGAATTTTTCCGCGAAGCCTCACACTTCCAATTTTTAACCCAGCAATTTCTTCCCCGCCACCAACAAGAAAACAACTGCGACAATCTGAAAATCTGGTCCGCCGGATGCTCCACAGGCGAAGAGCCCTACTCCTTGCTGATGACGCTGGAAGAATACAAAAAGATCCATCCCAAACTCACCTACACCCTGCTGGCCAGCGACATCTCCACCCGTGTCATGCACACCGCGTGCCATGGCGAATACGATGTAGAAAAAATGCAGACCGTTCCCTCCGGGATGAGACACACTTATTTCATGTGCGACAAGGCCGATCCCAAACAGGTTAAAATAAAACCCCACTACCGGACGAAGATCCAATACAAACGCGTCAACCTCATGCACGACAACTACGGCCTGGCCAAGCATGACCTCGACATCATCTTCTGCCGCAACGTGCTCATCTATTTTGAAAAGCCCACCCAAGAACAAGTGATCCGAAAATTCTGCAACCTGTTGCGCCCCGGAGGATTGCTATTCCTGGGACACAGCGAATCGGTCATGGGAATGAATTTGCCGTTGAGCCAGGTGGGGAATGCGGTATATCAAGTTCAGGAGCCAGAAGCCAGGAGCCAGGAGCCAGAATCTCCGGCGTTGGAATTCACGAGCTAGAATCCTGGAGCCAGTAGTTAGTAGCTCGTGAGCCAGGAGAAAAACGCAGAGGCCAATCTGCATTTAAATGAAATAGTCAAGATTTGATCTGACTGTCAGATCAAGTCTTGACTATTCAAGTTAAGCACAAGACAACTGGCCACTGGCCCTAGCCACTGAATGCTGACTACTGGAATGCCGAGAACAAGCTTCTGGCTCCTGACTCCTGGCTCCTGACTCCTGACTCCTGACTACAACATCCACCCCTCCCGATACTCCCGCTTCACAAATTGGTTTGCTTCATCAAAGTTTGTGATCTTCATGTTCTTCGCGTCCCACAGCAACGTCTTTCTTCCGGGGGTGGTGCCATTGGGTCCCTGCATCGCGTAGCTGCGGAGGGCCAGGTTGCCCATTAGGACGGCTTCGGTGAAGGGGCCTGCGTATTCGAACGGAGAGCTCAATTGCATTTTGCCATAGCCTTGAAGGCAGGCGTCTACCCATTGTGTATAGTGACCTTCTTCGCCGCCGGCAATGCGTGGGATGGTTTGTTTGGGCAGCGTCACGGTTTTCATGAGCGATGTTGGGAGCAGCGTGGGTGGGATGTTGTAGCATCCTGCGAGCTTGCCTTTGGTGCCTTCGAAAATGTAGCCGCTTCCGTAGTCGCCGAGTTGTTCATCGGGGAGAAGTTCTTCGGGACGTTTTGGTAAGAGGCCACCGTCGGTCCAGGAGAATTGGATATTGCCCTTGCCGTCCTTGCGGGGAAATTTCATATAGATGATGGAGGATGCGGGACAGCTTTCGTTGTAGTGGGCTTCCTCAAAGAATCCCGACCACGCCGTAGTGGTGCTGCATTCTACTTCCGTGGGGAAGTCGATGGGCAGGATGCGGAAGGCGGCGGCCATGATGTGGCAGGCCATGTCGCCCAGTGCGCCGGTGCCGAAGTTCCACCAGCCTCTCCAGTTGAAGGGGAGATACGCGGGGTTGTAGTCGATGAACTTGGAGGGACCGAGCCACAGATCCCAATCCAGTTCGGCGGGCACCTTGAATTTTCCCGTGGGCGTAGGGATGCCTTGCGGCCATACGGGACGGTTGGTCCAGGTTTGTACTTTGGTGACCTCGCCGATGAGCCCGGCGTCGATCATCTCCTTGGCGGTGCGCACGTGGTCTGCAGAGGCATATTGGTTGCCCATTTGCGTCACCACTTTATATTTCTTGGCGGCTTCTGCCAGCGCGCGGGCTTCAAAAATCGAATAGGTGAGGGGCTTCTGCACATACACATGCTTGCCACGCTGGATGGCGGCCATAGCAGCCACCGCGTGTGTGTGGTCTGGCGTGGACACCGAAACGGCGTCGATGTTCTTGGCTTCTTTGTCGAGCATCGCGCGGAAGTCTCTGTAGTATTTCGCTTGCGGGAAATTGGCCTTCGACTTCACCGCCATACGATCATCGACATCACAGAGAAAAGCGATCTTGGCTTTTGGATTTTTTGCAAATCCGGTAAGATCGCTCTCGCCTTTTCCGCCCACGCCAATGCCGGCGATGTAGAGCGTGTCGCTGGGCGGAACATAGCCTTTGCCGCCCAACACAAAGCGGGGCAGAATGGTGAAGGCTGCAGCAGCAACCCCTGCATTACGAATGAAGTCTCTTCGAGAAAGCGAATGCGGGGATGGAATTTCTTTTTTCTTCAAAGGCATGATCGGGTTGTTTAGCGTGAATGATTTCTTTAAACAGTAAAAAATTAGACAAAATCCACAAGAAAAGAAACGCGACTGCTCTGGTTGGTCGACGAAAAACACGAAAGGAGTAATATCTTACAATTTCCGGATAACAGATGATAAATTTTTTTCGACAAAAGACGCTTGTCGAACGAGTCGTGAATTTTTAGTCACTATCAACTCATTGTTCAGAACTAAAGACTCAAGACTAAGGCTATTGGCAACGCTATGGCTACTGTAAATAGCTCTTTTATGGAAACCGGGGATGTTATAAAAAACAAAGAGGCTGCCCAAATGAGCAGCCTCTCTCTAAACCGTTTATATTTCAACCTATGAAAGCTTCCACCCGTTGCGGTATTCGCGTTTCACAAACTGGTTGGCATCGTCGAAGTTGGTCACCTTCATGTTTGCGCCATCCCAGAGCAACTTGATGTTGCGGCCGGGGTAGTCGAACTGATCGGGTTTGTCTTTCTTCGGGTAGCGCACGTCGTGGCTGCGGATGGCGAGGTTGCCCATCAACACCGTTTCGGTCAGCGGACCGGCGATCTCGAACGGGGAGCTCACTTCCATTTTGCCGTAGCCGGCGAGACACGCTTCCACCCATTGAGCATAGTGACCTTCTGCGCCGTTGGGAACGCGCTTGATGGTTTGTGTCACTTTCACTTCGTTGTTCTTCGAGGTGGGCAGCAAGCTGGGGTACATACCATAGGTACCGCACATCATCTTGCCTTTTGTGCCGATGAAGATCACGCCGTTGCCGCCGTCGCCCATCGTTTCGTTGGGGCCCAGTTCTTCGGGTCTGGGGGGCTGAATGCCGCCGTCCATCCAGTGCATCTTGATGTCCGACTTTCCGTTTTGGCCGGGGAAGGTCAGGATCACATAGGAAGAAGGAGGACAGCTGTCGGGGAAATAGCCGCGTTTGAATTCGTCAACATAAACGCTGCCGACGCTGGCGGTCACATCCGTGGGATATTTCAATCCCAACACGCGGAACGGTGGTTCCACAATGTGGCAACCCATGTCGCCCAGGGCGCCGGTGCCATAATCCCACCAGCCGCGCCAGTTAAAGGGAACGAGCTTGTCTACAAAATCCTTGTAGGGAGCGGTGCCGAGCCACAGATCCCAATCCAATTCTTTGGGTACTTGTGCTTTGTTTTCAGACCATGCTATGCCTTGTGGCCAAACGGGGCGGTTGGTCCAGCAATAGACGGTGTGCACGTCGCCGATCGTGCCGGCGTTGTACCACTCCATCAATTGGCGCACGCCGTCGCCGGACGAGCCCTGGTTGCCCATTTGGGTAACGACCTTGTATTTCTTGGCAGCCTCCGTCAATGCGCGGGCTTCAAAGATGTCGTGCGTCAAAGGTTTTTGAACGTAGACGTGTTTGCCCAATTGCATGGCGGCCATGGCCTGCACCGCGTGGTTGTGGTCGGGGGTGGAGACCGAAACCGCATCGATGCTCTTGTGTTCTTTCTCGAGCATGATGCGATAGTCCTTGTAGTACTTCGCTTTCGGGAAGGCGGCAACGGATTTCGCCGCGCGGCGATCGTCCACATCACAAAGGAATGCGATCTCTGCCTTGCCGCTTTTCGCGAACTGGGCAATGTCGCCTTCGCCTTTTCCGCCCGCACCAATGCCGGCTACATAAATTTTGTCGCTGGGGGCCTTATATCCCACACCGCCCAGTACATGACGGGGCACAATGGTAAAGGCCGCTGCAGCAAGCCCGGCTTGCTTCATGAAATTCCTGCGGCTTACCGAAGGAATGGTCGTTTTCTTTAAAGGCATACGTCTTATTTGGGGTTTCTGATTGTTCCTGTTCTACGTATCGAAGGGATGCCTACGCATCGAACTTCACGCTGATCTCCAGCGTGCGCTCATCGTACTTCAAGCCATACTGATCCAACACGTCTTGCGGCACGCCGTTCCACTGGTTGGGTTGGTTACCCACATAACCCAGGTCGGTGATGCCCATCTTGCTGGTGAAGAATCCGGTGGCTGTCAGATCGCGCATCGTGTTGAAGAAAGCCACGCCCTGTTGGTGTTCGGGTTTTGCTTTTTCGGGATAGGCGATGAGGTCCACCAATTCGATCTGCTGCTGCGGTGTGCAAGAGGCGAAGTCGGCATTGAAGCGGTTCATGCACTGTAGGTCCAGCCATTTCAGACCGCCGCGCAACGGCGTTTGATAGCGCGGCATATCTTTTACAATAAAGGCGATAAAGTCCGGCACACCTGCCTCGCTGGCGCTGCCCGAGGTGGCATCCTTGGGGATGATGATGTCTGCCAGCACGGTGATGGTTTTCATTTCATGCGCGTCGAAGAAGGTCTCGGCCTTAAGTTTGGCCTCGCGTTCCACTTCGGCTGCATTGCGATCGTATTTCAACTCCGTTGCTGCGGGAGCTGTTGCGGTAGTTTCGGGCTTCTTGTCTGTGTTACAAGCTTCGAGCAACACGCCGGCGCCAACGGATCCTACGGCAAGTGTTTTTAAATATTTTCTTCTGTCCATAATGGTAGATTATAGATTTTGTTTTTTCAGTTCGTCGATAATGTATTCCGATGCACGCATGGAGAGGGCCAGAATGGTCCAGGTCGGGTTCTTGTCGGCTTGCGACACAAACGGTCCGCCGTCCACCACAAACAGGTTCTTGCATTCGTGCGCCTGGTTGTATTTGTTCAGGGCCGAATTTTTCGGGTCGTTGCCCATGCGGGTGGTGCCCACTTCGTGGATGATGCGACCGGGTGCTTCGAGGCCATATTGATTTTCCTTGGTGCCATCGTTCCCCCAGGTCACCACGCCACCGGAATTGTGGATGATCTCCGCAAAGGTTTCCTTCATGTGCTTGGCCTGTTTGATCTCGTGGTCGCTCCACTTGTAATGGAAGCGCAACACGGGGATACCGTATTTATCGACGGTGTTCGGATCGATCTCGCAATAGTTGTCGCGCAAGGCAATGGCCTCGCCGCGTCCCGACATGCCGAAGGCGGCGCCGTAGAAGTAGCGGTAGTCATCTTTCAGCGAAGCGCCATAGCCACCAGCATCTTTCACCTTGCCGTCACGGCCGGGGTATTTGCCGTTCGTGCCTTGGATACCAAATCCAAAGCCATAGCCCGGCATGCCCATGCCGCCGTAGTATTCGATGTGATAGCCGCGGGCGAAGTCCAGTTTCTTGTTGTCGAGCCACCACGGGGTGTATACGTGCATACCGCCAACCCCGTCTTCGTTGTAGCGCTTCCGGCCGATCAGTTTAGGGATGATACCGCCCATGTCGGCTCCGGTAGAGTCGTGCAGGTAACGACCCACGACGTCGCTGGAATTGGAGAGGCCGTTGGGGTGACGCGACGACTTGGAATTCAACATCAAACGTGCCGATTCGCAAGCGCTGGCCGCCAGGATCACGACCTTTGCCGTCACGGAATATTCTTGTTTGTCGTCTTTGTTCACAAACGAAACACCGGTTGCTTTACCCTCGTCGTTGGTGAGCACTTCGCGCACCATGGCGTTGGGGATGATATCGACATTGCCTGTGGCAATGGCCGGTTTCACCAATACCGAAGAGGAGGAAAAGTCGGCGTGCACCGTACAGCCGCGGTTACACTGGCTGCAGTAGAAACACTGTCCTCTTTCTTTGTTGATGGCCTTGGTGAGGATGGAGAGCCGTGAAGGGATCACGGGGATATTCATTTTCTTCGCGCCTTCTTTGATGAAGAGCTCGTGGAGACGCGGTTTGGGCGGGGGCAGGAAGATGCCGTCGGGTTCGTTGGGCAGGTTTTCTACCGAGCCGAACACGCCCACCAGTTTATCTACTTTGTCGTAAAAGGGGGCCACATCTTCGTAGCCGATCGGCCAGTCGTCGCCGAGACCATCATGGCTGCGGTGTTTGAAATCTTTGGGGCCAAAGCGCAATGAAATTCTGCCCCAGTGGTTGGTGCGGCCGCCCACCATGCGCGAACGGAACCAGTCGAACTCGGTGCCATTCTTGTGGGTGTAGGGCTCGCCTTCCAGTTCCCATCCGCCATAGGCCGCATCGAAGTCACCGAAATTGCGCAGGGGGGTGCTCGCACCGCGGCGGGGCGACTCCCAGGGCCATTTGAGTTGGGTAACATTTTTTGCAGGGTCATAGAGGGGGCCAGCTTCCAGCAACACCACTTTAATTCCGGCATTCGCCAACACATAAGCAGCCATTCCGCCGCCGGCACCGGAACCTACGATACACACGTCGTAGGCCTTCTGAGTTTTCTTGATTTGAAATTCGGGCATAGATATTTATTGAGCTTACATTAAAGGTACTTCTTTTCCAATGAGCTGAATGTGGTTTTATATGAACGTCACGATTAAATGATGTGGCGATCATAGGGACAGTCCCGGGGAAAGCTAAGAAAAAAATCCCTGCCCCGAAAACATTCCGCGAGCAGGGATCAACCAAACTAGGATTATTTCAAGACCGTCTGCCTTGTACTACCATCCCGGATTATCAGGCCGCAAATTCGGATTGTTGCGGAAATCGCCCGCAGGCAACGGCAGCAGCAAATGTTTCTGCTGCAGCACCACGGCGGTGCTCAGGGTGCCCCCCACAAAATCTTCGAAAGTGCTGGTATTGTCCTTATAAATTTTGCGCAAGCGCACCATGTCAAACCAGGTGATGCCTTCATAGCACAGCTCGTGCCACCGCTCGCGCCACACCGCCTCGCGGAATTGCGATTGCGACAGCCCCGAAAGGTCGGTCAGGTTCGCCCGGCTGCGAATGCGGTTCACCGCCGCATAGGCCTCCACCGAGGGACCGCCGGATTCGTTCTGTGCTTCCGCATACGTCAGCAACACTTCTGCAAACCGTATCAGGGGATAATTCAAGCCCGCGTTGCCCGTGCCCGAATTGCCGGGCGAGCCGTTCGCGATCACGTCGAAATGCTTGAAGATGTAGGGCTTGTTCAAAGGGAACACGGCGCCATCGCCACCGGCATAATACGACGAGAAGAAAAATTGCTTCTCTTGCACACGCTTGTCGCCGACCTCAAACGAATTCAGGAACGAAGCTGTGGGAACGGTCGTGCCCACTTCGCCCGAGGCGGTGATGTTCGTGTTGTTGGGAAGAAAATACGACTGGTAGTTGCTGTTCGCGATGCCCGCGGCATATTGGATCTGGAAGATGTGTTCGATCCGGTTCTCCGTCGCATTGTTGTGCAGATCGTCATAGGAGGCGAACAAGTTCACCTGCCCGGGGTTGGCAATCGAGTAGTCGATCACTTCCTTCGCCTTGGCGGCAGCCTTTTGATAATACTCGCCACCTTTGTCCAGCGGGTAGCCGGCTTCGGTCAGATACACATTCGCCAGCAACGACTTCACGGCCGACAGCGAAGCTCTGCCCGCCAGATCGGTCCAGGGCAGTCCTGCATTTTCGGCATCCATCAAATCCGCTTCGATCAGTGCATACACTTCGGCCACAGAGGCGCGGCCCGGCGTCACTTCCGGTGCGGTGAAGCTGTAGATCGGCTTGGTCAGCAAGGGCACATCGCCCCACAAACGCACCAGCCAGAAGTAGTGGAAGGCGCGGAGGAACTTCGCTTGTCCCACCCATTTTTTGGAATCGGCTTCTTTGATGGCCGGTATGGTCGGAATTTTCTCGATGGCGAGGTTGGCGTTGCCGATGCCTTCATACAACTGTCGCCACCACTGGCTCAGGTGCAGGTTGTCGCCCGTGTGTTGAAAGCTGTACAAGTTGTTGAGGTCGGAGTTCTGGCCGGTTTCGGTTTCGGCCGTGCCGCTAAAGGCGTCCAGCATCTGGAAGTTGGCCGAAAAGATCCCGGCGCCGTCACCGTGAAAACGGAGGTTCTCGTAGGTGCCGTCCACCGCGGCTTGGGCGTGTTCGGGCACCGTGAAAAACGTGGCCGGTGCGATGTTGGAAGGGTCTGCTTCTTTTAGAAAATCCGAACATCCCGCCGCCAGCCACAAGCTGCCCGCGAGCAACAAGTGGGTCGTATGTTTATAATTGAATCGCTTCATCTTTCTGTTGTTTAGAGGTGATTATAAACCGAGGCTCAGGCCCAGCATATAAGTGGTCGGTTTAGGATAGTCGAAGAAGGTCTGCCCTTGTGCAAACGGGGTGGTGTAGGTAGACACTTCCGGATCGTTGCCCGTGAAGTTGGTCTTCAGGAAAAAGTTTTGCGTCGACGCATAGATGCGCAGGCGGCTGATGTGCAACCGCTCCGTCAGGTTCGAGTTGAACGAATAGCCGATGAGCAAATTCCGTCCGCGCAAGAACGATCCGTCTTCCAGCCAACGCGTGTCCACGTTCGACACATAGCCGGCCTTGGAGTCGCGCACGGCGGCAATGTCCGAATTCTGATTCTCAGGTGTCCAGGCGCCCAACACGGAGTTGAAGCTGTTGGCCAGGCCCGTGCGGTCTTCGCCGGAGTGATGTGTCATGTTCAACACATCGTTTCCATACGAATATTGCAAGTCGACCGTCAGGTCCCAGTTCTTGTATTTCAGGGTGTTGATGAACGATCCATACGATTTCGGATTGCCATTGCCAATGATCATGCGGTCGGCATCGTTGATCTGGTAGTCGCCATTCACATCGAGGTATTTCACATCGCCCGGCAAGATGGGCTTGCCCGTGCCGCGATAGCTGTTCACACCATATTTGGCGGCCTCGGCGGCTTCCGCTGTGCTCCAGGTGCCCAGGCGCACGAGCCCCCAGAACGAACCTACAGGTTCTCCTTCCTTGATCACGCCGGTCTGGTTGGTGAAGTTGGGATTACCCACGCCAAAAATAGGAGCGGGGGTCGCCAGCTTCAGCACTTTGTTCCGGTTGATGGAAATATTGAAGATGGTATTCCAGGTGAAATTATCGGTTTGAATGTTCACTGTGTTCAAAGCCAACTCAATGCCCTTGTTCTCCATGCTCCCCACGTTGCGCACGATCGACGCATAGCCCGACGACGTCGGCAACGGTGCATCTAACAGCATGTCGGTGGTCTTGCGATAGTAGATGTCAGCTTCGATGTTGACGCGGTTTTGGAACAAGCCCAACTCCACACCAATATCGGTTTGTGCGGTCTTCTCCCATTGCAATCCCGAGTTGCCCAGGCGGTTCAACGCTACGCCAATGGTCTTGGCATTGCTGGCCACACTGGTCACGGTGCGCAGCGAAGGAAGCGCCGAATAAGAATTTATTTCCGAGTTACCCGTGAAGCCGTAGCTGGTCCGCAATTTCAAGTTGGAGATCACAGGGTTGTCCACCAGGAAGGGCTCTTTCGTTACACGCCAGGCCAACGCGGCCGATGGGAAGAACGCATACTTGTTGGACTCGCCGAATTTGGATGAACCATCCATACGACCGGTTACGGTCAGTAAGTATTTTTCCTTTAGGGCGTAGTTGATCCGTCCGAAGTAAGAGTTGAAAGCAAACCGGCTGCGGTTGGATTCCACCGGAGGCGAGGGCAGGAAGTTCGCGGCGCTTCCCAGGTTGTTGGTATCGAGGAAGTCGGTGATAAACGTCTGCGAACGGGCCTGGAACCAGTAGATGTTGGTCTCTTGCCAGGAGATCCCGGCAAGCGCCGTCAGGTTGTGAATGTCACCAAATTGTTTGTTATAGGTCAGGTAGTTTTCGAACGACCAGAAGGTCTCGCGGTTGTTCTGCACGCGGGCCGATCCTTTTTGGTTGTCGGGAAACACATATGAAGGCGTTTCCGGCGCAGGCCGTCCGTCATATTGATTTTGTTCGCGCTCCAGGATGTTTGTGCCCAACGTGGAGCGCAGTTCCAGTCCTTCGGCGATCTTGATGTTGGCGTAAACGTTGCCAAGTACGGTCCGGCTTAACAAGATATATTTTCTACTGGTCATCAGGTCGACCGGGTTCTGACCGCCTTCCATCGACGGCGAATAATTCTTGTTGTGCGAGAACGTGCCGTCCGGATAGCGCACCGGCAAAATGGGCAGCGCTTCCGTGATCATCCGCACCGAGTTCAAACCACCCGTTCCAAAGTCGACGATGTTTTCTTCCTGGTTGTTATAGCCCAGGCTTCCGCCCACTTTCAACCAAGGCTTCAACTGACTGTCGAACACAAATCTTCCCGAATAGCGCTTCAGGTAGGAGTTCAGCAACAACCCGTTGTCGTTGCGATAGCCCAGGAACACGCCATACGAGTTGTCCTTGTTGCCACCGGTGAAAGACAGCTGGTGGTTTTGCGACATTTTGTTTTGCGTCGACTCCTTGAACCAGTCGGTGTCATAAAGCGGGTTGCCGTTGGCATCGAAGAGCGCAGGGTTCGTGCGGTCCAATGCGGGATTGCGTCGCCCCGAAGAGTGGGTTTGCGTAGCAGGATTCCAGCCGGCGGGATCATAGGTTTTGATGTTGTCCCAACCCAGTTGCTCTGTAGCAAGGAACTCCTTCGCATTCAGCATGTGTACGCGATTGGGCCCGATGGTAGGTACGCTCATTTGCATGTCGTATGATACTTTGCCACCTGACGTGCTGCCGCGCTTGGTGGTGATGAGGATCACCCCGTTGGCGCCGCGTGCTCCATAGATTGCCGTGGCGGAAGCATCCTTCAACACTTCCATGGAAGCAATATCGCTGGGGTTGATGTTGTCGATGGCATTGTTCAACGGATACGAGCCGTTGGTTTGCGTACCCACCGGCATGATCACACCGTCGATCACATACAACGGGTTGTTGGAGGTGCTGATGGAGCTGAACCCGCGGATGCGCACGTTGGTCTGCCCACCCGGACGACCCGAGTTGATGTTCACCGCCACACCGGTAACTTTGCCGGCAAGCGCCTGCGACACGGAGGGCAACTGGCGCTCCTGAATATCTTCCGCCTTCACGGTTCCCACCGATCCGGTCAAGTCCGATTTCTTCTGCGTACCATAACCGATCACCACCACTTCCTCCAACGTTTTCGTGTCGGGAGCAAGCGAAGCGGTGATGACGCTCTGTGCATTCACAGGGATTTCTTTCGTCTCGTAGCCGATAAAGCTCAGGACGAGCACAGCATCTTCGTCGGGCACATTGATCGAAAAGTTTCCGCCGGCATCGGTCACCGTTCCAACGGTAGTGCCTTTCACCAACACGTTCACACCGGGCAGCGCGCTACCGCCTTCATCGGTGATGGTGCCTTTCACCGTGAAATCAGGCGCGGCCATGCCGGGGAACTGATCGCCGGTGTTGAAGGGCACGTTGATGCCGGAAAATCCTCCGCCGGAGTCGGCCAGGGGAATGAGTTGCATGCGATCATCCTTCGGGGGGATGAGGGTGATCTGCTTTTTCCGGATCTGATACGTGATGTTGGTGCCGTTCAGCAACGTGTCGAGCACCTGCTCGATGTTGTTGGCTTTCAGGTTCAGCGTGACACGGCGCGTCGCGTATTTGAATTTGCTTTCGTTGAGCACAAAACTGTAGGATGTCTGGCGCTCGATCTCGCGCAACGCTTCTTTCAGCGTGGCATCTTTCAAATGAAGTTCAATGGAGAAAACGGCTTGCCGGTGTGTGGTCGCCCGGACAGGGACGGGGCTCAAGCCCAGGAGCACGACCACCAGCAGGAGAGAACGATTAAACAACTTCGTGCGCCCCGGAGGCATCGGCCGCGGGTGCAAACATTGATAGAAGTACTTCATAGCGATTAGGGTTAAGTTGGGGTTTAACGAGTGTTTTAGTTTTTATTCATAAATGACGATTTGACTCTTTTCCTTTTTGTATTTGATCTGCGACGAAAGCCGGATCAGCTCCATCACTTCATCGATGGTCTCATGTTCAATGGTCATCGTGAGCCGCTCGCGCTGCGCCAAGGCCGTATCGATGACGATGTTCACCTTGTAGCGGTTCTCGAGCTTCAACACGATCTCCGACAACGGCACGTTGTCGAACACGAGGCGTTCTTCTTTCCACGCACTGTAGTCGGAGGGGTCTACTTTGTCTTTCACCACTTTTTTGAGCTCGGTATTCACGATGATCTGGTCGCCCGGTTTCATGGCGTAGAGCTCGCGGCCGCCTTTTACTTTCAGCTCTACTTTCCCTTCTTCCAGTGTGGTCCGCACGTCGGTATCGTCGTAGGCTTGCACGTTGAACCGCGTGCCCTTCACATAGATGGAAATGGTTTTGGTGCTGACGATAAAATCCTGTTGACTTTTCTCCACATCGAAGAAAGCTTCCCCCGTGAGCACCACCTTGCGATGCACAAGGCCAAAGCCGTTATCGTATTCCAGCGAGCTGTTGGTGTTCAACCACACCTTGCTGCCATCGGGAAGGTCTACCCGCGTGCTGAGATTTTTGGAATGATAGACCACCGCCCCTCTGGAAAGTGCTGCTTTGTTCCAGAACGTGTGGAGCCCATAAGCGACCATGGCAAGGATGGATATGGTCGCCGCGACTTTAAGAAATGTTCGGCGAAGAATAGGGGAGAACAAAGAGGGGTCGTTGGATCTTTTATCTTCTTCGATGCGCTGGTTGAGCGATTTCCAAGCAGCATCGATCTTCTCGGGATTGAACCTCCCCAAGGTGACGGTAGTTTGATAGGTGACATTGATCTCATCAAAATACTGGCGATGGACATCATCCTCGCGGATCCATGCCTGCAACACGGCGATCTCCGCCTCCGTGGTCTCACGCTGTAAGAACCGAATGATCAATGCTTTTATTTCCTGTGGCGTCTGATCCATATCTGCGATTTATCAACTGCTATACCTTTAACTACAGGCAGAATGAATTTGCCCCTGACAACGATTGCAGACTTTTTTTCAAAGGATTGAAAAAAGATCAAACCGAAGTTGTCACACGTAATTCGGTACGTGTACACAATACACCAAGGTGATCGTGACACGTACAGCATAAAGAATGAATGGCAACGGGGAGGATGAAGCGCGGACTGTGTTACATACAAGTGTTGTTATGTACAGAGATGTACATAGAGAATGTAGAGCACGACGCTTTCATGAATTACTATATAAAGACACACGAAGAGCCAGACCGAACCATCCATGCGCGGTCTGCGCTCTTTAATAGTAGTGTAGTCTAATTTTGATTGAGCAAGGTGATGATGAGCATGGTGAGATAATCCTTCAGGTCGAGCCGGATCTTCGATAAGGCGCGCACCATTTGGGTCTCCACCGTCTTTATAGAGATGTTCAGCCTTTCGGCGATCTCCTGGTACTTCAATCCCTCGAAGCGACTCATCTCAAAGATCTTGCGACATTCCGGGGGCAAGTGCTCCAAAGCACGCTGAAAATCTTTTTCAAGCTCTTCGGCCACAAACGACTCGTGCGCGCTAAAGTCAACCCCCGACGGTTTATACACCGTCTGCAAGAGTGTCGCATATTGATCTTGCACTTTCTGATGTTCCATGGTATTGAAGCACGTATTCTTCACCGCCGTAAACAAATACCCATTCACCGACTGCTTCTCATCCAGTTGTTCGCGATTTTTCCAAATGCGGTAAAACACCTCCTGAACAATCTCCTCCGACTCATCCATGTTGTTGAGGAACTTGTTGGCATACGCGCATAGCCGCGGGTATAACCTCCGGAACAAAAGCTCCAGGCTATGCGAGTCTCCTTTCTTGAGACCCTTGATGAGGTTTGTATGGTCCAGCTCGTTCTTCAGAAATCGATATAACGGCACTCGTTACCGCAAACGGTGAAAAGATAGGGAAAGACTTTATGAAAACGAAACGGCTCGAGTCGATTATGCGATAAAGTGCGATTTAAGCCTGCTTGAATATTTTTTTATGTGATGGACTGAGGATAATGATGAGATAAGCATATAGAAGAAGAGTCACAGTGTTGACCAATGAAACAAATAGTCGGTGTGACCATTACAACTGTTCGGACTAACAAAATGTCTTATTGACAATAAACCTCGGCCATGTTCTTCCTCAGTTGAAGTTGTTGTATCCAATCGTCAGGTCTACTGACGACAAGAACATACGATTGGCTTGACAAGTGTTTGAGCGACCTTTCACTGGTCAAATATTCTGAACGCCGAAGTGAAGCGCACCAAATTCCATCCAATAAAAACAAAGATCAAAAGCCCCGCAGCGACAGTGAGCTGTTTTTGGACCTTCGTTATTTGCAGGAGTTGCGTGATGTCTTGCCGCAGTGTTCTGATGATGGAGAAAAGGGCTACGCCAATAATGATGAAACGCCCGAGCAGCCGCATGCTTAGTTCCAGGCCGAGATCTCTTGACACATGGAACGCTGCCAAGAGCATAAGAAAAAAGAAATAGGGCATGATGATCACCACAAGGGCGCTTAATATGAAATTCGAAGACCAGGCAAATTGATTTCTCAGGGGAAGTCCTATGGCCGTGATGATGAAGAGGGAGATGATGGAGCAGAGGAAAATACTCGGGAGCGTAAAATCGAGTTGCTCTTTGCCACTCCATAGAGGGTAAGCCAAAAGCAACGCAATCAACAAATTGTTGAGGCCGAAGAGTATAAGCAGTTTTTTCATGATAACAAGTACATACAATATACATCAAACCAGTCTGCAGGCCAAATAAAGGTTACCCCATGGTCTTGCGTTGAAGACACTACTTCAAATACATCAACTGGTGAAAGCGTAATTTTCTTTCCGAGACCGTAGGTGACGAGCGAGCGATCATGAATAGGTCAGAGCCCATCCGAGCAAAACAGAAATCAATGTTCCACCCACCACAGTATGCCTTTTTTGGACGGGTGTTATTTGCAGGAGTTGTATGAAGTCTCGCCGCAGTGTTCGTATGACGGAGAAAAAAGCTACACCGATGCAGATATAAAAACCTAGCATTCGAATTCCGTATGCGGAAACAAGGTGCATGGGAACGTCGAACGTGCCGGATTCGTGTAAGGCAAAAGTGGCGTGTATTCCAATAACGGTCGTCGCGGCGCTTATTATTAAATTCGACGACCATGCAAACTGCTTTTTCAGGAGAAGCCCGATGGCTGTGACCATGAGGAGGGCAATCAAAGAGCAAAGCAATATATGCTGGAGCGTAAAGTCGAATTGTTCGGATTGAACCCAGGCGATGAGGAGCCCTAGAATCAAATTGTTGAGACCGAAAATTATGAGGAGTTTTTTCATGAAAACAGGCTTATACTATATACGTCAAAACTACTCGCGAGGCCAAGCCTGCCCAAAACATCATCAAAAAAAATAATTACTCAATCAATATGGAATTTCGGGGAACTGGCATCTCACTTGCTAACGATGATCGAATAAGAATTATGTATAGAGCTTTAGCAATCTTTATCTTGATTTCATACTATGGCATGGCACAGCCAGACAGTTTGATAGTCAATGTCCGGAAGACTAACACCAAGTATAAGTCCTTTCTTTGTGATAAAAATCGAATTTATGCGATAAACGAACGTGGCAATGTAGTGGTCTGGGATTTAACAACGCTCGATACGCTGCCCTTTGCCCGTCACGATACCGCCGCATACAAATTTCTATGCGTTGCAAAGGACAGGAATAATCAAATCTATTTTGGAACCGACAAAGGAGATATTTTGATCTATCGGCCGGAGACCAATGCATTGTCTCATCAGAGAAAATTGAAATATTCGGCCAATTACCTCTGCTTCAATTCCGACAATCACCCAGTGGCTATTATTCCCTACGCTGTCTATGACCCGATTCGAAGGAAACGCTGGACCGAATTTGAGAACCACACGACAGGCATAATCTATAGAAAGAAAATATTGGGGCTCTTTTTCAAAAAGACAGACAAGTATTTTCAGCCGCCTCAGTATACATTCATGGATTCAAAAGACCGTCTTTGGATGACGGCAGGTTTTGGCGAGTTTGGCGGCGATGTTCAAATTTTTGATGCCAGGAACTTTAAAATCCTGGACAACAAGTTTGATAGCATAGACCCCGGTCTGATATTCCCAAGATCCGTTTTTGAAGGCCCCAATGGCGATATCTTCATCACTTCCGGTCTTCAGCATTTTTCAAATTCAGGAGACATTTACAGGATAGACTCAAGTGGCACGGCGAACAAGATATTTACCAGCGATGGGCCGAGGAGAGTGGAGCGGAAGACAGGAAAGGTTATAGATGAGGGTGGGTTGTTCATTGGTCCGGGTGCTTACAACCGACAAGATAATTGCATGTACTTTGCAACAACCCGTGGCATTTACAAAATGAGCCTTACCAATAACAAGCCGGGAGAACCCGAACTCGTTATCAACCCTTCTCTATCCTGGGGCGCCGAGCCACTGGCTGTCGGCGTGGCAATGAGCATAAAGAAGATGGAATTTTTAGACAACGGCACTTTGCTGTTTCTGACAACCATGAATGGGATAGGGATTTATGAGGCCGGGAAAATTACTTTCCTTCATTGAACGGCTCCGTCAATCCATTTTATAACGGGTTGGCCCAAATATCAAAGCATTACAGCCGTCAGGGCATACCTACAGGGCCACAACTCCCTTTTTTCGGGGGTTACAACAGAGGGCAAACCGGCGATCAATTCGAAAAAACAAATCCGAAATATTAATCATACACGAATATGAAACGCCCTCAAAATGGCAATAACACGTTGGGGCCATACGCCTTCCAGGGCACATCATCAGACGTAGTAACAGGAAAACGGAAAAGTGAACAGACATAAGGAGATGCAGCGCAACCGTTGTATCCTCATAAAAAGAGCGCCAACGCCGAAAAAACGCGGTGCTTTGAAACAAGCCGTCGCGCCCGCGCAACCGCAACACAACGGTACAATAAAAGCATCATCATTTCACTTTCAGTGCCGGCCCATATCCGTTCCGGTAGCCGGGCGCACTCACTCATGCAATTCGGCGGAAGTTATTACATCAAAGCGCCCCAACGGAGGTTCTATACTAATTTCGCCCTGTTAAACAACAGATACCCTCATGCAGCGTTTTGCTTTATTACTCTCCTTTTTGCTTTGTGCCTTTATCGGCACGTCTACAGCCCAGACCATCGACCCCAATTTCAACCCGGCGATCTTTACCAGTGGCCGTGTATACCAGGCTGGTATGCAAAGCAATGGCAAGGTCATCATTACGGGCATGTTCTCGAAATTCAATGGCGTCGACGTCTCCTCCATCGCTCGCTTGAATACCGATGGCTCTATCGACAACACCTTTTCCGCGGGCACCGGCCCGAAAGGCATCTATGCCGGGGCGCAGATCTCGCGCATTGCCATCCAGCCCGACAACAAGATCATCGTGCTGGGCAATTTCTCCACATTCAATGGCAAGACCCACCCGATGGGTGTGCGGCTCATGCCCGATGGCGCGGTGGACGAAACGTTCAACCTGTCGACCTACCTGACCGACAACACCTATGGACTCGTGGGCCGGATCGTCCTGTTGCCTGACGGTTCGTTCATCACTTCCAAACAAGTACAAGAATCCGGACAGTATCACGTCGAACTGGTCAAGATCAAATCCGACGGCTCGCGCGATGCCACGTTCACCGCCACGATCGAAGGATACGAATACGACCTCAAAGTGTGGAACGGCAAAATACTCGTAGCCGGCAGCTTCACCAAATGCAATGGCACTACCGTTGGCAACATCGTGCGCCTCAAAGCCGACGGCTCCATCGACACCGCGTTCGGCACAGGCGCCGATCGGCAGGTCATTCAGATCGTCGTGCAATCCACCAACAAGGTGATCCTCAATGGTGGTTTCTATAATTTCAACGGCACAAATCATTATGGTACGATCCGCCTCAATACCGACGACACCGTCGACCCTACCTTCGTCGCCTATCTCGGCGACCGGGTCGATGCGATGGTGGTCGATGGCGCGGATAACGTCTATGCCAGCCAAGGCGATTTTCATGAACTCACTAAAATGGACGCGAATGGCAAGGACGTATCTACCCTCACGACCGACATGGCTTCATACCTGATGTTTCAGCCGGACGGCAAGCTGCTGGCCCTTGGTTACACAGGACCTAACAGCCAGGGCGCGCTGCGGTTGAACGCCAACTTCACAAAAGACAACACCTATCCCACGTCGCTCGAAGGGCCCCGCTACCCCGGGCGCATCACGGAAATGGTCACGCAGCCCGACGGCAAGATCGTGATGGTGGGCGATTTCGTTTCGTTTGGCGGCGAGGCCCACGCGGGCATCGTGAGGCTCAACACCGACCTTTCGATTGATGAAACCTTTGCGACCGGCACCGGCTTCCAGATCGAATACAATTATGTCTTGTTCAATTTTCTAAAGTGCCAGTCCGACGGCAAGCTGGTCATCTACGGGCAATTCGATACCTACAACGGCGTGAAAGTAGGACAGATGATGCGCCTCAACAGCGACGGCACGCTCGACAATTCCTACAGTGGCAAAACGACATTTTTCTTCACCAACGCCGAGATGTTCAACGACGAGCTTTACATCACCGATCGCTATGGACCCTATATCACGCGGCGGATGATCAACGGTGCCACCGATGCCAGTTTCGCCCCGACGCTTGACGGCGGCCTGGATGGCTGTCGCGTACAGGCCGACGGCAAAGTGCTGGTATATGGAGACTTCACCCACATCAACGGCACGGCGGTAGAGAAGATTGCCCGCCTGCTGCCGGACGGATCGCTGGATCTCACCTTCAAGACCGACCATGGCACCCCCGTCCGGTATGTAACAGACGTACATTCCCACGACAAAGGCAAGATCATCGTAGGGGGATTGTTTGGTTCCCCGGCCGCTCCCGACGATCAATCGAAGGATCTCAACTACATTGGCCTGGATCAGGCAGGCGTTATCCGCGACGATTTCCAGGTCCAGGTCAAACCGCAGGTCACCAGCTATATGCAGATGTTCCCGTTGAAAGACAGTAGCCTGTTAGTGACCGGTGTGAGCGGCTTGAACCGGATGTTCCCCTCGGGTAAACTCGACAACAGCTTTACCACGCTGGCCTACGACGCCTACCTGGAGGTGTTGCCCTTGTCGCCCACATCGTTCTTGTATTCCATCCGAAACAGCGACACCGGAGCCCGTATTTTCCACGTCACTTATACCGCCATGCCGGCGGCCCCCAAAACACCGGTGTTAACAAGCGTGACGGCTGCGCTGTCGGGTGTGCCGACGCTGACCTGGCAGGATAATGCTTCGGACGAAACCCAATACATCATCGAGCGCGCCGGCACAAATGGTGTCTTCTCGATGATCGGCGCCGCCCCCGCCAACGCCACGACCTATCACGACGGAACAGCAGCATCCAACACAGCGTATATCTACCGGGTTGCTGCCGCGAACGACTACGGTGAGACATATTCCAACACGAAAGCCTTCCAAACATCTATCGTCACCGGCGTGGAGGAAGTGCTCGTTGGCAAGCTCTATCCCAACCCCAGCAGAGGCCTCGTCCAGGTGGACTTCCCGGCGGCGGCCCAGCGCACATTGCGCATCCTCAACCTCAGCGGCAACGCGATACAAGAGTTGCGCACCACCGGCGAAAGCGTGACCCTCGATCTGTCGGGGCAGCCCGCGGGCATGTATTGCATCCAGATCTCGGAAGGTGTTTCGCAGAAGAGTGTGAAGGTGGTTAAATATTAGGCTACGGACGACACGCAACAGTACAGAGCCGCACAGTGCAATCTGTTGATAACGCGCGGCTGTGTACTGTTGCATGACGTCAGTCTACTGTTGATACTTGGCTTTACGTTGCCGCACGATGCTCATTTATTGACGACACAAAGTCGCTTAACGTTGTATGGTGTTTGTCAACCGGAGGTGGGCGTCTTCCGATGTTTATTCTTTATCCCAAACCTTCAGTGCATCCTCCGGCAATGTCTGAACGGCAAGCTTAAGTTTCTCTAAGCTGGTGTCCCTCCGCACCGTGTCGCTGAGGTTGTAGGCATAATTGTGAAAGAGATAGGCGGTCATCAAGCGGTTGAAGGGATCGAGTGATGGGTTGGAGATCATGTTGGTGAGCTGTGTCTCCAGTGCGTCTTTGTCTTCTGCATCAGACAGCGCCCGGCCGGCGCGGCCGACGGAACTCTTGTAGTGATGGTCGCTCACATTTTGTACGCGCAGGGTGGTTCCCAGCAAAAGATCCACGGCGGGTATGTCCAGTTTTTCCAACTCCCGGAGATAGGTTTTGCGACGGCCCCAGGCGTAGCTGCCATCGCTCATCCTCTCAAAGCGGTCGTTCATGATGTCGAGATGTGAGCGGAGAAAGATATCCCATTGCGCCGTTTTGGCGGCCAGGGAACAAATGTTGATCGCATGATAGCGCGGGCTCTGGTCCTGGCTGCACCCACCTACTACTATGCGGCCCCTTTTCAGTTTTAAGGCATCCTCCGCCGTTCCATAGCGCGCCACATAGAATTCAAATTCGTCGTCTGTATTCCCGGAGTCGAGCGCTTCCTGCGTGGCCTCGGCCAGGAGGCTGGACCAATAGCCCTTCTTCGCCATGTGCTGGTCTACGTTGGCAAGTCTGAGACTATTCCAGGTCTGAAGCTTTCGCCTATAGATGTTCCTGGCGGTATCATACGCTGCGCCGTTAAGCCTTTTATAGTTAGGGTACTTCGGGGCACCGGGAAACGTCCGTGCCCACCGGACATACTGGTCGGCTTTTGATCCTTCTTTCAGTGTTTGAAACCTGCGGCCCTCCGCCTGGGGTGAGAAGATCTCGGTGGTGGTGTCGATCATGCAATCGACGTATTGGACCAATCGCGCATAAGGTTGAGGCAGCTCATAGGGAGTAAGTTTTTCGATGAAGAGTGCTTTATGGCCATCCTCGTTTATAACCCACCCGTTATTCACATCATTTGTTTTGCTGTTGGCTGCGGTAATGGAAGGCTGGCGGTTTCTTCCAAAAGGAAGACCCGAGTATTCGATCATCTTTTTGTCATCATAATTGGTGTAGAAGAATTTCACGATCCAGATATTCGTGCTGCCGGCTTCCTTGTCGTACTTCTCAATATATTCATCAAGCGATATTCCTTGTTCAATAGCCTTCCGAGCCTCTTCCGAGGGGACTTTCACAAAGCGCCCCGGTCCCTGCGAAAGTGAATAGTATGGATGCGAGAGATCGCACGACTTGAACTTGAGATTAAGCGAATCGACAATGGTGCCTAAACGCTGCATCGTGCTTTCACTATAGATAAGACCATTGTCATAGGTCTCGAATTCGGTCATCTGACCATAGCCGAGATGGGATACCACCAGCATCAACAGCAGATACTTTTTCATAGGCTTTGCATTTTATTCAGAATGTGGGATCGTGAAAAAAGTCACGAATAGAAGATGCAAAAAGTATGCGGCTTCCATAAAAAAGATGACCCAAAGCAAAAAAAAGTTGTTAGGAAGTTAAAATGAAGCTGAGCAGGAGCGTAGAAGGTTTAAAAAAATCACCCCAGGTCTTAGAAACCGGTGTAACAAAACGCCTGAAACAACGTTGCCCGTATAAATAAATAGACAGGCTCCTAAAACGCGATTATCGAAAATCGCTACCTTGAAGTTTGGTCAGCTTGACACCGGCTCCAATCGTTATGAGAATTTGGCTATTCGTTTTTATCGGTCTTTCTATCACACATGTCCAGGCCGCGCCTCGCTATAAGACAGGCGACTCGCTTTATGTATGGACCCTCAAAAAATTGCAGGTACGCGACAAAGCCGGCAAAGTGATCGGTGCCCTGAGTTACGGCGACCGGGTGGTGATGTTCCAGGACGATGAGTATGCAAAGATCCCTATCCAGGCCTTGCCCACGTCGACTACTGACGGCCGGGAGAATCCGCCTGTGATGGTATGGGGGGCGTATGTTGAAATTGGTTTTCAGAACCTGAGAGGGTATGTGTTTGACGCCTACCTGTTGAAATTCCCACCCTTGAAAACATTAAGCAGCGGCCGGCGCGAATTCCTTCCGGATTATTTTGCGCGAGCGTTTGGCTTAATGAAAACCCTGAAGGATCAACAACAAAACGAACCCTTTCAATTGGAGTATGTGTACAACAATGGTATCACCTATTCGAGGAGTTACGTCATATGCTGTTGGAGCACGGTCATGATGATACCCGATTTTTCAATGACGGAAGCTTTTGTTTTTTTGAGTTATGTGGGCGGCCTCGAAAGTTATTTTAAAGATGAATATATAGAAACGGAGAGACCAGTCATTCGCGCAGAGGGCGAGCAAGGCCGGGAGCCCACCTATTTATCATTTAAGTTTGAAGTCCAGCTTTACAGTATCCGTAAAGTGAATGACTTTCTGATCATTACCGACGATGGGGGAGATTGAACAAGAGCAAAAACGTGATCGTACCCAAACAAAACCCCCGCCCATTCCGTTGACTATCTCATGACCAACAACGCCAACATCCCAACCCTCTTCCAATGGGCCGGAGGACAAAGTGCCTTCGAAAAACTCTTCGATGCCTTCTATAAAAAAGTATTGAAAGACGACCTGCTCGGTCCTGTCTTTGCCAACATGTCGCCCGAACATTCCAAGCACGTGGCTCACTTTGTGGCCGAAGTTTTTGGCGGCCCCAAAGCCTACACCGAAGGCGACCACGGCAGCCATGCCAACATGGTCGCTCACCACATCGGCAAACAACTCGACGACATAAAAAGAAAACGCTGGATCGCACTCCTCTTGGAAACAGCCGACGAAGTAGGCCTGCCTGACGATCCCGAATTCCGGTCGTCACTCGTGGGCTATCTGGAATGGGGTAGTCGCTTGGCTGTTCTTAATTCCAAGACAACTGAAAATCCAATACAGGAACACGAGCCCATGCCCAAGTGGGGGTGGGGAGAAACGGGTGGACCGTATGTGCCAAAATAAGATGGCAAATAGAGTGCGCTGCTGTTTTGAATGATCAATCCTTGCCAGCCTTGGCCCCGGGCAACCGGCTCTTGAGCCATTTGATCTGGCCGTTGTGATTGGATTCATGTTCGCAGACGTGAAACCACTTGCAGTAGTTATTGGTTGGCCCCCAAAACCATTCTTTGTCGACACTCATCAGCCAGGCATCGTCGCGTTTCTTGAACTCCGACAGCGTGTTGCTTCTGACTTCTTCGAGCGTACTGAGATAATACGTCAGCGGATTTCCTTTGATGAGCTTGCGGCCTTCGTCGCCCAGCTCGCTGGCCACTGAAAACCGTTTCACATCGGCTTCCGGCCAGTCGCCCCACTTCTTGTTCTCAAATGTATGCAGCTGATAAAAGCGTTCCGTCGCCGCCAGGTGCAGGAGCATGGCGCCGATCGAGTTGGCCTTCGGATCGTGCACATAATCCAACTGTTCTACCGTAAGCCCGACGACGGGAAAAAGTATCATATTCCGCATCCAGGTCATCATAGATACCAGGGTGCCTACCTGGGGCGCATAGCCGGCCATAGGACCGATGATGTTCGACATGTCTTCAGTTGATGTCCCGGCATCTGCGACAACGGGTGCCGGTAAGACGGTTAGCCCGAGCGCTCCGGAAGTAAACAGCGCTGTTGACTGGAGAAATTTCCGGCGATCGACGGATTGGTTAATGGAAATCATATTTGGTGGGTTTTTATTGATACTACAATATACCAAATATGCTGCTGGTGTAGGTGTTCCCACCTGTATCGATTATGTAGACAGTCATCAGGTTTCAGACGGTCACAAAACCTCAGGCATCCACCGTAACCTTCTCCCCAATCTGCTGCCGCCACATCGCATAGTAAAGCCCCTTCTCACTCAGCAACTCTTCATGCTTACCGGACTCAATAATATGTCCCCGTTCCAGCACAAAGATCTCATCCGCATGCATAATGGTCGACAACCGGTGAGCAATCAGGATCGTGATCTGATCCTTGATCTCAGAAACTTCCCGGATGGTTTCCGTGATTTCCTCTTCGGTCAATGAATCCAACGAAGAAGTAGCCTCATCAAAAACCAAAATATCCGGCTGACGCAGCAACGCCCGTGCAATCGAAAGCCGCTGCTTTTCACCTCCGGAAACTTTTACTCCACCTTCCCCGATCACCGTGTCCAATCCTTTGTCAGCCCGCGCCAGGAGCGATTGACACGCCGCCTTCTGCAACACCGCCAAACATTCCTCGTCGGTTGCTTCGGGGCGTACGAATAATAAATTTTCGCGAATCGTTCCAGAGAACAGTTGCGTGTCCTGCGTGACGAACCCGATTTTCTCACGCAGTTCATTCAGATCGATATGCGTGCTGGGGATGTCGTTGTATAGGATGGTTCCTTCTTTTGGTGGATACAAACCCACCAACAATTTCACCAACGTTGTCTTCCCCGATCCGGATGGCCCTACAAAAGCGATGGTCTGACCGCTCCGTACGGAAAACGAAACATTGTTCAACGCAGGTGTACTCGCCGATTGATGTTTGAAGCCCACATCGTTAAAGCTCAGCGTCGTTACCTGGCCCACGGTTTCGGGATTCTTGGGCTTGGCTTCCTTGGGGAGATTGAGGATGCGGTCGAAATTTAAAAGCGAAACTTCGGCTTCGCGATAGGCGATGATCACGTTGCCCAATTCTTGCAAAGGTCCAAAGAGAAAGAAGGAGTAGAAAAGGAATGTAAAGTACTTGCCGGCCGAGATGTCGTTGTCGAAGATGAGCAACAAGAGAATGACCACCATCACGCTGCGGATAAAGTTCACGGTAGTGCCCTGGAGGAAACTCATGCCCCGCACATATTTCACCTTCTTCAATTCCAGGCCGAGAATTTTATAGGTCGTGTTATTGAGCCGCTCGATTTCCTGGTTGGCCAGCCCTAGGCTTTTCACCAACTCGATGTTGCGCAGCGATTCCGTGGTGGAACCCGCCAGCGCCGTGGTTTCTTTAACAATGCTTTTCTGAACGACCTTGATCTTGCGGCTCAGCAACCAGCTGGTGAGCGCGATGATGGGCACGGAAGCAAAATACACCAGCGTCACTTTAAAGCTCACCGAAAGCGAGTAGATCGTCACAAAGATCAACCCCACGATGCTGGCAAAGAGCACGCTGATAAATTGCGTGATAAATTTCTCCGAATCGGTTCTCACTTTCTGGAGGATCCCCAGCGTTTCACCGCTGCGCTGATCTTCGAACGTCTGGTAGGGGAGTTCCAGCGAATGTTTGAGCCCGTCGGCATACATTTTGGCCCCCAGTTTCTGGACCACGATGCTGGTAAAATAATCCTGCAGGTTCTTGGCAATCCGCGACACCATGGCCGCCCCAATGCCCAGACCCACCAGGTAGAGAATGCCTTTTAGAAAATCCGCCCGTGACAGGACGCTTTTCTTTTCAATAAAATTGTCGACGATCTTTCCCGTAATATGCGGGTCCAACAGCGAAAAAACCTGGCTGGTGGCGGCGAGAAACAGGGCCAGGGCAATGAGCCACTTATGGTTCTTCAAATAGCGTAACAGTATCTTCATGGGGATGCGAAAAGTATAGGGAAATGTTCAGTACCAATACGGTTGCTAACAATGGAAAGTTTGCGCAAGTTCGGCTATAAAAGATTTTCTGGGTCATTAAAACCCCAAAAATAGGAACTTGGGGTGGTTTTTTGGATATCACGGCCTACCGCCAAAATTCGTATATTGAGATATGATGAGAACACTGATCCGCGGTTTCATAGCCGCCCTCAAAGGCGACCTCATGGTATGTGCCATTTTGCTGGGGTTTTCCGCCATTGTTTACGTGCTGCAGCAAATTTTCTGAACTGGGGCAAGTGTTCACACTTGTGCCGATTATCCCCACAGTCTTCAGACTGTGATGCAGGTCGACTGCTCCTCAAATCGTTAGTGCAGATAGTGTCAGGCTCCGAACTGAAGTTATGGCAGTCATCGTGTTCCGGAGGTGAACTGATTCGGCTCCGAACCGAACCGCCGGAGCTCTGAGCCGAACGATCGGAGCGCTGAGGCAAGCTGCCGGAGCTGTACACTGAGGCGGCGGGGCTTCGGGTGCCGATGGTTCACTTTTTTTATGTGCGTTGCGATGAAAAAATCCCATCGACCGAAGAAAAAGCCTGAATATTTCACATTGCCGGCCAACCGGTAAGTCTGTTGCCCGAACCGTTGCAATATTTTCGTTAATGCAATCGCAAAAACCTGACAGCAGTTGAGTTCAGAACTAAACAATCGGAGTTCGGATCTCTGACAACGGAGTTTTGAACTAAACTGCCTTACTTCGGAACTGTGGCGTCCGAGTTCAGGGCCCCGGATGCCGGCATTCAGAACTCCGACGCTTGAGTTTTGAGCTGAGACAGTCGCATTAAAAGACTTGCCTTCGAAGTGAAAAACCAAAGCATCTTCGTTCGATCTTGCGGGAGTTTAGAAATAGGCGCAGCGATTTAGTTCGTGACCCGGGAAGAAGGAATTTTTCGTTTCATCGCGGGACCTGATCAAATCCACTATCCTCCGCCAGGACAAGCACCTCGAAAAACATCTCCATGCATGCCCAGTAACATTTTGAATACATGGTCCCGGTGTCCTTCTTCCTGGTGGGGCATCAACTCAATTCGGGGCTCAACGTGGAGTAGGGCACAGCGAGAGTTAGCTTTTGTTTCTTGACATAACCTGGTTTTTTAAGATTAAGAAATTTAGATTTGTAGGGACCCGTTAGCTGAAAATTGTTATACATCATGACGAATGAAATTGGTGATTTGGGCGAAGCTATATTTAGCGTTGAGATTTCGCGCGATTATACCTTCCGACCAAGACATTTAGGCGAAAAGTGGCCTTCTTCTGATTTCTACGTTGAACTGATAGGCCCAAAAGAACATTTCTTTTTTATTGTTCAGGTCAAGGCCACGTCAAGGGGATGTGATAGAAAGGGAAATTTGAAGGTTAAGGCCACAAGTAACAAAATAAATGAACTGAATGCCTATTACTGTCCGACTTACTTAGCGGGCGTTGAAGTAAAATCAAATTCCGTCTATTTAATGTCCGTTAATAGGAATAGGAGGAAGATGGTAAGTAATTTGCCGACAAGGTTTCTTCTCGATAAGGAAAATAGGACCAGACTATTCAATGAAGTGAAATCTTTTTGGGAGAAGTCTGATTTAAAGAAGTATAAAAAGAACTTTAAACATTCGATATGAAAAGCAATTTGAGTAGTCTGAAGGCGTGGCGAGCGGAAGAAATTGCGAAAATCTTTCTTTTGAAATCGGACTACAAAATGTCGATCGAGAAGTATCCGACACCATTGTTTGATTTTTTTGTCACCCTCAAAAGTAGCCCCCAGGTTCAATTTGCGATTGAGGTTAAGACGACAGTGAATTTTCAGAGTGGCATCAAAGAGCAGCTTGCCAAGTTGAAAATCTATAGAAATGTGGGAATGATTGAAGTTCCCGTACTGCTATTTAGGATTGATGAAAAGGAGGAAAGTGGTAAGCTTGATTTTTTGATAGCACCGATTGCAGACAACAAACTTTTGATTCAGAATGAGTTTCATTTCGAGGAATTGAATCAGGACAGTTTAAAAGTAAAAATAAAGGCAATTGTCAACTGGTACAAGGCGAAAGTAGCGGCGTCACCCGATGCTGGACTTTAATGTGCGTAATTTGATTTTTAAATTTGGATTGCGCTATCCAAACTCCGGCCCAAGCATGGCATATTGATTCCTGGGAGTGCCAGGCCAATGGTTGTTTCCCTTGTACATTCTAACAAACGGCCTCAGCTCCGAGAAGCCAAGCAATTGAATCCACGCACTCCACGATTCATCATGATGAGGCACATCAAGTACCACAGGTATATTTCCGCAGTGCCTCAGTGCAGCAGAGACCAGTTCCCTGGCGACATCAGCGTCTGTGGCAACTACCGGACCGATCTGTGTAAACCGGTATCCCGGTCTTCCAAAACAATATCCTCTGAGTTGCCCGCCGTTGCCAACTTTGAAAGCCAGATCAGGTGCTCCTTCCCTCATCCAACGAAGGAGTGGCATGCGGTCAGCGCCAAACACTTTTTGGTCGAACAATCCCACGCTGTCAAGGTCGTCGTTTCCCAGTGCCGTGGCGGTTGAGGACACCAGGTGTTGCGTGTTCAGAGAAGCGGTCGACATCCTGCTGAGTCTGTATTCATCCTTGAATCCAAGTTTGACGTAGACTTGCCGGCCGGCCGGGGTAGCATCGAGCTTCACACTGTCTTCATTCTTCAATATCTCGAGGGCCTGTTCAAGTAGTTTGAGCCCAATGCCCTTTCGTTGATGAGCCGGATCGACCAAAACCATCCCGATCCATGAAAAGTGATTGCTGTAGCGGAGGGTAGTGACCGTGCCAATAACATGTTCGTCGTCATCCACACACACCCTGCTGCCTTCCGGATCTAGCGTGAGAAAAATCTCCCAGTCGCGCGCGAGCTGATTCCAGGTGGCACTTCGGCAAAGGGCGAGCCCCGACGGCACATCCTGGCGTTCCATTTTTCTAAACCTCATGCGTACTGTCGTTCTTGGTTAGTTGCCGAGTTTTTTCAAAGCCATGTAGGCCATCAGCCCCGTACTCATGCCTAGTGCACTCTCATCCACATTGAACGTTGGCGTGTGCAGCAAAGACGTGATCCCTTTTTCAACATTGCCCACGCCGCACAGGTAGAAACACGAATCGGCTACTTGTCCGTAATACGCAAAATCTTCGGCGGCCATCCAGATGTCTTCATCGATCACGTTCTCTTCGCCAAGGTAGTCGACGGCATAGTCCCGGAGATTTGCGGCAAGTCTTTCTTCATTGACGAGCACGGGATAGCCGTGGTCGATGCGCAATTCGCACGTTCCGCCCATGGCCGACGTCACTTTCTCCGCCATGTTGGCAATGAGGCCCAGTGCTTTTTCGCGCCAGGTTTCGTTCATGGCGCGGAAGGTGCCTTCCATATAGACTTCATCGGGAATGACGTTGACGGCGCCGTTGGCGATCACCCGCCCAAATGAAAGCACCGACGGCTCCCTGGGGTTTGCCGAACGGCTGATAATTTGTTGAAGGGCGATGATTACATGCGCTGCAATCACCACCGGATCGATCACTGTGTGTGGTTCAGCGCCATGACCGCCCTTCCCGATGATGCGGACATAGAGCGAGTCCATCGACGCCATGTGTTTGCCTTTCCGGATGCCGATCTTGCCGGCGGGAAGTCGGGGCATGGCATGCTGACCAATGACCGCGATAGGAGAGGGATCACGCAAAGCACCTTCCTTGATCATCCGTGTGGCTCCACCAGGCAATACTTCTTCTGCCGGTTGAAATAGAAGTTTTACCGTGCCGTTGAATTCCTGTTTGCAGCGCTGGAGGATCGCGGCTGTTCCCAGCAACGACGAGGTGTGAAAATCATGACCACAGGCATGCATGACGCCGGGATTCTTTGATGCATAATCAACTGCATTCAGTTCCTGTATGGGGAGCGCATCCATATCCGCGCGAAGTGCCACGACGTTGGACGCCGGAGTATGCCCCTCAATAATTGCCAGAACACCGGTATCGGCGATGGGCCGCCAGGAGATACCGATCTGGTCTAACTGCGACTTGATATACGCTGAAGTAGCCTGCTCCTGGAACGAGAGCTCGGGATGCTGATGCAAATGCCTGCGGATCCGGATGATCTCCGGAAGTATTTCGGCCGACAATGCTTTGATCTTGTCACGCAGCATGAAGTAAATTTAATGAGGATGCGAAAACGCTTTTTCAAGAAAATGTTTGACCTGTTCGTCGTCGGTTAGCCCCGGGTAGGCATGACACACACGATCGATCTCTTCCAATTGTCCCGGCGATAATTTTTCTTCCGGGTTCAAGCACCAGGTGCCTTCCAGTAGTCCCTGTCTGCGCAGCACTTCATGGATCCCGGGGATGCAGCCGTGAAAAGCGTTGGCGGAATCAAAGATCGCCGCGTTCATATCGGTTACTTTTATGCCCACACTTAGCAGCTCGCTGACCACGCCGTTATCATTTCCGGATTGTTTAATATAGTTCAGCAATTTCACCGCGGCCCCCGTCCAGACCGCCCAGTGCCCAAGAAGTCCGCCGACAAATCTTTTTTCAATCTGCTCTCCGTTGACATCAAAGCGATAGGTGGTGAGCAAGTCGGCGACGATGTTGTCATCATTTCCGGTATACAACGCAATATCATTGTGCCGGGGTGATGCGCATACGGCCCTCACTACGTCCAATGTTTGATAACGATTGAAAGCTGCGACCTTGATCGCGTACAGATTAGGAATCGACGCAGCGTCTTTCCAAAAATCGTACGAGAGCAATCGACCACCGACAGCAGGTTGCAAATAAAAGCCGAAGACCGGAATGATTTCCGCAACGGCCGTCAGTCGTTTGATGAGATCAGATTCACGCTGATCATTCAGTCCCCCCATGCTGACCAGCCCGAGATGATAGCCATGCTTCACAGCAAGTTCTGCTTCGCGAAGGGCTTGTGGAGTTGGTCCAACGATGCCGGCGACTTTGATGAAAGGCCTGCCGGGATCCGATTCACGGATCTGTTCGGATGCCAGACGCAGCACAGGTTCAAGTAAGTTGACGTCAGGTTTTCTGATCTCGAATTGCGTGGTGTGTACACCCACGGCCACGCCACCCGCACCGGAAGCCATGTAGTATTGGGTGAGCAGCTTTTGTCGCCTTTCATCGAGTCTTCGCTCTTTTGTTAAGGCAAGCGGGTGAGCGGGTATGACAGTTCCTTCCCGGAGCAATTGGCTGATGGAAGGAGAGAGGGTAGGGTGGGTCATGGTGCTTAAAATTTTCCTTCCCGTTCCTGGAAGTGTGTTGGTTTGTTCAAAAATTTGCCGCCTTCTGCGATCCAGCCGGCAATCACTTCAATCATTTGTCGAAGGGAGACGGCCGGGTCCCCGAAGAGCCGGCGCATTTCAGAGGCATCGCTGAGCAGTGCAGTTTCCTGCTCCTGGTTTGTAAAGACCGGCTCCAGGCCAAAGACCTTTCCGAATTCGACGGCAAGCTCACGGACTGAAAGTTTCTCCGGTCCTGCAACGTTGAGGATCTTCGCGGGTACGCTACAGTGGTGCAGTGAACGCAAGGCGATCTCGTTTGCTTCCTGTTGCCAGATAATGTTGACATATCCCATGCGCAGATCGATGGGTTGTTGATTTCTGACCTTCAGCGCAATGTCCGCGAGCACACCATAGGTAACGTCATTGGCATAGTTCAGCCGGTAGATAAGGATGGGCGTTTGATGTTTTTGCGAGAAATACTGGAACACCCGTTCCCTGCCCAGGCACGACTGCGCATATTCGCCTACCGGTTGCGTTGGGTGACTTTCGTTAGGCCCATTCGATTGAACCGATACCAAGGGATAGACATTACCGGTAGAGAAAACAACGATGCGCGATTTTTGGTATTTCTCCGCCACGCGTCCGGGAAGGTAACTGTTCATGGCCCAGGTAAAGGATTCCTTTCCCGTGGTCCCGAATTTTGTTCCGGCCAGGTACAAAACATTTTGCGCGTCAGGCAACCGTTGCAGGGCCTCATCGTCGAGCAGGTCGGCCTGGTGTGTGATGATGCCGTGCTGCTGGAGCTCTTCTTCCAGCCCGGGCTCTGAGAATCGCGCCACGCCAATAACCCGCTTGTTCATGCCGGCCAGGTCAATAGCCCGTTTGGCAAGCTTTGCGAGGGACGGCCCCATTTTTCCACCTACCCCAAGGATAATGATATCACCCTCCAGGGTGGCGATGCTTTCAATAAGCGGCTGCGAGGGTTCGAGCAGCTTCTCATATAATGACCGGATATTCATGTTTTTTGTTGTGATCAAAAGTTAATGATATTTAAGACAAGGTTCCCAACCGGTAAGAGACCGGCTTGGACAATATCTCATCTTGATTGATCATCAGAGAGTCAATTTAATGTTTTTTCGTATGCTCAACTCAACCCTTTATAGGAGGAGGACTTCTTTTTCCGGGGCCGGCTTTCAGAAGGTTTCTTGTCCAGCAACCTGGTAAGGCAACGCTGCTGGAAGTTCTTAATGATTGAAAGTGATACAGGTTTGTTCAATACCGAACAAAACATGATCAGCCGCATCGGAATAACCTGATTTTTACCTTCATTTTTCCGGCATGCTTTTGGGGAGCCGGAGTTCAGATAACGTCAATGCTATATGAAGAAGATAATGTGGGTTGCCATCTCAATGCTAACCGTGTTTGTAATTTACAATTGGTTTTTTGCGAGCAGAAGGAGAGTACATGTATGCGGTGTTGACCCTGGACGTATGACCGTTTCATCAGTAAATTACGGCCTATTTACTGAATTCATTCCTCAAACCGGAACAGTATCAAAAGACACGGTCGCGAACACAACGATCGTAAAAGTCCCCATCGACGAGCTTTACTTTTCCCGAATTGCCGTGGGATTGACGGCCACCACGACGGTGAACAACACCGACTACACATTGGAAATC
Organism: Chryseolinea soli; assembly: GCF_003589925.1. Classification (NCBI taxonomy): domain Bacteria; kingdom Pseudomonadati; phylum Bacteroidota; class Cytophagia; order Cytophagales; family Fulvivirgaceae; genus Chryseolinea; species Chryseolinea soli. The sequence continues at coordinate 7,127,648 of NZ_CP032382.1, read as the reverse complement.
ACTCACGTTTACACTACAGTAACGAATGGCCGCTTTTCTGTGGATATGATTTTTAAAGATGAGACACCCGATCTTGCGGATGGAAAGACGCTACGACTGAGGATTGTGCTTAGCGATCCGGTAGAGGCTCTGCTCGTCCCGGTGGGAGGCTTTTATAAAGACACCGGCGGCGAGTGGGTGTATGTTGTCCAACGAGAACATCGTGCGGTGAAGCGCCGCGTAAAACTCGGCCGCAAAAACACTGAAAATTTCGAGGTCTTGGATGGACTAAAGGCGGGGGACAGCGTGATCACCTCATCCTATGAGAATTTCAATGATCAGGAATCGTTTGATCTGAGCGACATGAAGGAGAAGCTCCGTTCATCAATAACAATGTAATCACGATAGGCAACACCTAAAAATTAACAAAGGCTGTCGCGGACGATTACCGCGATAGATAAACGTTGTCTCGCTGTGAAAACACTCGTGGAAATAATTAAATTGGCTCCGCCTGAATTATTCCAGCAGGGTTGTTATGAGAATTTGTTTACTAATCATTTTTTTTATCGGTCTCCACCTCGCCGAGGGGAGAGCTCAGGCAAGATTCAAGACGGGCGACACGCTATACGTCTGGGCCAGGAACAAACTCCAGGTGCGCGATCGTCCCAATGGGAAAATAATCGGCAGCCTCAGTTATGGTGACCAGGTGGTCCTGCAAGGCTATTCGGAGTCTGGTGCTTCTATACAGGCGTTGCCCACAACGATCGAGAAGGGTAAAGAGAATGATAAGGTCATGGTGTCGGGGAGCTATGTTGAGGTTAGTTTTAAAAAGACAAAAGGCTATGTGTTTGACGCATACCTATTAAGATATCCACCCTTAGAAAGCAAGGAGCCCCTCCCGGAATATTTTGCCAGAACCTTCGGACTATTAAAAACGCTGAAGGAAGAACGTGGTACGGAAAATTATTCATTCTTGCGGTATGTCTACAAGAACGGTATCTCGTATGAATCGCAGACCGGCGAAAAGTCTTATGAAAGTGTCGTCATCATCCCAGACCTTTCCATCGCGGAGGCCATTGTTTTTTGTAGTTATCTCTTTCACCTGGAGAGCTATTTGGCTAATGCCTATACGTCGCACGTTGTCAAGGTTGTTGACATCAGAAATCAGGGAACGGGATCCTATTTATACTTTGCATTTGACCTCGAATCCTTCCGTATTGAAAAGACGGGAAGCTATATCATCATAACGAGCGAAGGAGTGGAAGGATAGTCACGGCGATTGAGAAGGGAGCTAGCAAGTTAACTTCACCAAAACCATGAATAGTCCGACGATGACGAAAGCCCCACCAACAACGAATCCTACAATAGAAAGTGTTCGGTGCAAAGGCTCCACACTTTGGGCAACGAGGAGTTTTAGCCTGCGATGATCGTTGGGTGACTGAAACTGTGCCTTCGACCACAGCATGGAATCTTTTGCGATCACATCTTCCAGGTTGGCAAGGGTCAGTACGCAACGACCGGCCTTCGTGGTTGAAAATCGCCAATATTCAATTCCTACGTTTCCTTCTAAAGAAAACCGCGGCGCCATCCTGTTTTCGGTGACCCTGAGCCTCCATTGATCATCCAGAACCAACTGAATATCAAGATTCGTATCGCCCTGGACCGATCCAGCCCCAAAAATGGAAATAGAATAATCGCCGGGTGTTTTGATTTCAAATTCATGTGACCCTTCTTCAAACTTCAAAACAGCCAGGGGCTTCCGGCCTTGGAAAACCCCTTTCATCGAAAGGGCCAGCGATAAAATGCCTACCAGTAGCGTTGCAAACCATGCAATCATATAGAGAAATTGATTTCTTCTAGGGTATCAAAGTGGAGTATCCTGAAAATTTGTTAACATTGACGCAGGCGTTGCCTGTCAATATCCGGTTTTAATTTTATCTGTTTTTAGCAATATATGACGATCCGCAGTTTTCCAGGTGTCTTTATCCTGGTTTTTCTTAGCCCGCTCTTTTCCATAGGCCAGCAAATTTTATACACCCATCACACCACGGGCACGCTAAAGGACTTCACTACCGTCCGTCTCGGCGATAGCCTGCTGTTTTCGTTTAAGGACATCCCGAACGATTCACGGCGTTCCCAACATGCCGTGTGGCTTGCCGATTCTGTGGCACTTCCCACCGATCCGGTGGATGCCGAGGTGTTCACGGCTGCGCGATTCGGTCGCGACGAATATTTTTATTTCTTCGAAGGAAAATCGCGCTCGCGCCGATTGAAGACATGGATTTACAACGATTCCACAAAAGGGCGGGTAGAGTCTGCAGACACCCTTTTCTTGCACGGAAAAATAATAGGGAGCTATGTGGATGGAAACCTTTTTGTAGTGTCGTTCAGGGAAATGGGCAGTGAACTTTCCCTGGTGGAGATCAACCGGATGCGTGTGGTGAGTGAGAAACGCTTTCGCCTGCCACAACCCATTGCCCCTGAGCTCGCTGCAGGGCCGGTAGATTTTTATACCGATGCCTCGGAAATCACATTCCAGGGAAGAAGCCACGTGAAAGTATTCAAGTATGACAAACTCTATGTTATTTATGATCTGGGAAGTCGCACGTATGCGATGACGCTGGATCCACAAACCGGTGCTGCTGACCTTAAAGCGTTTCTCGCGTCCAGCGAAGCCGCCGATTTCAGATCGTTCCTGATCGATGGAAAACTATTCCGCATTTTGCACGCCAAGAAAAAGTTTCAACTCGACATCTTCGACCTGGCCACCAGCACCCAGATCGCAAAAAGCGAATTGACCGCGGCACAACCCGATTTCAACACCTACTTCCGTTATGGTCGCAAGAACGTGATTCATCACAAACATAAATTTTCCTACATGTTAAAAGCTGCCAACGTCTCCACGCCACAGATTGCGGTGTTGAAGCGTGATGGCCAGTATATCGTTCAATGGGGTGACTACTACGATGAGAACGGTATGGGAGGCGCCGGTGCCGGTATCATCGGCATGATTGTGACTACGGCCATTCTGCAGATGATGGAAGGCCCTGGCCTCAACCACTACTTCTATTATGCGTGGAACGAACAGCAAAATTCTTTTCAACGCCTGGACCCACCGCTAAACGTAGTCCGCGACGCTATCGACTGCTATGAAATGGATCACGTAGTTCGTTTCGAGGACAAGCGTTATATCGCCTACCGCGACGGCATCGCCGCCATCTATTATGACTCTTCCGCGCGGATGGTTTCTGTCGTATACTTTCATTGATGACAGGCTTGAGATCAGCGGCCATGCAAGCCATGCTGTGATCTTTTTCTCAGGGAGGAGGGCTTACGAGCGCATTTCCGTCGCCGCCATTTTTTGGAACGCATATAAAATAGAAACGGCCGTGCGATAAGACGCACGGCCGTTCCATATTAACAGATCAACGATACTCACCTCTCTTCCGAGAGGATCGAGCACAATTACTTGCCAAACAATTTGTAGCCTACCGAAAACTGGAGGGCGTAGTTCTTTGCTTTTACATTGTACGTGTTGTCGTCAATGTTGGCGATGTCGCTAAGACCTTTCACAAAACGGAAAGAGAAATTCAATTTCATGGGCAGATCAATGCCAATGCCGGCAGCAACGCTAACGTCGGTGCTCTTGAATTGATCCTTGGCGTCGGTCGAGCCAGAGGAATCTTTGTCTTTCGCGGATGCGAGGACACCAAATTGAGGACCAGCGTGGAAGCTCAACAGGCTGTTTACGTTGTAACGAACCAACACGGGAACGTTGATATAGGCCATCTTGAGTTTGAGATCACCCGACTTAGCGCCTTGTCCGGAATAAAGAATTTCAGGCTGGAGGCCGAGGTGTTCCGAGAACATGGCGGTCAGGTAAACGCCACCGTGCAGAGCAGGCAAAAAGCTGGGGCTTGTGGTGTAGCCGCTGCTGGAGTATGTCTGGTTGGCCAGGTTAAGACCAGCTTTGATACCACCGCTAACGCCTTGGGCAAAAGCACCAACGCTTGCAAAAAACATGATGCAAAGGACTGTTGTAAACTTCTTCATAAGATTTGTTTTGTTTTAACAGTACAAATAGAATGGATCAAAAACCATGATTTTGAAGAGAATAGGGGAAATACCTACACGGGTAAGCCCAAAATAGCGCCGCAAAGCCACCCCGGATCCCTTCAACAAAGGTGTTTGCCCATACAGGGGCCTATTTTGAGGATATTAAGTGCCTGTCGATGAGGTTCGAACGTATGGGCTGGACCCCGAAGGATGGTCAAATAAGGACTTGGCGTCGTCAACTTCTATGCTTACACCCTAAAATGCGGGCAATACCTTACTTGCGAAGATGTTGATTGGATTGGTAGTCCAGCCTTAACGTGAGGTAAAGCTTGCTATTTAGCATCGTCATAAGGGAGATGAATATAGAAGCAATGTTTCAACTCATATATATAGTGCAGTACCGTAAGCAAAAATCCAAAGCTATTTCCCGTGCGCCCGAATGCGTTGACCTCAAGGGGTGTTCGAGACGTTATCGGTTTGGATCGACTCAAGCCCTCACGGTAAACGATGAGAATATATGAGCCATGTTATAGAAAGGGTATGGGATTAACCCAGGTTACTTTTTTTCAAGGTCGTCAATTAAAGAAGCAATTTGCGAGAGCAAACAGAGCAGGAGATGGGTAATGATGTGTTAAGATAGGTAATGATTTGTTAAACAGCTCAAGTGTAGCGATAGGGTTGTTAACGGCTCTCAGAGCTTTGTAGATCGCAAAAGATTTTAGTGGAAGTTTTTGTAGTACGCTTATATATTATGATTATTCAGCTTTATCAATGTCGTGCCTGTTTTTTTCCTCGCCCCCAATGGCTGCGCATGAAATATTCGGAATCAGCATCTCCAAACACTTTTATTCTTTTTAGTTTTATTTAGCTTTGGGCGTCAAATGAAGTGGATCAGGCTTAAGGTTTCCGGGATACGGAACGCTTTCTTTATAGTAGTCATGTTTGCAACGGTTGCCATAAACCGTTCACAGGCCCAGGGCCAATCATATCCTTACTATTATGTAGTTGTCGGAGGGTTTGCCTCACAGTCAAATGCCGAACATTTCACAACCCATGTGCACGAACTTAACTTTCCGGCGCGCTATGCCTTCAACGCGAACCGCAAGTTGTATTACGTCTATGTAAGGGTAACAAAAGACAAACAGCAAGCCCGCGAAACGACCTACCGGCTAAGACTCGAAACGGAATTCAAAAAGGCCTGGATCTACAACGGTCCGCTCGAAGGCAGTGGCGTAGCAGAGTCCACAGCGGAAGCAGAAAGACAGGAAGCCCACGACACGGGCAACGTGCCCATCGACGAACAGCCAGCGGCAGACACCGCGGCCATCGGCAAGGCACCGGCCACCGACACGCTCTCCACCGCTGTCGCACTTCCCGTAAAAACATTTGTCTTTCAATTGACCAGTGGTACTGCTAACACATCGGTATCCGGACCTGTACACCTGTTGGACAAAGAACCAGACGATCGGGTGGAGCAGTACCCGGCCAACGAAAAGGTTTCCGTTCCCGCCCCCGCCACGGGCAAGCTGGTGGTAGTATGTAACCTGATCGGTTATAAGCTGGCAAAGCGGACGATCAATTTTGCCGATCCTTTAAAAAGTATCAAAGGTGCATCGATAGGAGAGGAGCAGGAAGTGATCGTCCCCATAAAACTTGTTCCCGTCAACCGCGGCGACTATATCGAACTCGAGCATATAAAATTCTTTGAGCACTCTGCCATCCTCACACCTGCTTCGGAAGCCGAACTTTTGGAGTTGGTAAATTTCATGGCCAATCCGCGTTGTAAGATCAGACTGTTTGGTCACACGCAAAGCGATGCGTCCGGAGAAATCATCACCAAAGGCAGCAGCGCCAACTTCTTTGCGCTTGACCCTGCAAACAATCGTGCCACGCACGGCTCAGCCACTGAACTATCCCGGCAACAAGCCGAGATAGTAAAGGCCTACCTGGTAAGCAAAGGCATCGCGCCCAACCGCATTGCCACCAAGGGCTATGGAGCCATGCTGGCCATCTACGAGAACGCCAACGCCAACGACAGGATCGAAGTAGAGATCATCCGGAATTGACCGGCGCATGTGTGCACATTTGTGCCTAACGATGACCGCAGTCTTTGACCGCCAACCGGCCTGCATTTGATTGGCCCGATAGTGGCCCCGGTTGTTTTTCGTCGTCAACTATTGTTTGGTATTCCCCACGGGTTGCTAGTATCCCCACCAAGCAACTCAGCTTCGAACGCTGTCCAACCCCGTTGCAGAACACAAGCGCTAAACATTCCTTCTTTGTAGCGTTAACAACCCGTTAACAATCTTTCATCAGCTCCCGCCCGTATACCCTCGCTTAACCCTCAAAACATGACATCAAAAAAACAAACCACGTTAGCAACACCTTGCAAACTCCTGATGGTATTGGGCCTTAGTCTACTGACCCTTTATAGTACGGCCCAGGTAAAAAAGGTTCTGATTGTTTCCACCAATGTTGATTCAGTAGGAGCAAGCCAAAGCGGCACGTTTCTCCGGGAGATCGCATATCCTTTTAAATACTTCACCGATCAAGGCTACACGGTGGACATTGTGACGCCCAAAGGGGGAAAGGCCGCCCTGTATCAACGCCCTAACGAAGCCGAGGATTTAATACTTATTCAGAACAGCGACGCGTTCATCTCGAAAACTTCGGCCACGCTTTCACCCACCCAGGTTAATTCAAAGGAGTACGTCGCCGTATTCTATCCCGGCGGACATGGCCAGTATTTTGACGTGGTGAACGACGAGCGTATCGCGAGGCTTGCCGCCGCCATTTACGAGCGTGGTGGTGTGGTAGGAACGGCCGGTCATGGTGCAGCTTCGCTGATCAACGTGCAACTGCACAACGGCGCTTACCTGGTAGAAAACAAATCGATGACCTGCTTCCCACAATGGGCAGAGAAAAAATTCATGGACATCTCCCAATATGGTAAGCTGCTCGCCTTCGACATGCAGGAGGTCCTGGCGCGTCGTGGCGCAAAGCTTACGGTATGTACGGCCGAAACCTATGGCAACAAAGAGCTCAACCAAATCATAGACTCCAAAAATCGATTGGTCACGGGAGCATTCGCCGGTTCGGCACAGTGGGTGGCAGAGCAGATGGTGGTGTTGATAAAAGGAGGGAAAACACACTAAGCGCTCGCCTTTGTTTGTGTTCCTTACCAACAAAGGCGACGTTCCTCAATATTTTTTTCCTTCCGTGTGATTTTTTTACCCCGCCTTCAACTAATCCTTCGTAATTTCTTCCGATGCCAAACGAAAGTGAGTTTATCCGGGTCATAAAGGAGAGCGAAGGGATCATTTTCAAGATCGCGATCCTGTATGCCGCGGATCGGGATGATCAAAAGGATCTTTACCAGGAGATTGTCTATCAACTCTGGCGATCGTTCGATTCGTTTCGCAGCGAGTCGAAGATCAGCACATGGATTTACCGCATTGCCCTGAACACCTCCATCACGCATTTGCGCAAGGAGAAAAAGAGGGGTGCCCGGGTGGCCATCGGCGAGGCCGTGATAAACCGGTTCGACCAAGACGACAATGCCATGGAAGAACGACTGACACAGCTGTACGGCCAGATCAGAAAACTGAGCACCATCGAAAAGGGGATCGTGCTGCTGCACCTGGAGGGAAAGAACTATGAAGAAATCGCCGCCATCACCGGCTTCACGGCTACCAACGTGGGCACCCGTCTGAGCAGGATCAAAGACAAATTGAGGTCGCAGCTAAAAGACTAGCACTATGGAACTGGATGAAATGAAAAACCTTTGGACCGAGATGTCCGCAAAGCTGGAGGGACAAAAAAAATTGACCGACAAAATGATCATGATGATGACCCAAGAACGATATCAAAGAAAGCTAAGCAAAATTAGAACGCCTGAGCTGATAAGCACTGCCCTGAGTTTTATCATGGTCTTGCTTATCCTGCTTAGCCTCAACAAATTCGAAACTCCCTTTCTGCTCGCCTGCGCCATCGCCTCGGCGACCATTCTTTCGGTGTTGCCGGTTCTTTCGCTGTGGTCCATCCGCCAGGTAGGGCGTGTGGACATTAAAGCAAGCAACTACAAGGACGTATTGCTCCAGTATGCGCATGCCAAACGCAAGCTACTATCCATACAGAGACTCAGCTTCTATCTTGGTTTTGTCTTGCTGGTGGTGGCGTTGCCCGTCTCCGTCCGGATGATGGGGGGCAAAACCCACATCGAAACCGGAACATGGCTTTGGTACTTGCCGTTGGGATTTGTATTCTTTTTCGTTTTCGCCCGGTGGGTATATCGATGCTATGTGAATGTCACCGTTCAACTGGAAGATTTGTTGCGGGAGATTGGGGAGTGAAAAATGGTCAAGTCTCCGATTCAACGGTCATTTTTTTCTTTGGATCCAAACTATAGGAAACACCAAACAATACGGCCAACAACCCAAAGGCGCCAGGGTCCCCCAGTTCCAGCCAAACGGAGAGCAATGCACTCACGATGAGCGAAACCACTCCTGTGATTCGAAAGAATCTGCTCTGCCACAGTTTTGTAGTAAACCCATCCTCGCGATAGTTCATGCCAAAGGCCAACGGGGCAACGGGTACGAACCACGCAAAAAAGAAAAATAATTTGGCTCTCAAAGAAAGTGGGGCGCGGGCATTTTCTTCGTTGATGATCTTGCTGACTTTCTTTTCGACTGTGAAGGTCTCCAGTTCATCCACGCCAATTTTCCGGGTGTTGATTTCAGCCTTCACCGCCTCGATCGCTTCGGCGGTGTAATCATCCTGGTGATAGAGAATGTCCAGCAATTGATCGTTTGGGAGATTCGCGTAGCGTTTTGCCAGCTCGTTTTTGTCAGGTAGCATATAACGAAGTTAAAAAACGTGGTATACAACGAAGTTAAAAAAATATCCCATCGAAAATTCAATGCTTCGGTCGCTTCGGCACCGGGTCATAGCCGTGTGTCCCCCAGGGATGACACCGTGCGATCCGCTTCGTGCCGAGCCAAATGCCCTTGATCACACCCCATTCCTGGATCGCCTCCACGGCATATTGCGAACAACTCGGCGTGTGCCGGCAGTGTGTACCCAACAAGGGCGATAAGGCAACCTGGTAGAATCGTATGGGCAGTATGAATATTTTCTTCAGCATCCGCGTGGTCAAAACCTCTTATTCAAACAGGCGCATCCGAAAGGTAGTTCAGTCGATGGTGTAACTCATCTCGCCTTCTTTGCCATCCATAAGTTGCACGCCCATCTTTTTCAGATCGTCGCGGATCTTGTCCGACAGGGGGAAGTTGCGGTCTTGGCGCGCTTTCTTGCGCAGGTCGATCAGCACCCCGATCACGTTATTGAGCAGGTCGTGGTTGTGTTCTTCCTCTTCCTTGAGACCGAGCACGTCCTCCATAAAGCCGATGTAGGACAGCTTGAATTGCTCAAAGGTGTCTGCATCCACCAGGCTCAGCGACACGTTGCCGGACTTGAAGTCGTTGATGCGCGAGGCCATCTCGAAGAGCACAGCCAGTGTGCGGGCCGAATTGAAATCGTCGCTCATGCTGGCGTAGAGGTCCTCGGTATATTGTGCGAGCGTTTCGGTCAGGATCTTGTCGGGCGATGCGGCGCCGGGGTGATACAGCTTCTTCAGGATCACCATCGCGTTCGACAGCTTCTTGAATCCTTTCTCGGCGGCGCCGAGTGCTTCGTTAGAGAAGTCGAGTGTGCTGGAGTAGTGTGATTGCAGCATAAAGAAGCGCACCGTCATGGGGCCGTAGCCTCTTTCCAGCAGGGCATGGCTTCCCTCAAACAACTCCCGGGGCAAAAAGGAATTGCCCAGCGATTTGCTCATTTTCTGTCCGTTCACCGTAAGCATATTGGCATGGATCCAATAGTTCACAGGGCTTTTGCCGGTGGCGGCCACGGCTTGGGCGATCTCGCACTCGTGGTGGGGAAACTTCAGGTCGATGCCACCGCCGTGGATGTCGAACGTCTCGCCGAGGTATTTGGTGCTCATCACGGTGCATTCGATGTGCCAGCCCGGAAAGCCTTCGCCCCACGGGGAGGGCCAGCGCATGATGTGGTAGGCGGAAGCGCGCTTCCAGAGCGCAAAGTCCACTTTATTGCGCTTTTCATCCTGCGCGTCCAGTTTCCGTCCGCTTTCCATGAGGTCTTCCAGCACGCGGCCGGAGAGGATGCCGTAGTTATGGTCTTTATTATACTTGGTCACGTCGAAATAGACGGAGCCATTCACTTCGTAAGCGAAACCGTTTTCTAAAAGTTTTTTCACGATTTCGATCTGTTCTACGATATGACCGGTTGCCGAGGGCTCGATGCTGGGAGGGAGGATGTTGAACTGGCGCATCACATGGTGGAAGCCGTCGGTATAGTGTTTGACCACTTCCATGGGCTCCAGTTGCTCTGCACGGGCCTTTTTGGCGATTTTATCTTCGCCTTCGTCCGCATCGTTCACCAGGTGTCCGACATCGGTGATGTTTCGCACATAGCGGACACGGTATTGAAGGAACCGCAGATAGCGTGTTATCAGGTCGAACATCATGAACGTACGCACATTGCCCAGGTGCACGTCGCCATAGACCGTGGGGCCGCATACATAGATGCCGAGGTGGCCAGGGACGATCGTTTCCAGGCGTTCTTTCCTGCCTGTGAGGGAGTTAGTAAGGTGTACGGGGTATTTTTCGAAAAGCATCATACTCAAAATCGGCTCAAAATAACACTTATAACGGACTTGCGGCGTGATAGGCGGTAAGGATTTGAAGAACGGCAGACATCCCCTGGAAAGTGTGGTTTTGACACATTCGCCAAAGCTGTGCCCGCCAACATTTGCACCTACACCGAAACCGTAATCGATTGTGTAAACGTTTGCGGAAAAAAATAATCCCGGTTTTCAATCGATACCAGCCCAAAATATCTACATTCGAAGAATGCATGGACGAAATAATCTTAGGATTATCAGGAAACTGCAGAATTTCTATCAACCAATTAATTTTTAACCCAAACTATGATTATGAAAAAACTCTACAAGAGGGTGAGTTTGTCATTGGCAGTCATGCTAATGCTGGCCTCAGTCGCCCTGGCACAAGAAAGGGTTGTGACGGGAACTGTAGCCGATGAAAGCGGGAATTTTATGCCCGGCGTAAACATTATCCTGAAAGGGACTGCAAAAGGAACGGTTTCAGACTCCGAAGGAAAATTCAGTTTGTCTGTTCCCGGCAACGATGCCGTTCTGCTGATCACGTTTGTGGGCTACGGAACTACAGAAGTTCAGGTAGGCTCTCAAACAAGCATCGAAGTGAATCTTCAACCTGACCTCACTTCCCTGGATGAAGTTGTTGTAACAGGTTACTCCTTCGACAAACGCCGCGAATTGACCGGTTCGGTCTCTACGGTGAAGACGAAAGATTTGACGGTTACCCCTACTGGTAACGTTGAACAGCTGTTGCAAGGCCGCGTGGCCGGTGTGACGGTTATTTCCAACGGTCAACCGGGTACTACCAGCCAGGTGCGCGTTCGTGGTTTCGGCGGTTTTGGTGCTAACCAACCCCTCTACATTGTAGACGGTGTGCCGACCCTCGATATCTCTTTCATCAACCCTGATGACATTGAAACAACAACTGTACTGAAAGATGCCGGCTCCGCTTCTATCTACGGTGCTCGTGCTGCTGCCGGTGTGATTGTGTATACTACTAAGAAAGGTAAAAAAGGCCAAAAGCTGGCCGTTACCTATGACCTGATGGCCGGTGTTTCCACGCCCGGTAAAGGACAGGACATGATGAATCCGACGGATTTTGCCGATTGGACCTGGAATGCTATCCGAAATACTGAAGACGCGAACGCCCGGGCAGGTGGTGTTGCCCCTGATTATGCTACAGCATTTGCGAAATTTAATCACCCTCAGTTTGGCGGTGGCCTTACACCCGTCATTCCTGACTACATTAACGTAGGCGGTGCTGCTGGCGTAACCGGTTCGGTGGACTTGGCTGCAGAGAAATTGAAATACAACATTGACCCGCGCAACGGTTCTATCTACCAGGTGGTAAAAGCCAACAAGCAAGGCACCGACTGGTACAAGGCCATTACGCGCACGGCACCCATCGTTCGTCAAACCATCGGCGTAAGCGGTGGTGGCGAAACACACCGCTTCTACATTGGTTTGAGCCAACAAGACCAGCAAGGTATTTTGAAGAACAACAGCTTCAAACGTTATGCTGCTCGCGCGAACTCTGAATTCGACGTGCTGCCTAACCTGCGCCTTGGTGAAAACCTCCAGTTCACCTACCTGCAACGCCTCGGTCTTTCCGGTGGTGATGGCGGTAGAGGTATTTCCGCAGACGAAAACGATATCTTGTCTGCTTTCCGGATGCCTTCCATCATCCCCATCTATGACGAATTCGGCGGTTACGCCGGTACGGCTGCAAAAGGCTTCAACAACCCCAGAAACCCTGTAGCATCACGCGACGGACAAGCCAACAACACGGCGTATCAAGCGATGGCCTTTGGTAACATATACTTGGAATATGATGTGATCCCCGGCCTGACGCTGCGCACCAGCATCGGCGGTAACTACTACCAAAACCGCGCTCACAACTACAGCCGCTGGCAATATGAAAACTCCGAAAACAACTCGGCTTTCGGATACTCAGAAGGCGGTAGCTATCGGTTCGGTTGGACCTTTACCAACACAGCGAACTATAAGAAGACTTTCGGTGACCACGGGATCGATGTTCTCGTAGGCCAGGAAGCTTTGAACACCGGCAAAGGCTGGGATGACAACGAATCGGGCTTGAACCCCTTCTCATGGGATCCTAACTTCATCAACACCACCAACACCAATTCGCGTCAAGCAGGCAGTTACTATGACAACGGTGCAAACATGTCTTCTTATTTCGGACAAGTGAAGTATGCCTTCAAAGAGAAATATATTTTGACTGGTGTTTTGCGTCGTGACGGTTCATCGGTATTTGGTGTAAACCATCGCTATGGTACCTTCCCCGCTGTGTCCGCAGCATGGCGTATTTCAGCGGAACCCTTCATGCAATCTGTTTCTTTTATCAGCGACTTGAAGATCCGCGGTGGTTACGGTACGATGGGTAACTCCAACCCGATCGTGCAGTATAACAAAAACAACCAGTATACACTCTACGGTGGTAACGTAGGCAATTCGTCTTACGACATCTCCGGCAGCAACAGCTCGGCAACCACAGGTTTTTATCGCACGTCTATCGGTAACAAAGACACCAAGTGGGAAACGGCTGTTACGACCAACATCGGTATCGACGGTCAATTGTTTGGTGGCAAACTGGACGTGATCATCGATTTCTGGAAGAAAGATACCAAGGACCTCCTGTATCAACTTCCTCTGCCGGCCACCGTGGGCTACAACGCTACCCCTCCTTATGTGAACGTGGCCAAAATGCAGAACAAGGGTATCGATATCTTCTTGGGCAACAAGGGTAACATTACCTCTGGCTTGAGCTATGAAGTGAACGTGAACGGTAGCTTCCTGCACAATGAGATCACGGAGATCGGCGGCGGTCAGAAATACATGACCACTGTAAACCCTGGTTTCCGCGGCATCAACCCGATCCGCAACCAACTCGGTCAGTCGATCTCTGCCTTCTTTGGTTACCAAGTACAAGGTATCTTCCAAAGCTCGGAAGAAGTTAGCACCGCTGCCACGCAATCTGGTGCAGATATTGGTCGCTTCCGCTACAAGGACATCAACAACGACGGTGTGATCAACGATGCCGACCGGACCTTCCTCGGCAGCCCTGTGCCTAAGTTCACCGGCGGTATGAACTTCACCCTGCGTTACAAGAACTTCGACCTGACAGCGTACTTGTATACTTCGTTGGGCAACAAGATCTTCAACGTATCGCGCTGGTTCACCGATTTCTATCCTTCTTTCCAAGGTGCAGCCATCAGCAACCGCGTGAAGGATTCCTGGTCGCCGACCAACACCGGAGCGACTATTCCGATCTTCGAATCGGCTTCCAACTTCAGCACGAACACACAATCCAGTTCGTTCTATGTTGAAAACGGTTCTTACCTGCGTCTGCAGAACGTTACATTAGGCTACAACCTGCCTACTGCATTGCTGGAGAAATTCAAGATGACCAAGCTCCGGTTCTTTGTTTCGGCCAACAACTTGTTCACCATCACCGGCTACAACGGTCTCGACCCTGCGGTAGGTGGTGCTGCTGATACCAACTTCGGTATTGACGTTGGAAACTATCCCGTAACAAGAGGTTATACAGGTGGTTTAAACCTGGCGTTCTAATTTCAATAAATAAGACATATAGCTATGAAAAATACACTTAAAACAAGGGCACTAGGATCAGTTCTGTTAGCGCTGCTCTTGCTCTATGCTTGCAAGGATAGCTTCCTGGAAGTGCCGCCCACAGGCTCGCTGAACGAGGATTTGCTCGCAACCCCACAAGGGATCGAAGCTTCGCTTATAGCCGTTTATTCACAAGTCAACGGCCGGGGCAACCGGATGGCCAGCCCTTCCAACTGGGTATGGGGTAGTATCAGAGGTGGTGAAAACAACAAGGGTACAGACCCTGGCGACTATTCCGATATCAACCCTATCCAACGTTTTGAAGCTCAGTCAACGCAAGGTGTCATCAGCGACAAATACAACGGTTTGTATGAAGGTGTGGCCCGTGCCAACGCCACAATGCGGATCTTGCCCAAAACGGATGCAAAAGGTTCTGCAGCCATTGAAGCACAGAAAGTAAAAGTGGAGGCTCAGGTACGTTTCCTGAGAGCACACTTCTATTTCGAATTGAAGAGAGGCTTCAACAACACACCGTATGTTGATGAAAGCGTTGACTATCAAAAAGGTATCGAACTGGTAGGCAACGACAAGGACCTTTGGCCCATGATCGAAGCGGACATGCAATTTGCCATCGACAACCTGCCTGAAACCTGGTCGGAAGCTGGTCGCGTAAACTCTTGGGCTGCCAAAACCTACATGGCCAAGATTTTGTTATATCAACACAAGTTCGATGCTGCCAAAGCAATATTCGACGACGTGATTGCCAACGGTAAAACCACCAAAGGCGCCAAGTACGCATTGCTGCCCAATTTCAGCGACGTCTTCAAAGCGTCGAATGATAACAGTGCAGAGTCAGTTTGGGCATACCAATCGGCTGCCAACACTGGTAGCGTGAACAACGCCAACCCTGAATTCGACTTGAACTGGCCCTACAACACAGGTCCTGACGGTCCGGGTAACTGCTGCTCGTTCTTCCAACCTACAATCGAAATGGGTAACACGTTCCGTACCGCAGCTGGTCTGCCGTTGAAGAACCGCGCTTACGACCTCCCGGCCAACGAACTGAAAACCGATATGGGTCTCGAATCGAAGGATCCGTTTACGCCTGATGCTGGTCCTGTCGATCCGCGTCTCGATCACACCATCGGTCGCCGTTACATCCAGTACCTGGATTGGAAGCCTTTCCCAGGCAAAGCCTGGATCCGCAACCAGCCCAACGCCGGTCCTTATCAAACCAAGAAGTATGTATACTACAAGACCGATAAAGGCACCAACCAAGACAACAGTTCCTGGACCCCGGGCTACACCGCCATCAACGTGAACATCATCCGCTTTTCGGACGTGTTGCTGATGGCAGCCGAATGCGAAGTGGAAGCTGCTGGCGGCTCGCTGACCAAAGCGATGGACTACGTGAATCAGGTACGCACCCGTGCACAGAACCCTGCCGATTTCGTGATGGGTCTCTTCAACGCAGGAGCTACTACCGACTACCTAAATCCTGTGATGGACTACACCAAGCCCGCAGCAGACTACCAAATCGCGCTCTACACGGCCGCCGATTTCGCTACTGCAGCCGATGCACGTGAAAACATCCGCATGGAGCGTAAACTCGAATTGTCTGGTGAAGGTCACCGCTTCTTTGACCTCATGCGTTGGAGCTTCGGCGCCACGCCGACCTATGGCATCGACGACATCAACGCTTACCTGACTTATGAAGCACCGAAGATCCCTTCGGGCGCATTCACCGGTGCCAAGTTCACCAAAGATCAGGACGAGTTGCTGCCTATTCCGCAAGCTCAGATCGATATCCAAACACCGGATATCCTGAAGCAGAACCCTGGTGGATATTAATTGATTTAATTATCTGATTTTAAGTAAGGCCAATGTAAATTGGCCTTACTTTTTTATGTATACCCTATGAGAAAAAGACTTTTGCGAGGCTCGATCCTCTTCTCGCTCGCCTGTGTGACCCTGACACAATGCAAGACCCCAACCAACCCCAATACCCTTTTTCAGCTGAAATCTTCCGAGGATACCGGTATCGAATTTGTCAATACCGTAGCGGAGTCCGACAGTTTTAACATTTTTACGTACGAATACATCTACAACGGTGGGGGCGTGGGTGTCGCGGATTTTAATAACGATGGCCTGCAGGATGTTTTCTTTAGCGGAAACCAGGAGCCTAACCGGCTCTACCTAAACCAAGGCGGTTTTAAATTCAAGGACATTACGGAAAATGCCAATGTGAACGGTAAAAAGGGCCGGTGGAACCAGGGCGTGGCCGTCGTAGACATCAACAACGACGGGTGGATGGATGTCTATGTTTGCGCTACGGCAAATCCCGACGCGGAAATGCGAAAGAATCTGCTCCTGGTCAATCAGGGAGCCGCCAAAAACGGCGAGCCTACCTTCAAGGAAATGGCTGCCGATTACAAGATCGATTATAACGGTCACAGTGTGATGGCCGCCTTCTTCGACTATGATCGCGACGGCGACCTGGACCTTTACGTGCTGGTGAACGAGAAGATCAACAACACGCCCACCAACTACCGTCCAAAGATCACCGACGGCTCATCCCCCAACAACGACAAACTTTACCGGAATGAGGGCAACGGCACCTTCACCGACGTGACACTGGAGGCCGGTATTTTGTGGGAGGGATTTGGCCTGGGCCTGGCCATCACCGACGTGAACAAAGATGGATGGCCGGACATTTACGTGTCGAATGATTATTTGTCGAACGACATTCTTTACATCAATCAGCAAAACGGAAAATTCGCGAACGCTACTGCCGACTACATCGGCCACAGCAGCCAGTTTTCCATGGGCAACGATGCCGCCGATATCAACAACGACGGCTTGCCCGAGATCATCACGCTCGATATGTTGCCGGAGACCAGCGCCCGGAAAAAAACAACGATCGGCAACAAAAGCTATCAGAACTACCTGAACAACGAAAAGTTTAAATACGAATACCAATACGTGCGGAACATGCTGCAGCTGAACAACGGTGCCGACAAGCACATCAAGTTCAGCGAGGTGGGCGAGCTTTCGGGCGTTTACCAAACCGAGTGGAGCTGGTCGCCTTTGTTTGCCGATTTCGATAATGACGGTAATAAGGATCTTATCATTACAAACGGGTTTCCCAAAGACATTACTGACAAGGACTTTGCCAACTACCGTGCCGATGTGGGCAACGTCGCCAGCAACCGCAGCCTGATCGATTCCATTCCCATCGTCCGCATTCCCAACTATGCTTTTAAAAACAACGGTGATCTCACGTTTAGCGACGTCACCAAAACCTGGGGCCTCGACAAGCCTTCGTTCTCCAACGGCGCCGCGTTTGCGGATTTTGACAACGACGGCGACCTGGACTATGTCGTGAACAGCATCAACGACAAGGCGATGTTGTATGAAAATACCTTGTACGCAGGAAAGGAAAAGAAAAGCAAAATGAATTTCCTTCGCATCAAATTGAAGGGAACAGAAAAGAACCCCGCCGGCATCGGCGCAAAAGTGACGCTTCGCTATGGTGGTGGCAAAATGCAATACAGTGAAGAGTCAGTTTACCGCGGCTTCCTGTCGTCGGTGGAAGAGACGTTGCACTTTGGGCTCGACTCGACGGCTTCGGTGGATTCCGTGGTGGTGGAATGGCCCGACGGTGGCAGTCAACTCGTGCGCGATGTGAAAACCAACCAGGTGTTGGCCATCGCCTATGCGCCGGATAAAAAAGAAGAAGCGAAGACGGCATCACCCGCTTTGGCGGAAACGCTGTTCCAAAAGAGCGATAAGAAACTGAATATTTTGTTCAAACATCCGGAAGAAGATTTTATTGACTTCAACCTGCAACGCACCATCCCGCATAAATTTTCGCAAGCCGGTCCCGGTTTGTCCGTGGGCGATGTGAACGGCGATGGCCGGGAAGATTTTATTGTTGGCGGCTCCACCTACTTCAACGCGCAAGTATATCTTCAGAAACCCGACGGCACCTTTGCACCGACGGTGAAAAACGAAAAAAATGAACTGAAGCGCGAAGAAGATGAAGGCCTGTTGCTGTTTGACGCCGACAACGATCACGACCTGGATCTCTACATCGTGAGCGGCAGTTGGGAAGGTCAGGCCGATGTGAATTCCTATCAGGATCGACTGTACCTGAACAACGGGAAGGGCGTCTTCACCCAAAGCAAAGATGCGCTGCCCGAAATAAAAGCGAGCGGCTCCTGCGTGCGCGCCGCCGATTTTGATGGCGACGGCGATCTCGATCTTTTTGTCGGCGGCAGGGTCGTGCCCTCGCAATATCCGACACCACCCCAGAGCTACTTGCTGCGGAACGACAAAGGCAAGTTCACCGACGTGACCAACGAGGTATGCGAAGCCTTGGCATTTGCCGGCATGATCACCGATGCGTTGTGGACCGATTTCGACAAAGATGGAAAAGAAGACTTGCTGGTGGTGGGTGAATTTATGGCGCCGACCTTCTTCAAGAACAATGGAAAAACGCTGACGAAAATAGATGCTTCCGGTGCTGAACAACACAAGGGCTGGTGGAATAGCATCGCCGCCGCCGATTTCGACAACGATGGTGATACGGACTATGTCGTGGGCAACCTGGGAGAAAACAATGCCTTCCACGTGACCAACGAAACGCCACTGAAACTCTTTGCCAAAGACTTCGACGGCAACGGCAGTGTGGATCCCGTGTTGGCGTGCTACATGCGCGTGTCGATGGACAGCGAAGAGAAGAAGTTGTATCCCGTGCATTTCTGGGATGAGTTGAACTCGCAAAGCCCCAAGTTCAGAAACAAATACTCCCGCTATAAGCAATATAGCAAAGCCACCGCCGACCAGGTGCTTACGGCGGATGATCTGAAGGACGCCATGGTCCTGGATGCAAACGACATGGCCTCCAGCTATCTCGAAAACAAAGGCAACGGAACCTTCGCCGTGCACGCCCTGCCCACACTCGTGCAGGTGGCTCCCGTTAACGGCCTCGTAGCCGACGATGTGAACGGCGACGGCAACACCGACGTGATCATGGTGGGCAATGACTATGGCAACGAGGTGTTCATCGGTCGCTACGATGCCTTCACGGGTCTCGTCTTACTGGGCGATGGCAAAGGTGGATTTCATACGCTTCCCTCTGCAAAGAGCGGATTCTACACGCATGGTGATGCCAAGGCCCTGGTGAAACTCTATGGTGCAAAAGACACCGAGGTCTTCCTGGCCTCGCAAAACCGCGACAGCCTGGCGGTGTTCACGCGCAAGCCCACGGTGCCGATGCACGTGGTAGCCGTTGAGCCCAACGACCGTTGGGCTGAGTTGACCCTCGAAGATGGACGGAAACAACGCGTGGAATTTTATTATGGAGCAGGCTATCTGTCGCAATCTTCACGCAAGCTGTCGGTGTCATCCAAGGTAAAAGAGGTGGTGATCTACGATGCTTCGGGGAAATCTCGAAAGGTGTCGCTGCGCGCGATCTAGTTTTAAATGATAAAATAAAAGCCCTTTCCGTGTGACGTCATGCGGAAAGGCTTTTTTATTTGAAGGAGGAAGCAGTTATGATTTCTTTTTTGATGCTGTTTTTTTGACTGCCGTTTTCTTGTCCGATGGTGCGGCGCCAAACAGGTCCGCTACCGGCGCGATGTCTTCTACAAAAACGGGTTCTGGGATTTGTGTGCCGCAGTGTTTGTTGAGTTGCTGGATCAGGTATTTGCTAAGTTCGGGCGAGTGCAGTTCTTCGTGCTGGTGCATAAAGAAATAGACCTTTTCGATGCCTTGCTCCATCCAGGCCTTGATGCGTTGCACCCAGTCGTCGATGCGCGTGTAGTCGGTGGGATGGAGGCCGTTACCTACGAAGCGGATGAAGGCTTCGGGGGTGGACAGATGCATGTGCACGCAATCTCTTCTTCCGGACGCGTCGGTGATGATGGAGCCCGTGTGGTTTCGTTCCAGCATATTGAATACGGCGGTGTTGGCGTCGGCTTCGCTGAACCACTGCGGGTGGCGCAGCTCGACAAAAAGATCGAGATCTTTGGGTAGTGACTGGATGAAGGCCTCCATCGTGTCCAGTGTTTTGGGAGCCATGCCGGGGTGAGGCATGAGAAAGAGTGGCCCGAGTTTTTTTCCAAAACCGCTGACGCCCTCCAGGAACTGGTCGGTTTTTTCCTTTACATCTTTCAATCTTTTGATGTGGGTGATCTGGTCGGTGAACTTGGGGCAGAACTTGAAATCGTCGCCCACCTTGGCGGCCCAGCCTTGGGTTTGGGAAAATGTGGGCATGCGATAGAAGGTGGCGTTCAGCTCGATGCAATTGAAATGTTTGGCATAGTGATTCAGAAAATCTGCCTCCTTGGTTTTGAGGGGATAGATCTTTCCCACCCAATCTTTGCGGCCCCACTTGGCGCAGCCCACAAAGATCTGGGGCGTATGACCCAACGCTTTATTTCTTTTTAGGATCGTGCCGGTGCCTTCCGCATCGGGAGGCAGGCGGAAGTCCACCTGGCTGATGTCTTCGTTCTCTACTTTTCCAAAGTCCATGGGGATAAAGGTACAAAATGCACGTAGAATGGAAATGTTCGCGGGAAATGTTCGCGTGTGAAGCATCCGTTAAAAAACTTCACCTATAAAAGTCAACGTGAGGCCGTCTGCATTTTCTTCTTCCACCAATTTTTCAACCACAGACCTTTCCACATCCACAGCCCCGTGAGCACCACGGCCGGGAAGAGAATGAAGCGGACCACGATCACCGCTTCGGGCCGCTCGGCCACAGGCCCATAGATGTAGCCGATGATGGGAATGCTGGCGATGATGTGAACCCAGCGTAATATTTTTCGTTCCGTGGCATTGGTCATAGCGATGATCTTAGTGATAAAACAATGATTTGATTTTGGATGCGTGTTGAATCCGGTGCAGGCCGGTCAACGGTTGTGAATGTATTGCTTCAGCGTGTTCACGTAGTCTTCGAAAGCCTTGATCCCTTTTTTGGTGATGGTGCAAGTGGTCAAGGGCTTCTTTCCTTTAAAAGATTTCTCCACGGCAATGTAGCCCGCGGCCGAAAGCTTGTCGAGCTGCACGCTAAGGTTGCCGGCCGTGCTATTGGTCTTTTCGCGGATGTAGGTAAATTCTGCCGAGGCCACACTCATGAGCAACGACATGACCGCCAGTCGCAGCTGGGCATGCAAAAGCGGGTCGAGGTCCTTGAACATAGCGTCAGGCTTCTTTTTTGCGCAGCAGTATGCCGGGAATGATATAACCCACTGTCACCGCTACGGCGCCCACCAGGAATTGCCAGGGGCTTCCCACCACAAAGGCCAGCAAGCCACAGGCCCAGAAAAAGATCCCACCCACCATGAGCGGTTTGAATTTTATCATCACACCCGAAAGCAGGGTGGGCAGCGCACTGATGAGCAGGACGACGGGATTGAGCTGGTAGTTGATGGATCTCCCAAAGCCAACCAACGTGAAAATGACCACCCCAAAGCAAAGCCACATCCACAGGTGGATGCGATCGAGGTGGGTGGCCATGCGTTGTTTCCGTCCTTGCCGGTAAGCCATATAGATCGTTATCAGCCACGCTGGAATGGCGATGGACCAAACGACATAGGGACGCGAATAGTCCGCCAGAAGCAACGCAAACATGCCCAGGTTGGCCAGGGCGATCACACATCCCCAAAGCAGGAAGTAAACACTGTTGTTCCGGACGTTGCCTTTGGTGAGGCTGATCATTTCCGTGATGATGTCCAGGCTTTGCTGAGTGGTAAGGGCTTCGTCGTTGGTTTCATAGCAGTCTTTCTTTTGTTGCATGAGCCTTCCGCTTCGAGCCTGGGATGAAGGGGCCGATTCAAGCAGGAATGCGCTTCATTTCATGTTGTTGGGTAAATATACGGCTACGACGTAAACTAGTTTATAATATAAACCAAAATATTTTTCTACCGGAAACACTCCCGGCCCCATGAACCATCCTGAAAATGCCCGGGTTTTCAACATAAAGCGCTTCTTTCTACTTTTGGCGCGTTAACAACAATCTATGTTCACAGGAATTATCGAGACCCTGGGCCACGTGGCCGCTCGGGAGCAGGAAAATGCCAACACCCATTTTAAGATCGCCAGCACGCTGAGCCATGAACTCCGGGTGGACCAAAGTGTTTCCCACAACGGCGTTTGCCTCACCGTGGTGAAAATTGACGACGGCGCCTATTGGGTGACCGCCATCCACGAAACCCTCCAAAAGTCCAACCTGGGCCGTCTGAAGGCCGGCGATAAGGTGAACATCGAGCGCTGCATGCTCAACAACGGCCGCTTCGACGGTCATATCGTGCAGGGTCACGTGGATCAGACCGGCACGGTAAAGGCCATCGCGGAGGACAACGGGAGCTGGCTTTTCGATTTCGAGTATGATGCTTCGCAGGGAAACGTTACTGTCGAGAAGGGCTCCATCGCGGTGAATGGCGTGAGCCTGACCTGCTACAACAGCGAGGAAGGCCGGTTTAGGGTGGCCATCATCCCTTATACCCACGAGCACACCAACTTTCATCAGCTCAAAGTGGGCGACACCGTGAATCTTGAATTCGATATCATCGGGAAGTATGTCAAGCGTTTGTTAAAGAATTGATTTTGGTGCCGGGTATAGGCGGGGTTTCTCTACCTTCATAGAAACAAAACCCTCAGACGTTATGATCGATCAACTTATCAAACTCGTGGAACAACATGCCGGGGATACGATTGTGCAGAACAAGGCTGTGCCCGACCAGTTCAACAGCTCTGCCATCCAGGAGGTGGCGCAGCAGATCTTTGGCGGCCTGCAAAACCAGGTAGGCCAGGGCAACTTTCAGGAAGTGACCGCGATGTTCAGTGGCTCGTCGGGTTCGCTGGCGGGCAACCCAATGGTCGCGCAAATGATCACCAACATCGCCGGCAGCTTTGCTTCTAAATTTGGTGTGTCGCCTCAGGCGGCTCAAAGCATTGCAGGAAGTTTGATCCCGCAGGTGATGAACCAGTTCATCAACAAAACCAACGACCCGAACGACTCGGACTTCGACCTGCAGAACATGATGCGCTCGTTCAGCGGCAACGGCGGCCTGGACATCGGCGATCTGATGGGTAAGGTCACGGGTGGATCTTCATCGCAGGGTTCGGGTGACCTGGGTGGCATGCTGGGAAAAATATTCAATTGAGAAGGACGGCCGGATCTCCGGCGAAGCCTCACCGGAAAGAACTCCTCACAACAGTGGCGGAGTTCTTTTCTTTTCTACACGCTCCATCACGGCGCTTTGAACGGCGTAGCCGACCCATCCGCAGGTAATGCCGATCACACCGCCCACCAAAATATCGCCGGGATAGTGAACGCCCAGGTAGAGACGTGTATAGGTCATGGCAAAGGCCCAGAGATACAGCCAGGTGATCCAGGGTTTGGTTGGACGGAACAGCAACGTAAAGAACGTGGCCGTGCCCAAGGTGTTGGCTGCGTGACTGGAGGCAAATCCATACAGGCCCCCTTTATACCCATCCACCAAATGGATCAGTCCGGCAAGCGAAGGTTCCTGCGACGGCCGGAGCCGTTCAAAGAAGGGCTTCATAAAACCAGAAGTGATCTGGTCACACAGCAAGATGGTGATGGTAATGCCCAGCAAGGGTACCCAGCAATCTTTTTTATAGTCGCGGATCACCAGGTAAAGCAGGAAGAGATAGAGGGGAAGCCACACAAAGGTCTCCGTGAAAAACAACATGATGGGGTCGAGCCACGGCGCGTGCAAACCATTGAAGAATAAGAAAAGCTCCTTATCCCATTCGAGTAAACGATCAAGCATAGCTACGAATATAAGGTAGCTTTTTCATTTTCCTGCATCATCCAGTCAAATGCTTCCTCCATGGAGGGGAAGGGCCGGAAAGAAATGTTGAGTTGCTTGACCTCCGATTGGATGTTCTGAAGGTAGGAGATCACACGCTCGTCGTGGGCGTCGGGGCGGATGAAGGCAATGCGGCGGAGGCCGTTGCGCGAAGCTTCGGGGATGATGTTCTGGAACAACCAAGCCTGGTCTTCCGGTGCGATCGGTCCCTGGTGGACCACGTCCGACATCCAGTTGGGCGTGTTGTAGACTTGCAGGAACTCCAGCGCTTTGGAAAATACCATCCGGTATTGTTCGCTGCTGATGGGGCCGCGCCAGATCACGCCGGTGGAATTGACGGTGGCGTCGAAAAAGATCTTGGCATAGGGTTCGTCCAGCAGCATTTGCCGTTTCACATTTTCGGGCTTGCGCAGGTGGACGGTGAACTCGGTGAACTTGTTCAGCTCACTTTGCACATCGATGGTTCCGCCCAAGGCTTCGCATTGCAATTTCACCAGGTAGAGACCCAGACCTTTCCCTTCGGTGTGGTGATGGAAACGGCGGTAGAGCTTGAACATGTTTTCGCGATGCGTCTTCAGGTCAATGCCCAGGCCATTGTCTTTGACACGGATCACAAAATAACGCGGCTCTTCCGCGCTGCTCACTTCGATGACCGGCACGCGGTCGGACGAACGATACTTGATGGCGTTGCTGATGAGGTTATACAGAATGCTGTGCACCATGGGCTTCACCGAATACAACACGGGGCAGTGATCGACATCGATGTTGAGGTGGACGTTGTGGGCCGTGATCTCTTTCTCCAGGATTTTGTGTATGTGATTTAGTTCAGCAGACAGGTGGATCTTTTGACGGATCTGAAAAATGTCCTGGCGGATGTCGATGATCTTGCTGAGTTCCCGGATGATCTCGTCCAGGCGCAGGGTGGAGGACTTGATGTGGGCAAAGA
Source organism: Chryseolinea soli (assembly GCF_003589925.1). NCBI lineage: Bacteria > Pseudomonadati > Bacteroidota > Cytophagia > Cytophagales > Fulvivirgaceae > Chryseolinea > Chryseolinea soli. The sequence continues at coordinate 7,102,537 of NZ_CP032382.1, read as the reverse complement.
CCTCGGCCGCGTCGCTGGGAATGTTTTCGGGTTTGATGAATTTCAGCAAACCCAACAGGCTGGCCACCGGGCCGCGAAGGTTGTGTGATACGGTAAAGGAAAACTGGCGCAGTTCGTTGTTGTGCTTCACCAACTCCGCATTGGTTTCCATCAGGTCTTTATTCTTCCGGATCAGTTCCGACTCCAGTTCCTGGTTCTTGTTGAATAGCCTGCCCCGTTGCTCTTCGATGAGCCGGTTGGCGTCGATGAGCTTTTCCTGGTTCACTTGCAGGGTTTCACTTTGTGCTTGGATCTCTGCATTCTGGGCTTCGATCTCAGCGTTGCGTTCCAGTAATTGGAAGTTGACCTGGTTGAGGTCTACGATCAGCTCTTCGTTCATTGCCTCATTCTTTTCCGAAAGCCATTTGAGAAATCCCAGGCTGGAGGTCATGATGAAATACGTGATCACGATCACGACATTGGTGAAGTGATAGTTCATCAGTTTTAGCCGGTCCTGCGCATAGGGCACACCAAACAAGCTGTGCAGCGGGTCGTGGGCCATGAGCACGGCAAATCCACCGAGGGCGGCAACGGAGAGCAGCGTCTTTTCCCGGAACGAGAACAGCATCCACGGAATGACACAGCATCCCAGTACCACTATGCGAAAGGTAAAATAGTCCAACTCTTCCTGCTCTTCGTAGTAGACCCACTTGGAATAGATGGACAATGCCATCACGACCGTAGGGCTAAGCAGGCTGATCCAGATCCGGCTAAAGTTGATATAGCCTCCCCGGTTTAGGATGATCACCACCAAGGCCAGGGCGCCGATCACTGGAATCAGGTAGGTCACGATGTTGCCACCGTACCAAATGAAATAAAAGAAGGTAGCGACGAGACTTAAGGAAAAGAGAATAAGGGCAATGGCATTCGAAAGGAGAACGCCGCGCTTGTCGGGGGGCGACTTGGCAAAACCAGCTCCGGAATAAATGAGGGCGCGCAAAAAACTCATTGAGGGTCAACGTTCTTGTGATCGGCAAAGTTACGGAATTAAAGAAGAAGTTCGTGGAATATGAGTGTAGCCGGTTTGTTGACGATGCCTTGGTTAACGCTTCGGCTCAAAATCCACGAGGGCCATCCCTTTCCTGCTTCCGATTTTATTGTACATTGTAGTATAATATTTATTGCAGTCAGGCTTTATGGAGAAATTTGATCTGGTGGTCATCGGGGCGGGTCCTTCCGGATACGCAGCCGCCATGCGTTCCCTCGATTTCAAAAAGAAAACATTACTCATTGAAAAGAACAAAGTGGGTGGCGCGGGCGTCACCAACGGTGCGCTCTCATCCAAAACCTGGTGGGAGTTGTCGCGCGAGACCGCCTCGTTCAGGAAAAACCTGAAGCGCTTCAATCTGAAGGTGCCGAGCATCAACTACAAGGAGATCCAGGACGAAGTGGCCAGCGCCGTGGAAGAGCGCAAGGGCATGCTGGAGGAACACTTGCACATGATGAAGGACTCGCGCTATACCGACTTGCTGAGCTTCCGCAAAGGCAACGCCCGTCTTATCAGCGCGCACGAAATCGAGATCGACACGGGTGCTTACGAGAAAGAGATCGTTTGGGCCGAGCACATCATATTGGCTACCGGCAGCCGTCCACGGTATTTGCCAGAACTACCCATCGACGAAAAGATCGTGATGACCAGCGAGGGCATCGAGAGCATGGAAGATTTTCCGGAGAGCATGGTGATCGTGGGAGCGGGGGTGATCGGTTGTGAATATGCCACCATTTTTTCAGGCTTTGGCAAAACAAAGGTTCACCTCATCGACAAAGGCGCCCGCATCCTGCCGTTCGAAGATGAAGACATCGTGCGGGTGATCGAACGCAACATGGAAAACAACGGCGTGCTCATCCACCGTAACTCACGCCTCATCAACATGGAGATCAAACACGGCCGCGTAGAATATACGCTGGAGTATGACGACGGAACAAAAGGCACATTCAATGTAGCCAAGGCGTTGGTGGCCGTGGGCCGCACACCCAACTATGAAGAGCTCTGGGACGACGCCGTGAACATCAGCATCTCCAAACGAGGCATCGAAGACAACGACACGCAGACCAACATCACCAACATCTACGCCGTGGGCGATATCACGGCCGACATTTCCCTGGTCAACGTAGGTGAACTCGAGGGCCGTTATGCAGTAGAGAAAATATTTGGCAACCCACAGCGCAAGCTCATCTACGAGAACATCAGCACCATCATGTTCCTGAATCCGGAAGTGGCCAGCGTAGGGGTGAACGAAACCCAGGCACGCGAACGCGGCCTCGACTATAAAGTGGCCACGCTCGACTACAGTTGCATTCCCCGCGCCATTGCCAAGCGCAACACACAAGGCTTTATCAAGATGCTGGTCACGAACGATGCGCAAATGAAGATCCTCGGATTGAAGATCATCGGCAATCATGCGTCCAGTGCCATCCAGGCCGTGGCGTTGCTCATCAGTATGGACAAAGGAATTGAAGAGCTCGCCGAGTGTGTCCATCCCCATCCCTCCATCACGGAAGGCATCCAGGAATGTGTGCGCATGCTGTTAGGGAAGTCCCTGTTTAAACCCGACGCATTGAAAGGGAAGATCTCCTGCCGCACCAGCACCAGCGGGGTGTATCAGGATATTCATTTTTAATCCGTGCCTGTACTTCTGAGATTATTTTTGTCGTTTCTTCAAAACGGTCAGCACATCGTCGAGCGAGTGATTCTTTGCCGCCAGCAAAACCAGATAATGGTACATGAGGTCGGCCGCTTCGTTGAGGAAGAGATCGGTATTGTTATCCTTCGCTTCGATGATGAGTTCGACGGCTTCTTCGCCTACTTTCTGGGCTACTTTGTTGATGCCTTTTTGGATGAGCGATGTCGTGTAGGACGCCTGGGTTGGGTTGTTCTTTCGATCTTGAATGATCTGTTCCAACGAAGCCAGATCCCACCGTTCATTTTTTTCATTGAAGCACGTATCGGCCCCTGTGTGGCAAACGGGACCTTCGGGATTTACTTTGATCAGCAACGTGTCGTTGTCGCAGTCGATCGCGATGTCGACCAGGTGGAGAAAGTTACCCGAGGTTTCGCCTTTGGTCCACAGGCGTTGTTTGCTGCGGCTGAAGAAGGTCACTTTCTTTTCTTGTAGCGTTTTTTTGTAAGCTTCTTCATTCATAAACCCCAGCATGAGCACGCGCAGGGTTTTTACATCTTGTATCACACAAGGCACGAGGCCGTCTTGTTTGCTGAAGTTTATGGCGAGGTCATTCATGGCATTTCATTTTTTGTACTACGCATTAGGTTGATCAGGGACGGATGGCGATGTTCTTTTCATCGAGGAACGATTTCAACTCGGGTATTTTCACTTCCCCGAAGTGAAAGATGCTGGCGGCCAGCGCCGCGTCTGCTTTGCCCAGGACAAAAGCGTCGATAAAATGTTCCTTGTTGCCGGCGCCGCCAGAGGCGATGACGGGTATTTGCAAGAGGGTGTTGAGTTTATTCAGCGGATCGATGGCGAACCCGTTTTTGGTGCCGTCGTGGTCCATGCTGGTGAAGAGGATCTCGCCGGCGCCGCGTTCTTGCCCTTCTTTGGCCCACGAGAAAAGTTTTTTGTCGGTAGGCATTTTGCCACCGTGCGTGTGCACCGTCCACTGGTTGTCGATCTTGCGGGCGTCGATGGCCAGCACAATGCATTGCGCGCCAAAGGCCCGTGACAAGTCATCGATCAGTTGTGGGTTTCGCACAGCGGCCGAGTTGATGCTCACTTTGTCGGCGCCGGCTTCCAGCAATGGTGCCACATCTGCCACGGAGCTGATGCCACCGCCGACGGTGAACGGAATGTTGATGTGACGGGCGATGTCTTTTACCAGCGATGCAAAGGTCTTGCGTTCTTCGTTGGTAGCGGAGATGTCGAGGAACACCAACTCGTCAGCACCCTGACGCGCATAGGTGGCGCCGAGCTCTACCGGGTCGCCGGCGTCGCGGATGTTGACGAAGTTCACACCTTTCACGGTGCGGCCGTCTTTGATATCCAGACAGGGAATGATTCGTTTGGTGAGCATGCGGCGTTATAGGGTAGTTAGTTCTTCCAATGTGACTTTACCTTCGTAGATGGCCTTGCCCACAATGACGCCGTCGGCGCCGATGCGTTTCAGCTCCCTCAGGTCGTCGAGGTTGCTCACACCGCCGCTGGCCACCAGGTGCAGTTGGGGGAAGGTCATGAGAATGTTCTTGTACAATTCGATGTTCGGCCCCTTCAGCATACCGTCGGTGCTGATGTCGGTGCAGGTAACATACTCGATGCCGTTGCGTGTGTAATCCTTCAGCAGCGAAGCAAGGGTGATGGGAGAGCTCTCCTGCCATCCGCTGATGGCCACATACTCGCCTTTGACGTCGGCACTGAGAATGATCTTGTCTTTGCCAAACTTGGTGATCCACGAGATCACTTTTAGCGGCTCCTTCACCGCGACGCTTCCCAGGTTCACTTGTTTCACGCCGAGGTTGAGCAGTCGCTGCACTTCCTCTTCCGTTTTTATGCCGCCACCAAAATCAACGGTGAGCGACGTGGCTTTGCAGATAGCCTCCACCACGTTCCAATTGACAACTTTGCCGGCCTTGGCGCCGTCGAGGTCAACCACGTGGAGGTCGGTCAACCCGGCTTGTTCAAAGGAGCGGGCCACGGAAACGGGGTCTTCGTGGTATATTTTTTTCTGAGCGTAGTCGCCCTGTGTGAGGCGTACACATTTTCCGTCGATAATGTCGATAGCAGGAATGATTCTCATGGTGTCAAAGGGCTAAGAAACTTTTTAATACCCGTTCGCCGGTTTCGGCCGATTTTTCCGGGTGAAATTGTACGGCGTAGAAATTGTCTTTGTGCATGGCGGCGCTAAACGGGGCGATGTACTCCGTTGTGGCGGACGTGTGCGAATTCACGGGGACGTAAAAACTATGTACGAAGTAAGCGTATTGATGGTCCACGCCGCGATCGATCCAGCTGTCGCTCAGGGTTAGGTCGTTCCATCCCATGTGGGGAACCTTCAGGTCGCCTTGGGGAATGAAGCGCTTTACCGTTTCGCCGAAGATGCCCAGGCATTCGGTGTTGTTCTCTTCGGAGAACGTGCACATCAACTGCATGCCCAGGCAAATGCCGAGGACGGGTTGCTTTAGTGCCGTGATCACCTGGTCCAGTTTATGCTCGCGGAGATAGCGCATGGTGGTGCTCGCTTCGCCCACGCCGGGAAAGATCACTTTGTCGGCCTTCCGGATCTCCTCTGCGTTGTCGGTGATGGCGAAGTCGACACCCAGCCGCTCCAAAGCGAAGGACACGGATTGGATATTGCCGGCGTTGTATTTTATAATGACAAGCTTCATGCTTTGTTTTGTCTTGATGTTAAAGGACTCCCTTGGTCGTGGGCAGTTGGTTGCCTTCGCGTTTCACCGCCATCTTGATAGCTTTGGCAAACGCCTTGAAGATGGCTTCGATCTTGTGATGTTCATTGTCGCCCTCCGCCTTGATGTTGAGATTGCTCTTGGATGTATCGGAAAACGATTTGAAGAAATGGAAAAACATTTCCGTGGGCATCTCGCCGATCTTTTCGCGCTTGAACGCCGCATCCCAAACCAACCAGGGCCGCCCTCCGAAGTCGATGGCCACTTGGGCCAGGCAGTCGTCCATGGGCAGGCAGAAGCCGTAGCGTTCGATGCCGCGCTTGTTGCCGAGGGCCTGGAGGAATGCTTCTCCCAGGGCCAGGGCGGTGTCTTCAATGGTGTGGTGCTCGTCGATGTGCAGGTCGCCCTTCACGGTGATGTCGAGGTCCATGTTGCCATGACGCGCGAGTTGGTCCAGCATGTGATCGAAAAACCCAAGGCCGGTGGTGATGCGTGATCTACCTTGACCATCCAGGTTTAGGGTGATGCGTATGTCGGTTTCCTTCGTCGTGCGGGTCACGGTGCCGATGCGGTCGGGCGAGGCCACATGTTTATAGATGTCGTTCCAGGAGGTGGTGGTGAGCGAACAAAAATCGGTGAGGCCTTTTTGGGCAACGGTTTCCTTCAGGCTGCCGTTGTTGATGAGAATTCCTTTTGCGCCCAGGTTCTTGGCAAGCTCCACGTCCGTGACGCGATCGCCGATGACATAGGAATTGGCCAGGTCGTATTGCCCGTTGAAAAATTCCGTGAGCATGCCCGTGCCCGGTTTTCGCGTCGGTTTATTTTCCTTTGAGAAAGAGCGGTCCACGAAAATCTTCGAGAAGACAATGCCTTCGTTTTCAAAAGCTTTTAGCATCTTGTTTTGCGCGGGCCAAAACGTTTCTTCTGGAAAGCTTGAGGTGCCCAATCCATCCTGGTTGGTGACGATCACCAATTCAAAGTCGGTGTCGCGGACGATCTTGGCGAGCCCGTTGAACACGCCGGGATAATATTCCAGTTTTTCGAGGCTGTCGATCTGTTCGTCGGCGGGTTCGAGGATGAGGGTGCCGTCGCGGTCGATGAAGAGTACTTTTTTCATGCGGTATATTTTTTCAGGGCCGTGAGCAGCCGTTGGTTTTCTTCGGGGGTGCCGATGGTGATGCGCAAACAGTTGTAGCACAGCGCCACCCGCGAGCGATCCCTGACGATGATGCCCTGGTTCATCAGGTACTCGTACGTGCCGTGTGCATCCTTCACTTTCGCCAGCAGGAAGTTGGCGTCAGAGGGATAAACATGTTCGACGAGCGAAAGTTGCTGCAGCGCTTTGGCCATAACCTCGCGTTGCTTCACCACTTCCTTCACCCAGGCTTCCTTTTGTTGCACGTTCTCCAACGCATCCAAGGCCAACTCCTGGGTTCGGATGTTCACGTTATACGGGTATTTGATCTTGTTGAGCACCCGGATGATCGCTTCAGAGGCAAAGCACATCCCCAATCGCAATCCGGCCAGGCCCCAGGCTTTGGAAAACGTTTGGAGCACCACTAGGTTGGGATAGTGCGCGAGTTCTTGCGCAAAGCTCTTGCCAGTAGCAAAATCGATGTAGGCCTCGTCGATGACCACGATGCCATAGAAGCGTTTTAACACTTCCACGATCTTGGCGGTGCTGAGCAAGTTGCCCGTGGGGTTGTTGGGACTGCAGAGGAAGAGCACTTTGGTGGTGGCGTCGAATGTTTTTGGGAAAGCATCCAGGTCGAGGTCGAAGTCGGGGGTGAGCAATACTTGTTGTACGTTCACGGCGTTCACTTCGGCGCAGACGGAATACATGCCGTAGGTTGGGTCGGTGATGAGGATCGAGTCCTGGTTGGGTTCGCAGAACGCACGGATGATGAGGTCGATGCCTTCGTCGCTGCCATTGCCGAGGAAGATCTGCTCCGGCTTCACGCCTTTGAGCGCGGCCAGCTTTTCTTTGACGCGCCACTGCAGCGGATCGGGATAGCGGTTATAGGGCGAAGGGTACGGATTTTCGTTGGCGTCGAGAAAGATCTCCGCGGTGCCTTTGAACTCGTCGCGTGCCGACGAGTAAGGCTTCATGTTGAGAATGTTCTTGCGCACCAGGGCTTGGATGTCCATGGAATATTTCTTTTTGAACGTGGGTTATTTCAGAGTGTCAAGACGAACGCGGATGGCCATTTTGTGGCCGTCCAGTTGTTCGGCTTCCGCCATTTTTTCTACGACCGGTCCCAGGTTTCGGAGTCCTTCCGCGCTGAGTTGTTGATAGGTGATGTGTTTCACAAAGCTCTCCAACGCTACGCCGGCAAAGGCTTTGGCGTGACCATTGGTGGGCAGGGTATGGTTGGTGCCGGAAGCATAGTCGCCGATGGCTTCGGGTGAATAATTCCCCAGGAACACAGAGCCTGCGTTGACGATCTCTGCAGCAACGCTTTCAGGATCGTTCATATTGATGATGAGGTGCTCCGGCGCATAAGCATTCACAAAATCGACCGCCTCTTTTTTGGGCAGGATCACTACACGACTGTTCAGCAACGCCTTCTCGGCAATGGCCTTGCGGGGGAGGGTGTTGAGTTGTTGTTGGATGGCTTGCTGGATGGCGGCCACGTTTTTATCGTTGTTGAGCACCAGGATCACCTGACTGTCTTCGCCGTGTTCTGCCTGCGACAATAAGTCGGCAGCAACAAACGACGGCACGGCCGACTCATCCGCCATCACCAGCACTTCTGAGGGGCCCGCCGGCATATCGATGGCCACGCCTTCCTCCATGACGAGCTGTTTGGCTTTGGTCACGTATTGATTGCCGGGCCCGAAGATCTTGTACACGTTCGGAATGCTTTCCGTGCCATAGGCCATGGCCGCAATGGCTTGTGCGCCCCCAGCCTTGAAGATCTTTTTAACGCCCACCAATTGAGCCGCAAACAAAATGGCCGCATTGATCTTTCCCGACTTGTCGGGCGGCGAACAGAGCACCACTTCGCGACATCCCGCGAGCTTTGCCGGTATGCCCAGCATCAGCACCGTGGAGAACAACGGGGCCGATCCACCCGGAATATAAATCCCTACCTTATCGATCGCCACCGCTTTGCGCCAGCACGTAACACCCGGCGTGGTCTCGATCTTGACCGATTCCCGCTTTTGCGCGGCATGAAACTTTTCGATGTTGGCCGCCGCTGTCTGAATAGCCTTTTTCAAATCTTCCGGTAGCGAAGCCGTTGCCTCCGCCAGCTCTGCCGCCGAAACCTGCAGCGCCTCCACCGAAACCTTGTCAAACTGGAGTGTGAGTTCCCTCACCGCGCTGTCGCCCGACTTCTTCACCCGATTCAAAACATTGCGAACAGCACCTTCCAAAAACTCCAACTCCAATTGCGGCCGTTGCAACAGCGCAGACCAGCTATCCCTGGATGGATTATCAAATATTTTCATAAGTACTCAATTTTAAAACCTTTAAGTCAACTTTGCCGGCTCACCGAAACTTAAGCGAAGGTGATGCGGTGAAAAATGAATTATACGATCATCTTCTCAATAGGGATGACGAGGATGCCCTCCGCTCCACACTCCCGAAGCAAATCGATCTTCTCCCAAAAATCATTCTCATCCACTACCGAATGCAACGAACTCCATCCTGGCCGGCCCAACGGAATGATGGTCGGGCTCTTCATCCCCGGAATAACCGTTGTGATCTTCTCGATCGACTCGTTCGGACAATTCATGAGAATGTATTTATTGTTCTTCGCCTTCTTCACCGCCTCGATGCGGAACAAAAGCTTGTCGAGTATTTTTTGTTTCTCCGGCCCCAGCTCGGGGTTGGCAATGATCACCGCTTCCGATTGCATGACGGTTTCCACTTCCTTCAGGCCATTGCCCAGGAGCGTGCTGCCCGTGCTCACAATATCGCAGATGGCATCGGCTAACCCTATGCCTGGAGCAATCTCAACGGAGCCGCTGATCTCGTGTATGCCGGCCGTGATGTTGTGTTTCTGCAGAAAATCCTTGACGATGTTGGGGTAGGAGGTAGCGATGTTTTTTCCATGGAGGGATGCAATGCCACCATAGGTTTCGGAACGGGGGATGGCGATGGAGAGGCGGCACTTCGCGAAGTCGAGACGTTTCACGATCTGGTTCTTCTTTTTCTTTTCGGCGAAAACGTTTTCGCCTACCAGTCCCACGTCGGCCACTTTGTCTTCGACGTATTGAGGGATGTCGTCGTCGCGAAGGAACAAGACTTCCACGGGGAAATTGCGGGCCTGGGTTTTGAGTTGGTCTTTGCCATTACTAAAGGAGAGGCCGCTTTCTTTGAGGAGTTCGAGCGAACCTTCCTGAAGGCGTCCGGATTTTTGAATGGCGATGCGAAGTAGGGTGTTCATTTTTTATTCAGCATTAACTAGTAAAACAAAAAAGGCTTGCCACACGTGGTGACAAGCCTTTTGAAAATCTTTTATGATTGATCAAGATACAGCCGTGCCACGCATCGTGTGCTTCACATGATGATGGTGGTGGTTGCTGTTGTTGATGGCGTTTCTCATTTGCGGGTGCTAAGAAATCAAATAGTTCTTTAATCTCAAAATTTTGGCTGGGATAAAAAGGAAAAAGGTCATTTTTCATTCTGTTGTCTTTAGTTTTGGAACCGTACGCTAGTTAGCTTGCGGGGAGTTTGTCGCGGGGGACCGGCCAGGGATAGTAGTGGAAAGCCCGAAGTGCGGTGGGGATGCTGAAAGTGATTTGTTGGTGGGACACCAACAAATGGGCTTAATCGGATCTTCGAGTGGGGGAGTAAAGGGGTGGACGGACTTGGAACGGATAGCCCGACCCGAGGAACGAGGGGGGCCGCCTGATTACGAGCACACCAACGCTCTTGAGGTTTACGAACGGACGTTAAGTGGAGTGGGTTTAGGTTGAGCGATTTTAGAAAATGGATTTATAGTTTCAATGGTTATGAAGAAAGGGATTGTCATGATGTTGAGTGTGTTGTTGCTGGCTTGCAGCGATAGCAAGGAGACCCGGTTGCAACGGTTCTTGTTGCAGAGTAACGACATGATCAAAAACCAGAAGGCGGATGAGGCTGAGCATTATCTGCGGGAGGCGCTGCAACTCGATTCGTGTTTTGCCGATGCCTGGAACAACCTGGGCACGCTGCACTTCAACAAATCGAAATACCGGGAGGCACTGGACGATTATGATCATGCCATTGCTTGTCACCCCGACTACCTCGATGCCTATTTCAATCGCGCGAACACCGCGTATGAATTGAAAGAATATTACCGGGCCATGAAAGACATTGACTATGTGATCAGGCATAAACCCGACACGGCCGTTGCCTATTTTTCAAAGGGCTTGATCCATACCCGGCTGCGGGAATTCGATCGTGCGCGAGAGGCATTCAAAATGGCCAGCGTGATGGACAGCCAGAATGCCGAGATCTGGGTGAACCTGGGAACGGTGTACTATTATAAAAAACAATACGACAGCGCGCGCCTGCACTTTGAACACGCGCTACGCCTGAATCCCAAAGAAGCCAATGCCTACAATGCGTTGGCGATGGTGGACATTGAACTGGAAAAATATGACGACGCCAGGAAGCAGTTGGCAGAAGCGCTGACCTTGCAACCGCGTGATCCCTTCTTTTTGAACAACCGCGGCTACATCGCGCTGCTGACCGGTGATGTGGAGAACGGACGCAAGGATATTGACCTGAGCATTGGGTTGGATCCTTACAACGGTTGGGCCTACCGGAACAAAGGCCTTTACTACCTGAAGACCCACCAGGACCAAGAGGCGATCCGTTTGTTCAAGCAGGCCGAGGAGATGGACCCTTTCATCGACCGCATCTATATTTATCTGGGCGACGCCCTCCGGGCATCGGGCGATGCGAAGGGTGCATGTTCCTATTACACCAAAGCCGTGGCACGGGGTGAAATGCCGGCGGACAAGTTGCCGTCCGCTTGTCGTTGACCTGGGATGAACGCATCCATCGTGTGTCCTCGTTAAAATTCGGCGATTCGGAAATATTCCCCGCAATGGATTGAGATCCGATTTTTTTGCGAAAGCCGGCGTGTAAAGCGCCTCCCAAACCGGCGTTGGTCTTGTGTGCCGTTTCCTTTTTCGTTAAGTTTAGATTACCTTAATGTTGCGCAAGCACGGGAAAGCATGCAACCTAAACTGAAAAATCTTGTTGATCTCGTAGCCTCGGGTGATCCGCTTGCTTTTCGCGAGCTCTTCGACCGGTTCGCGGGCAAGGTGCATGCCTTTGCTTTAAAACTTACCCACAACGACGCCACGGCAGAGGAGATCGTACAAGAAGTTTTTCTGAAAATCTGGTTGCATCGCGAGGGTCTTTCGGCCATTGATTATTTCCCTTCCTATCTCTACACGATCACCCGGAATCATACCTTCAATGTGTTGAAACACCTGGCGCATGAGGCTCATGCCAGGCAAGCCCTGGAAAAAGTGCTGGTGAAAACCCATGAAGAAACGGAGGAGGCTGTGATCTATGAGGACTATCAGCGGTTGCTCGATCGCGTGATCGACCGGCTTCCCCCCAAACAACGGCAGGTGTATAGCCTTTGCCATCAACAGGGTCTTAAATACGAAGAAGTGGCGCACCGCCTCAACATTTCGCGCCTCACGGTGAAGACCCACATGCAGCAAGCGCTGCGCACCATCAAGACCCATTTCAGCAGCACGATGGGCCTTTGGCTGTTGAGCCTGGTTTCCTGGTTCGAATAAATTGGATTAGGATAGTCAATTCGTGCGGGTTTTTCGCACCGGAAATAATTCCTCAACTTTTTTCGTTTCTCACTACTCCTGACGGCTTCGCCGGTTGTCTTAATGGTATATCTAAACCCGGAAGCCATGGATCAAGCGCGGTTGTTGTATCTTTTTCAGCGTTATGTAGACGATACGTGTTCCGACGCTGAAAAACAGGAATTGATGCAAACCCTGGCCCAACCTGCCAGCGACGAGGCGATCCAAGCCTTGATGGACAAATTGTGGGAAGAGCTTCCGGAGCATGGAAAACTATCGGCCGAGAAAACGGAGCGGATATTGGAACGCATTCTACCGGCCTCCGATCACCGCTTCGCGCAGCCCCTTCAAAAACAACGCGCGCTTTTCAGCACCTGGATGAAAGTAGCCGCGGCCGTTACATTGGCCTTGCTGGCCGGTGCCGCTTGGTATGGCAGGACTTCGCTGAAAGATGAATCACCACTCATTGCCCAGGCTTCGCAGCCTTCCGCCACCGAACATCAATTTTTAAAACTTCCCGATGGCAGCACGGTGGTGTTGAATGCCGGAAGCCATTTGGAATATCCAGCATCGTTCGAAGGGATGGGACACCGCGAGGTGCTGTTGAGAGGGGAAGGATATTTTGATATTAAACACGATGTGTCCAAGCCTTTTATCGTGCGCACCGGGAAATTGACCACCACCGTGTTGGGAACAGCCTTTAATATCAAAGCGTACGATGAGCAGGATAGTATTGTCGTGACCGTGACCCGCGGTAAAGTGCAAGTGAACGATGACGACCGGACCCTGGGCGTGATCACCCCAAACCAACAGATCACCTTCCGCAAGTTGGGCCGGCAAAGCTACCAGCGCAACGTAAACAGCAACGCCGCCATTGCCTGGAAGGCCAGTGATATTTTCTTCGACGACATTACCCTGGAAGAAGCTGCCGCGCAATTGGAAGAGCGCTTTCACGTGACCATCCGTTTTGAAAACGAGAAGACCCGGCATTGTCGCTTCACGGCGACTTTCCTGCATGGCGAAGACCTGGATCAGATCCTGCAGATCATTTGTGAATTCAACGGTGCGAACTATCTGCGCGACGCAGCGGGGAATATGCTGATAAAGGGAGACGGATGTTAAAGACCAGGCTTGATGCGATACCAACCTAACCTAAGCGATATGAAAAGAATACTTAACCTAAGCTCGTAGTGCTTGGTGCCTCTCTGCCCAGGGCAGGGAGGTCCAAAAATGTGCCTGCCACTCGACTGGCATCGGTGGCAGGCTGTTTTAAATAATTCAGCATCACTTAAAACATATCAAAAGTATGAATTTTTCTGTATCAAAAGCAGAAGGAGGACGGCCGTGCGGGCGTGCGCGAAACCTGGCGCGGTGGTTCCGGAACCCTTATCTACGACAGCTTATGCGCATCAGTGTGTTCTTATTGGCGATCTTACTGACCAGCATCGACGTTTTGCTGGCCACGCCCGGTCATGGGCAGAACGCCGAGAACGCCACGACCATCACACTGGAATTGAAAGACGAGTCGCTGGAAACGGCTCTGAAACGGATCGAGAACCTCACGCCGTTCCGCTTTGTCTATCGCAACGAAGAAATCAGAAATATCAATCACCTCACCCTGGCCAGCGCGCGGCGCACCGTTCCTGAAACCCTGTCGCTGCTGCTGGAAAATACTGCCTTCACGTATAGGCAGATCCGCAAGAACATCCTCATCGTTCGCAAAGAACAGGGAAGCGTTAACGACGAACGCCCTGCAGTCATTGACCAGACCATCTCCGGCAAGGTGTCGGATGGCGAAGGGGGCATGCTGGCGGGCGTGAGCATCGTGTTGCAAGGCACCACCACCGGCACGACCACTGACGCCGATGGCGCATATAAACTGACCGTACCCGATGGCGGCGGTGTGTTGCTGTTTTCTTTTATCGGTTTCAAAACCGAAGAGGTATCCATCGACAATCGCTCGGTGATCGATGTGACGCTGACGCAGGACATTCAGGCCTTGACAGAAGTCGTGGTCACCGCCCTCGGCATTACCCGCGAAGAGAAGTCGCTGGGCTATGCTACGCAGGAGGTGAAAGGCCAGAATCTTACCTACACCAAAGAACAAAACGTGCTGGGTTCCTTGTCTGGCAAAGTGGCCGGCGTGCAGGTCACCGGCTCGCCCGGTTCCAGCATGGGGGGCACGCAAAAGATCAAGATCCGCGGGGTGAACCTGCTGGACGGCACCAACGAACCCCTGATCGTGCTGGACGGCACACCGATGTCGAACCAGAATTTCTCAGAACGCAACGGCCAGGACTATGGCAACATTATCCAGGACATCAACCCGGACGACGTTGAATCGATCAACGTATTGAAAGGCCCGGCCGCCTCTGCGCTTTATGGTTTACGGGGACAGAACGGTGTGATCATGATCGTGACCAAAAAAGGATCGCGCGGCGCCCGCAAAGTGAACGTTGACTACAGTGGCGCATTCTCCGTGGAGAAAGCCGGCAACTTCATGCCCAACCAAAACCTGTACGGCGGGGGCAGCACCCAGACGTTCAGCAAACTGGCCGATGGCACACCCTATGCCAACACCAGCGTGGACGAAAGCTGGGGACCCAAAATGGACGGCACCCCCGTGCGCCAGTTCTACAGCTTCTATCCCGACGACTTCGACTATGGCAAGACCACACCGTATGTGCCACACCCCAACAACATCAAAGATTTTTATGAGCTGGGTCACACGCAGAACAACAACATCTCCGTGAGCGGCGGCGGCGCCAATTCCTCTTTCCGCATCAGCTATAACCGCACGACCACGTCGGGTGTGCAACCCAATACGTGGCTGAAGCGAAACAACCTGGGATTGAATGCATCGATGGACATCACGAACAAATTAACGGTCTCCACCAGCCTCAACTACGCCAACAACCGCGGTCAACGTCCACCCCAGGGCTATGACTATGGCACGACCTATTTCAATCAGTGGTTTCAGCGGAGCATCGACATGAAGAAACTGAAGAACTATAAATATCCCGACGGCTCGTTCCTGCATTGGAACCTGAGCAGCCCCAGTGGCGACGGTACGATCGACACGGAGGCACTCTACTGGAACAATCCCTACTTCGATGCGTATGAAAATTTTTCGCAGGACAGCCGCGACCGCTACTTTGGCAATGTGGCGCTGAGCTATCAATTGCTGCCGTCGTTGAAATTGGGTGGCACGATCCGCTCGGACATGTTCACACAGAACATCGACAACCGGACGGCGGCGGGCGGACGGTATTTGTCGGAATACTCGATTGGAAAATATCAGAACCAGGAAATGAACTATGAGTTCCTGGCACAATTCTCCAAAACCTGGGGCAGCTTTTCGTTGAACGCCAATGCCGGTGCCAACCTGATGCACCAGAAATATACCTACCTCTTCCAGCGCACAGCGGGTGGGTTGTCGACGCCGGGCTTTTATAACATTGCCGCTTCGGTCGATCGCCCCTTTGTGGAATCGTTTCTGCGCGAGAAAGAGATCCGCAGCTTGTTCGCCATGGTGTCGCTGGGCTACAAGGACACGTGGTTCCTGGACGCCTCGCTGCGCAACGACAACTCTTCGACGCTGCCCACAAATAACAATTCCTATTGGTATCCTTCCGTATCGGGAAGTGCCGTGTTTAGTGAACTGTTGAACTGGCAACCGCTCAGCCTCGGTAAGTTTAGGGCGAGCTATGCCATGGCGGGAGGCGACCTGAAGCCGTATCAGACCACCTACTTTTATGAAGTAGGCACTGTCTATGCGGATCCTGATCGCACGGTAAATTCGTTGTACGTGCCCGATGAATTGAACAATCCCACGCTGAAACCTTCATTCAGCAACTCGTATGAAACCGGCCTCGATCTGAAATTCTTCAACAACCGCGTGGGCATGTCGTTCACGTTGTATTTGCAGCGCAACAAAAACCAGATCCTCACCTTGCCCGTGTCGGGCGCCAGCGGCTACACGACCACCATCATCAACGCCGGTTTGATCGAGAACAAAGGTTTTGAGCTTGCCCTGATGGGCACGCCTATTCGCAGCGGCAAATTCAATTGGGACATGACCTTCAACATCAGCCGCAACCGCAGCATGGTGAAAGAACTGTACAACGACGGCACCATCGATATCAACAACTTCCTCATCGCCAGCAACACCTATGCAGGCCGCACGGTGTCGGTGAACGCGCACGTCGGAGAGGCCTATGGCAATCTCATCGGCCAGGCGTATGCGCGCGACCCTGCTACGGGAAAAATATTGCTGGGCGACAACAACCTGCCGCTCTATGAAACCAACCACAACTTTGGCACGGTGTTGCCCGACTACACCGGTGGTTTTCAAAATACGTTCAGCTATGGCCCGGTGAGCCTCAATGCGATGATCGACTTCCAGGCCGGTGGTCAGTTCTTTAGCTGGACCAAAATGCTTTCCGTGAAATCGGGACAAGCCGTGGAAACCGCCGCCATCAATCAAAATGGAAAAAATGTTAGGGACCCCGTTGCAGAGGGGGGTGGCGTGCAGGTGAATGGCATCTCAAAAACTACCGGTCAGGAAGTGACCACCTTCGTGGATGCCAAAGCCTATTACCGGAACAATCTCGGCCGCGACATTTATGAAGAGTGGCTGTATGATGCCTCCTTTATCCGCTTGCGCGAATTGAAAGTGGCCTACACCTTCTCACGCGACATGCTGGGCAAACTCCCGGTGCGCTCGGTGAGCGTGGGCTTCATAGCCCGCAACCCGCTCATGATCTGGCAAAAAGCGCCCAAGGGATTGAACCCCGCAGAGCTGGCCAACGGCAGCGAGCCCATCAGCTGGCTGGAGACCGGTCAATTGATCACGGTGCGTTCCTATGGTGTGAGTTTAAATGTTTCCTTTTAATGCAGATCCACATGAAAAGAATATATCTCATCGCTCTTGTGCTCATGGTCGTGTCGGGTTGCAACAACTTCGACGACGACATCAACAAGAACCCCAACAAGCCCAGCACGGCGTCGAACACGCAGTTGCTGGCAGAAGCGATGCGCCACTTGCCGGAGACGGCTTCCGGCGCTTCGGCCAACTTGTATGTGCAACACTGGTCCGAGGCGGAGTACATCACGCTTTCGCGGTATGACAATGTGTTCTATAATTTTTACGACTGGTATTCCGAACCGCTCGCGAACATCGAGGCGGTGATCACGTCCACTACGCTGAACGCCAACGAAGGCCCCATCCCAAACCAACTGGCGGTGGCCAAAGTGATGAAAGCCTACTTCTTCTGGTACATCACCGACCGCTGGGGCGACCTGCCGTATACCGAAGCTTTGAAAGGACGCGAGAATTTTACGCCGGCCTACGACACGCAGGAAACCATCTACAATTCCCTCTTCGCGCTGCTGGACGAAGCCGATGCCCAATTCGTTGCCGGCGACATCAGCAACGACATCGTCTATAGCGGCGACGTGGATCAATGGAAGAAGCTGGGCAACACCATCCACATGTTGATGGCCCTGCGATTGTCAAAGATCGCTGCCGACAAGGGCAAGGCCGAATTCAACAAAGCCCTGGATCGCGGTATCCTGGAATCCAACGGCGACAACCTGGTGTATCGCCATTTGTCGGACGCCAACAATTGGAATGCCTGGTATGATGTGTTCGACCAGCAAAACCGTTATTGGTATGCCGTCAGCGAAGCCTTGGTGAACTACATGCAGCCCGTGGGCGATCCCCGGCTGCCCACCTTTGCCAACACCAACGACAACGGCGACTATGTGGGCCTGATGTATGGCCTCACCGGCGAGGAAGTGAACACCGGCATCTATGAAAAAGAAAACATTTCCATGCTGGGCGACGCCATGCGGCAGCCGACAACGGCCGTCTATATCGTCACCTTTGCCGAGGCGTTGTTTGCACAAGCGGAAGCGGCTAAGCTGGGATGGATCGGCGGCGGCGATGCGGCGGCCGAACAATTTTATAACGACGCCATCCTCAACTCGGTGATGCAATGGAACAACGACGACGATACGGGCGTGAGCGACATGATGCTGCAAGCCGGCATACCTTATGATCCCGCCAACGCCATCAAGCAGATCAGCTACCAGCGGTGGGTACATTTGTTCATGAACGGCTACGAAGCGTGGGCCGAATGGCGCCGGACCGGCTACCCCGACCTGCAAGCGCCCACCGATAACAACGGGCGCGAGATCCCACGGCGCGAAGGATATCCGACGCAGGAACAGCAAAACAACACGCAGCATTACAACGAGGCCGTTCAACGCCTTGGGGGCAGCAACGATTTGAACGGACATGTTTGGTGGGACAAGAAGTAGTTTTAGTTTGGGATAGATAGGGAAAAGCTCCGGGTGCGACACCGCTGTCGGCCCGGAGATTTCTTTGTTGGGCAACACCCAACCGTCTTCGCAAGGGCTTTCGAAGAAAAGAAAATTTTTTAACGAGCGCACCGGCGAACCTCCATGCCGTTGCGATACTGCAATTGTATTTTTAGTGAGTGTATGGTTTCGGCCGGAGTAGTCACCTGTCAATTCATGTGTTCCCATTTGCCAACGCTATTTCCCCAAAACAAACCACGCCGCCAGGTTCCACACGACAGAACCCAACCAGCAGCGACCCAGGACCATGTACTAACTACTAAAGCCTGCGTTTTCGTTACTGAGTCGTATAGTTCTCTGTGGCAACTGGACCCCTTAGTATTTTGAAACTGGTCCACCAAAGCACCTAAATTAAGCTCTAATTTTATTCCAGATTCAAAAAGCCATTTGTACAACTTAAATGTTAAGATCATGATGAAATTAAGATTGTGCAGCAACAACACGTCGTCAAGTGGGTGTTTGCTGATGAGCAAAAAAGGAGGTGTGTTATGAAAGCAATCGTAGTGAAAGATCAAGCCGCGGGAAAGGCCGGGATGCAGCTTGTGGAACGACCTGAGCCGCAAGCAGCGATAAATGATGTTATCGTTCAGGTCCATGCCTCGGCAATAACAGGCGATGAACTGACGTGGCCCTCGACCTGGATCGATCGCGCCGGCCGTGACAGGACGCCATCGATCCCCGGTCACGAGTTGGCGGGCATCGTCACCTCTCTTGGCTATGGAACAACGGGGCTATCCATAGGACAGCGCGTGTTTGGCCTCACGGACTGGTACCGCGACGGCACACTGGCGGAGTATGTAGCCGTCGAGGCGCGCAACCTCGCGCCGCTGCCGAGCGATGTTGACTTCACGGTTGGCGCAGCCCTCGTGATGCCGGGCCTCACCGCATGGCAGGGGCTATTCGATCACGGCCGCCTCAGGGCAGGACAGACCGTTCTTGTACATGGTGCGGCCGGCGTGGTGGGTTCAATGGCAACGCAACTCGCACGCGCAGCCGGTGCTTATGTCATCGGTACTGGACGCGCAAACGGCCGCCAGACGGCGCTCGATTTTGGTGCACAAGCGTATGTCGATCTTGAAAACGAAAAGTTGCAAGACGTCGGCGGAGTCGATTTGGTTTTCGATGTCTTCGGTGGAGATATTGCCAATCAGTCCGCAAGCTTGATCAGGTCTGGGGGAACCCTGGTGACCATCGCGGGTCCGATCGAAGCCCGGCCTGCCAACGGATCTACAATCGACTTTGTCGTTGAAGCCATTCCAAGCCAATTGAGTGAGATCGTCCAGCGACTGCGCGAGGGACGACTGCGGGCGAACATCGGCAATACATCTGTTCTCAACGACGCTGTTGCAACCCTCAATTCGACCCATCGGATCAACGGAAAGACGATCATTCGCGTTCGCCCTTAAAAAGTCCGAGTGTTGACGGGCACTTCCCCCGTCCAATAAAAAAGACGGCCACCCGAAAGCGGCAGCCTCTTTTTTTTTGCCAACTTGGGCACGCATGGAATGGGTTGAGAAATTGAAAGCGCGGCTGCAGCTCCCGTTGCCCGGGCCCGCGGCGCACGAACCACTCAGGGCAACACCGGTAGGGCAGCCCATGCCCGACTTTGGTCACCGGCTCCCTCCTAAACCGGGAGGTGTGCTCATCTTGTTGTACGAAGAAGACGGCGTGGTGAAATTCCCACTCACCAAGCGACAGGAATATCCGGGTGCACACAGCGGGCAGATAAGTTTCCCGGGCGGAAAGGCCGAACCTGGTGAATCCGGAATTCAGACGGCGCTGCGGGAGGCGCATGAAGAGATCGGGGTAGGGCTAGAGGGAATAGATGTGTTGGGGACGTTGACAAATTTCTTTGTGATCCCCAGCAATTTTATGGTGACGCCGGTGGTGGCCTATAGCCCGGTGGTTCCGGCGTTTATGCGCAGTGAGTATGAGGTGGCGAGGATCTTGGCGTGCAGGGTCAGCGATCTTTTGAAAGAGGATGCGGTGACGGAGAAAGAGATCTTGGCGGCGGGGAAGATCCGGATGCTGGCGCCGCATTTTGAGCTGGAAGGGGAGACGGTGTGGGGGGCTACGGCGATGATGTTGAATGAGTTTAGGTTGGTGTGGTGGGATGTTGTAGGGGAGAAAAAAGTTTAACCGCAAAGGCGCAAAGGGCGCAAAGTTAACGCAAAGAAATGCAAACGCGCTTGTTGATGATGAACACCAACAAGCGCGAGTCTTGTATTTAACCTTTGCGTCTTCTTTGCGCCCTTTGCGCCTTTGCGGTTAAACCCGCTACGAAAGCACTAGCCTCTATCCGGCCCGATCTTCCCCGACACACGAGCAGCATACGCTTCCAGCTTACCCACTTCCTGATCGATCATAAACAAACCAACACCTTCTTCACCGATGATGTCGAAGATCTCGACGGCGCGGCGGGCGAGGGTTTCTTCTTCGCGCTGTTCGTTCACGTACCACTGCAGGAAGTTGAAGGTGGCGAAGTCCTTGATCTGGAGACATTGGTCGACAATGTTGTTGATCGACTTAGTGACTTCGATCTCGTGGAATAACACCTGCTCGAAAACTTCGCGCAGGCTTTTGAATTCGTGTTTGATGCCCGTGATCTCGGGTTGCAGGGCGTGCCCGCCCGCGGCGTTCACATAGCGGAACAGTTTGAGCATATGGCGGCGCTCTTCTTCGGAATGTTTGTAGAGAAATTCGGCCGAGATCTCATAGCCTTGGGTGTCGCACCAGGAGGCCATGGAGAGGTAGGCAGCCGATGATTTCCCTTCCATAACGATCTGTTTATTCAATAGCGTCTCAATCTCCGGCGTAATGGACCGGGCGGGGGTGTAGGTCTGTTTTTTCATATCCTTCGTCTTTCAGGTAAGGTAGCAAAAGTCCGTTTTACCTGTATATTTTGGTTCCGTGTATTTGGATTAAATCTAAATAAGAAATAGTATTGCAGCTCTATTTAAGGCGTATGTTACGGTTTATGAAACGGCAGTTACTGCTTATCCTCCTCATTGTTAGTTCTTTACACGGAGTGATGGCCCAGGTCTTAACCCGGGAAGACTCGCTTTCAGCAGGGCTGATCCGGTCCAATAACACCACCGTACTCTCCGGCTATGGCCAGATCAAGGCCGAGTACGACTTTCGTCTGAAAACGGCAACGGCCAACCTTACCCGCAACGTCTTGTTTGTGGGACATAAATTCAGCAACCGCATTTATTTCTTCTCGGAGTTGGAGCTTGAAAACGCGAAGGTGGTTGGCGGACAGCCCAGCGGTGAGATCTCCATGGAGCAGCTCTTCCTGAAGTTCAGCGTGAACCGCGACATGTACATACAAGCCGGCTTGTTCATTCCCCGCATTGGCATCACCAACGAAAACCACTTGCCCACCACCTTCAACGGTAACGACCGCCCCTTCGTGGAGACGTTCATCATCCCGGCCACGTGGCGCGAGATTGGGGTGGGGCTTTATGGACGCGTGCGTTCCATTGCCGGCTTCAACTATTCGTTTGCCATCATGAACGGACTTAGCTCCAAAGGCTTTGTGAACGGCTCGGGTATCAAGGAAGGACGCCAGGAGGGGAGCAACGCCTCGGCGGCTAACCTGGCGGTGACGGCTTCGGCACTGTACTATGTTAAGAGCTGGCGTCTTCAGATGTCGGGCTATTATGGTGGCAGCGCGGGGCTGACTCCGCGTGTGGCCGATAGTCTGCAACTTCAATCCGGTGTTTTTGGAACACCCGTAGCGTTGGGTGAAGCGGATGCGCAGTATCACAAGAATGGCGTGGCCTTCAAAGCGCTGGCCACGGTGGTGGGCATCCCCGATGCTTATGAGATCAACCGCGCCTATGCCAACAACACCCCCAGCATGATGGTGGGATATTACGCAGAGCTGGGTTATAATTTTTATCAGTTGATCAATCCCGAGGTGCACAAGAATCTTAGCGTGTTTGTGCGCGAGGAATTTATGGACCTGAACTACCGCGTGCCCTCCAACGGTATCAAGAACGGCATCAATCACAAGACCTATACGGTGACGGGTGTTACCTACCAGCCGGTGACCGGTGTGATCATCAAGGTGGACTATGTGTTGCGCAAGACACAGCCGCGCAACGAGGACCTTATCGTGACACCTTTCCCGCAGCAACTTCCCTACTACACGTCGAACGGATTTTTCAACATTGGCTTAGGCTATAGCTTTTAGTACCATGAAAAAGACACGCAGAGAGTTTCTGAAAGATACCTGCACCACCTGCCTGGGCACGGTGGCGCTGGGCTTTACATTTTCACAGCTCAGCTCGTGCTCGTCGTTGCCGGTGTATAAGACCAACCTAAGTCAGAAAACCGTGGAGGTGCCCCTCACGTCGTTTGCCGAATCCAACCTGGTAATCGTGCGCGACATGCAGGTGCAGTACGACATCTTGCTGGTGAAAAAAGGTGCGGAAGAATACAATGCGCTCTACATGAAGTGCACCCACCGCGAGAATCCCGTGTCGGCCACCAAGACCGGATTGTATTGCCCGGAACACGGCAGCACGTTCGATCTCGACGGCAACGTGACCAAGGAACCTGCACCACTGCCCTTGAAACGATTCAAGACCGCCTTATCCGATCAAGCGCTCACTATCGATCTTAATTCCTAATTCATATCATCATGAAAAAGTCATATCTACAGTATCTGCTCGCCGGTGCCGCGCTCGTGAGCTTGTCCCATTGTTCTGACAACGACAATGCCTCGCCTGTAAATGAAGAATTGAATACGCAGGTATTGCTGGATTTTTCCGCCAATCTTCCCCAGGCGGTTTACAGCGATCTGTCGACGAAGACCAGCACACTCTACGACCAGGTAGTGGCCCTGGGAACCAATGGTGCTACGGACGATGAGTTAGCGGCCACCCGCACCACCTGGAAGCAAGCCCGTCAGGCCTGGGAACAATCGGAAGCCTTCCTGTTCGGCCCCGTTTCCACCAAAGACATCGATCCACACATCGACACCTGGCCGGTAAACTTCAATGACCTGAACGCCCAATTGAACAGTGGCGCCGAGTTCACCGCAGATTACATCAACAACCTCGACGACGCCCTGAAAGGTTTTCACCCCATCGAATACCTGATCTTTGGCGAAGACGGCAACAAGAAAGCCGCCGACCTCTCCGAGAGAGACATGGAATACCTCACGGCCCTTGCCCTCAATCTGAAGACGCTCACGGCCGATGCGAACAACTCCTGGAAGCCTTCCGTTTCCGGAAATTATCACACGATATTCACGACCGCCGGTACCGGCAATGCAACTTATCCCACGCAACTGGCAGCCTACCAGGAACTGGTAAACGCCATGGCGGGCATCTGCGACGAAGTGGCCAACGGCAAACTGGATGAACCTTTCACCGCGCAAGATCCTTCCCTGGAAGAATCGCCCTTCGCGCAAAACTCCATCATCGATTTTACCAACAACATCAAAGGCGTACAGGATGTATACCTCGGCAAATACAGCGCCGATGGCAAAGGCCTCGAGGACATCGTGCGTCAATACAACCTGCAATTGGACAGCGACATCAAGCTGAAGATCGACAATGCCATCAACGCGCTCGGAAAGATCACCGATCCGTTTGGAAAAGCGATCACTACGCAAGCCATGCAAATTGAAACGGCTATGAGCTCCATCAATGATTTGAAAGACATCCTGGAGACCGAGCTGTTGCCTTTTGTTCAGCAGCATACAAAATAAGAAACAAGCATTTCACGGGAATCTCGTGTAGCGATGAGGAAGGATAAAATTTTCATACAGGTTTTGATGGTGGTGGGGGTTATCGTCTCCATCTACTCCTGCGTGGAGCCGGACGCGCTGAACGATTCAGACTACAGCGAATGGCTCTCGGGGGGATCACAAACGGTTTTTGACAATGGCGCCGGAGGATTCAGCACGGCTTTTCCGCACCTCACGGCGGCGCGTGAAAAAGTACATTCCATTGGCGACGGGGCTTTCGGGCAAACCTTTGTCACGGCGCCAGCACCACAAAATCCCGGCCTCGGCCCCATCTTCAACAATGTGTCGTGCACGTCGTGTCACATCAACGATGGGAGGGGGAAGCCGCCGCTGCCCGGCGAACAACTTTCATCCTTACTCATCCGCATCAGCATTCCGGGAACAGATGCACACGGTGGACCCAATCCCGTGCCGGGTTTTGGAGGACAACTTCAGCAACGCGGCGTCTTTGGTGCGCAGCCCGAAGCTTCCGTGCGCATTGACTACACGGAACAATCCTACACGTTTGCCGATGGCACGCCGTATTCGTTGCGCTTTCCTACGTACACGTTAGAAAATCCATACACGACATTGCCTGCCGGCGTGATGCTCTCTCCCCGCGTGGCTCCGCCCGTGTTTGGCCTGGGCTTGCTGGAGGCCGTGGACGAAGCCGACATCCTCGCCTTGGCGGATCCGGACGACCGGAACGACGACGGCATCTCCGGGAAACCCAACTATGCCTGGAACGTCGCGGAAGGTAAAATGACCCTGGGAAAATTTGGATGGAAAGCCGCGAACCCCTCGCTGCTGCAACAATCGGCCGGTGCGTACAACGAAGACATGGGGATCACCAACTTTGTCTTCCCCCACGAGTCGGCTACCGGCCAGCCCCAATACGATGGGCGTGATGATGAATATGAAGTTTCCGATAGCTTGTTGTATTCTGTAGCGTTTTATATCCGCACCCTCGGTGTGCCGGCACGCCGTGCGGCCGATGATGCCGGGGTGTTGCAAGGCAAAAAATTATTCACCGATGGAAAGTGTTCACAGTGCCACGTGCCACGTCTGCGCACCAAGACCGATGTGGCGTTCCCGGAGATCTCCAACCAGGTGATCTTTCCCTATACCGACATGCTGGTGCACGACATGGGTCCTAACCTGGCCGACAATCGCCCCGACTTTGATGCCAGTGGCGTGGAATGGCGTACGTCGCCGTTGTGGGGGATCGGCCTGACGCGCATCGTGAACGGTCATCAAAATTTTCTGCACGACGGACGCGCCCGTACGCTGCTGGAGGCCATCATGTGGCATGGCGGTGAAGCTGAAGCGTCGAAAGAATTTGTGCGGACGCTTTCGCAAGATGATCGCGACAAGTTGATAAAATTTTTAGAATCCCTATAAGGTGAGGCATGCCCCATACAAGATCCTGTTGGCCGATAACCAGGCGCTCACCGCGGCAGGGCTAGTCCATTTGTTGTCCGACCGCGAGGAATTGGAAATTGTAGGACAAGTACCCCACCGCGAGGAATTGTTATCCCTCGTCGAGACCCATCAACCGAATTTACTGATTGCCGACTATAACCTGCCAGGCTACGTCACCATCGAAGACCTGCAGGATGTGGCACGCTCAGCGTCCAACCCACACATCCTGGTGGTGTCGTCCGACGATTCGAAGAGTTCTATTTTGGAGGTGTTGCAGTTGGGAGTGACCGGCTACCTCACCAAGGAATGTTCGCGCGAGGAAGTGATCATGGCCGTGCAGTCGACGTCGAAGGGCGAGAAGTTTTTTTGCCACAAGATCCTGGACATCATCATGGAGAAACATTTTTCTCCCGAAGCGCCCGCGGCCGACCCGTCGCTGCTGACCACGCGTGAGACGGAGATCCTTTCCTTGCTGGCTGCCGGCCAATCGACACAACAGATCGCCGATTCCCTCCACCTGAGCCCCCACACGGTCCATACACATCGTAAGAGCATCATCCGCAAGCTCAACATCAAATCGCCCACCGAGTTTGTCATTTATGCGATGGACTTTGGGCTGATCAGACCCAAGTAAATTTTTTAATTTCTTTCGATTACAACCGCGCCGTGACCACGCGAACCGATTCGCCTTGTCTCTGTTTTTTCTGTAGCGCCGGGCACTACCTCGCACAGGGTATATGAAATCCACTCCTTCAGGCGATTGATTCCGGTAGGGTATTGAATCTACTTTTGTACCTGATTTTATCTCCTACTAAACAACGTCAAATGAAATATTTTACTCCCCGTCACAGTGTCCTCCACGTTGTGCTTTTCGTGCTCACCATCGCCTGCGCCTGGGCCCAGACGGGCAACATCCGCGGCAGCGTAAAAACGGCCGACGGACAGCCCGCTGAATACATCAACATCGCCGTGAAAGGCCTTAGCAAAGGCGCCACCTCCAACGCCAAAGGCGAGTTCGAGATCCGGAAAGTACAAGCCGGCCCGCACGTGTTGCTCATCTCGTTTGTGGGGTTGGAACCTCAACAAGTCGAGATCGAAGTAAAGGCAAATGAAACAACCCAGGTACCTGAGATCACGCTTCACGAAAACGAAAAGGAGCTGAACGAAGTGGTGGTCACTTCCACCCGCGGTTACAAGGAAGATGCCGTGTCGCCCTCGCTCCGGCTGAAGACGCCCATCCTGGAAGCGCCCCAAAACATCCAGGTGATCAGCAAACAACTTTTGAACGACCAGCAGGTATTCGACATGCTGGAGGGCGTGACCCGCAACGTGAGCGGCGTTACCAAACTGGAGCATTGGGACAACTATGCCTACATCAACATGCGCGGCTCGCAGGTAACGGCTTTCCGCAACGGCATGAACGTGCAGATGCCGTGGGGCCCGCTGGCCGAGGACATGAGCATGGTAGAACGCATCGAGTTTGTGAAAGGTCCTGCAGGTTTTATGCTGGCTTCGGGTGAACCGAGTGGTTTTTACAACGTGGTGACCAAGAAGCCTACGGGTGTGAACAAAGGAAGCGTACAGCTCACCCTTGGGAGCTTCAATACCTATCGCACCGCGCTGGACCTGGATGGCAAGCTGACCAAGGACGGCAAGCTGCTGTACCGCATCAACGTGATGGGCCAGTTGAAGGGCTCTCACCGGGACTTTGAATCCAACAACCGTTATTCCATCGTGCCGGTCATCAAGTACTTGTTCGACGACAATACTTCGCTCACCGTGGAATACACACATCAGTTCTCGCAAATGAGTGCGATCGGTTCCAACTATGCCTTCTCGGCAAACGGCTATGGCGACCTTCCCCGCAACTTTACAACAGCCGAACCCAACCTGGATCCCACCAACATCAACGACCGCAATGTGCTGGCCATCTTTCAACATAAACTGAACGAGCGTTGGAATTTCACCGGCCAACTGGCGTACTACAACTACAAGCAGGTAGGCCAATCGTTATGGCCCAGTTCGGTCACACCGGAAGGCAATATGCAACGCGGCGCTTCCATCTGGGATGCGCTGGGGCTTTCGAAGATCGGTCAGTTCTTTGTGAACGGAGAAGAGCGCACAGGCAACATCACGCACCGCATCCTGGCCGGTATTGACCTGAGCAATAAAGATTATTACGCCGATTGGAGTCAGGGTGGCCCGCTTGGGGGCGATACGTTCAACATCTATAAACCGGTATATGGCCTGGTGCCCGCCTCGGCGCTGCCGACCTATGACCGGTCGAAGTCGATCCGCGAACGCGGTGTGCACTACAATCAAAGCACCACCGGCATTTACGTGCAGGACGAAATGGCCTTCCTGGAAAACAAAGTGCGGCTGACCTTGGCTGGACGCTATACGAATGCCAAGAACGCCGACCCGTATTCCGAAAGCACCGACGACAACAAATTCACCCCCCGCGTGGGCGTGAGCATTTCCCTGACGCCCAACACCATGCTGTATGGTGTTTATGACCAAGCCTTCCTTCCCAACCCGGGTCACGACTATGCCGGGAAGAAATTTGATCCCATCACCGGCAGCAACCTGGAAGCGGGTGTGAAACGCGATTGGATGAATGGCAAATGGAATGCCGGCCTCACCGCCTATCAGATCACCAAGAACAACGTGCTGGTGTTGGATACGGACCATCCCGATCCAACGACCGGTCAGTTGGTCTACTCCAAGCAAATCGGGCAAACCCAAACCAAAGGCATCGAATTCGATGTGCGCGGCGAAGTGGTGCGAAACCTGGAGCTGGTGTTGAACTACGCCCTCACCGACTCGAAAGTGACCAAAGACACGCAAGAGCAAAACATCGGAACAAAAGTGCCCGGCACGTCCAAGCACGTGACCAACGCATGGCTGAACTACCGCTTTAGCAACGGTGCCTTGAAAGGCCTCGGTTTTTCCGCCGGCTACCAATGGCAGGTCGAGCGCTCGTCGTGGTATGTGTTCGACGGCACAAACCAATCGCTGCCCAACTACTTCCGCCTGGATGGCGCCGTGTCGTGGCAGAACGAAAGCTTTAGCGTGGGCTTGAATGTGAACAACATTCTGGACGCTTACCTCTTTAGCGGCTCGCCCTACGATCTGAATTTTGATGGCAAGAAAGAATTCTACTGGCAAACGGAAGCGCCCATCAACTTCCGGTTGAACGTGGCTTATCGCTTTTAACGCTTGCACAGATGGCAGAAAAGAAAAAAAGTTGGTTTCGTAAAATTATTGGTTGGCTGCACCTCTGGCTCGGACTCACGTCCGGGCTGGTGGTTTTTATAATTGCGGTCACCGGGTGCTTGTATGCGTTCCAGGACGAGATCCAGAATGCGATGCAGCCTTACCGATTTACGGTGGCCCAGAACAAACCGGTGCTGCCGCCATCGCAGCTGAAAGCGATCGCTGAAAAAGAATTGCCGGGGAAGAAGATCCACGCCGTGTTGTATTCCGTCGCGGGGCGTTCGGCGCAGGTGATCTTTTATAATCTTGACCCGGAATATTACTACTTCGTGTACCTCGATCCCTACTCGGGTGAAGTATTGAAAGTGAGCAACGAGAACGCCGGCTTTTTCCGTTTTGTACTCGATGGTCATTATTACCTGTGGCTTCCGCCGGCGATTGGTCAGCCTGTGGTGGCCGTTTCCACGCTGGTGTTTGTGGTCATGCTCATCACGGGCATCGTGCTTTGGTGGCCAAAGAATCGCAAGGCCGCGAAGCAACGCTTCTCCATCCAATGGAGTGCCCGCTGGCGACGGAAGAACTATGATCTTCACAATGTGCTGGGCTTTTATGCATCGTGGGTAGCGATCATTTTGGCGTTGACGGGTTTGGTGTGGGGCTTTCAATGGTTTGCTAAGGGCGCACATGCCTTGGCGGGAGGAACGAAATCCCTGTTCTATGCCGAACCTATGGTCGATTCTACGGCCGTCGCGCAGGCCGGTCTGCCCGCCAGCGATCGGATCTGGATGAAAATGAAAGCCGAGAATCCCGGCGCACAGGTCATGGAGGTGCATGTGCCCGAAACCAAGGCATCGCCCATCGTCGTGACGGTCAATTTTGACAACGAAACCTATTGGAAGACGGACTATCGTTACTTCGATCCCTACACGCTGGAAGAATTGGAAGTTGATCACGTCTATGGCAAGCTTGCCGAAGCCAACGCGGCCGACAAACTGCTACGCATGAACTATGACATTCACACAGGTGCTATCATCGGCCTGCCCGGCAAGATACTCGCGTTTTGTGCCGGCCTGCTTTGTGCGTCGCTGCCCATCACGGGCTTTTGCATTTGGTGGGGGAGGAGAAAAAAGGATCGCCGGGAGGCAAAACAGTCCCCGCGTCAAGCCGCTTCCCGCCGCATAAAAACGGCCAATCGCAGCGCCCTCCCGAAAATACCTGCGGAATAGACATCGGACCTTCGTCGCGGCTTTGCGCCTTTGCGGTTAAAATCTTTACTTACGGCAAATTCATTCCGAATGGCCGTTAGAAAACCCGCAAAGATCAAGGAACTGCTTCAGCACCGCAGCCCTTGGTTTCGCCGCGCCGTCAAAGCGATCTGGATATTCTTTTTCTTGATCACGGTAGGTTGCCCCCTTTACATTGTTTCTGTCAAGTACGACTTCCTCGGGCTGTATGGCGGGATGCCCAGCCTGAAGTCCATCGAAAATCCGGAGAACGACTTGTCGTCGGATGTGATCTCGGCCGATGGGGTTTCCTTAGGTCGGTACTTCAGCTACAATCGAAGCCAGGTCCCTTTCAATAAACTGTCGCCGGTGTTGGTGAAGACGCTGGTCACCTCGGAAGACATTCGTTTCAAGGAACACTCCGGCCTGGATGCGAAGGCGTTGATCCGCGCGGTGATTGGAGCGCTCACCTTTCGGTCGTCCGAGATCGGAGGGGGCAGTACGCTGACGCAGCAATTGGCCAAGAATCTTTTCACGCTAAATCCGGAACTCGATGGACCTCTAGCGAAGCTGGGAAGAATTCCACAGAGGCTCATCCGGAAGTCAAAAGAATGGATCATCTCTGTTTACCTGGAGCGGCACTTTACGAAGGATGAGATCCTGGCGATGTATCTCAATACCTGTAATTTTAATAACAATGCTTTTGGTATAAAGGTCGCTGCCGAGACCTATTTCAATAAGCAACCCGACAAACTTAACGTACAGGAGTCAGCGGTATTGGTGGGGATGTTGCAATCACCATCGCTCTATAATCCGAAAGATCACCCTGAAGCCTCCTTGAACAAACGCAATACGGTGCTATATAAATTGTTCAAGGATGGTTACCTGTCGCGGGCAAAGTATGATTCCGTGAAAGCCCTTCCTATAGACATGAAATTCTCCGTGCAAAACCAAAACAAGGGATTGGCAACCTACTTCAGGACCGTAATCACCCCGGAGCTTGCCAAATGGTGTAAGGAGAATGGCTACAATCTGTGGGAATCCGGGTTGAAGATCTACACCACCATCGACAGTCGCATGCAACGCTATGCCGAAGAAGCGGTGGCGGAACAAATGAAGATCCAGCAAAGGAAATTCAACGATCATTGGAAAGGACAAAATCCCTGGATCGACGACAACAAGCGCGAGATCCCCGGCTTTCTCGAATCGCGGATCAAGCAAACGGATTATTATCGCTACCTCATTCGCAAATACGGAGAGCGTGGCGATTCAGTAAAGATCATGCTGAACCTCAAAAAGCGAATGACCGTCTTCACCTGGAATGGCGAGCGCGACACGGTGTTCAGCTCCATGGATTCGCTTCGCTACTACAAGCGCTTTTTAAACACAGGTTTCATGTCGATGGACCCGCACACGGGAGCGGTGAAGGCCTGGGTAGGTGGCATCAGTCACAAGTATTTTAAGTACGACCACGTGAAGCAGGGCACACGTCAGCCGGGATCGACCTTCAAGCCTTTTGTGTATGGCACGGCCATGGAGCAAGGTTACAACCCCAATCAAAAGTTTCAGGACATTTCTCCCACCTTCACGGTAGCCGGTGGCGCAACGTGGCGTCCGGCAAACTCCGATGGCAAATATGGAACAGGAGAGTGGCTCACGTTGCGGGAAGCGTTGGCCCAATCGAAGAATACCATCACCGCCCAACTATTGCAGCGGGTGGGCATCGACAACGTGGTGAATTTTGCGAAGCGCGCCGGAATCACAAGTCCCCTCGATCCCGTTCCAACGCTATGCCTGGGTGTCAGCGATGTTTCACTTTATGAACTAGTGGGAGGATACAGCACATTCGTGAACCTGGGCATTCACACCGAGCCCTTTTACATTACGCGTATAGAAGATAAAAATGGCAACGTCGTGGCAAGCTTTTCGCCCAAGATCCACGGAGAGGCCATGAGTGAGCATACGGCCTATAAGATGGTGTACATGCTGAGGGGAGTCGTGGAGGAGAAAACCGGCGGTTCACATTTTTTGAGCGAGGAAGTCAAAGGCGACAATGAAGTGGGCGGCAAGACGGGCACCACCAGCAACGCCAGCGATGGCTGGTTTATGGGCATCACGTGCAACCTCGTGTCGGGCGCCTGGGTAGGGGGCGACGAACGCAGCATCCACTACAAAACCTGGAGCCTGGGTCAAGGTGGCGCTACGGCCCGTCCCATTTGGGACCGGTATATGCAAAAGGTCTATGCCGACCGCTCACTTGAATATAAGAAGGGCCAGTTCAAACGTCCCTCCACGCCGCTCGACATGACGCTGGACCCCTCGCGCTACAGCGATATGCCGGCCG
Organism: Chryseolinea soli; assembly: GCF_003589925.1. NCBI lineage: Bacteria > Pseudomonadati > Bacteroidota > Cytophagia > Cytophagales > Fulvivirgaceae > Chryseolinea > Chryseolinea soli. The sequence continues at coordinate 7,070,042 of NZ_CP032382.1, read as the reverse complement.
ATTCAACGGATGACGGAAAGGATTTTGATCCCAATCAATGACCGTCCTAAACCGACCCATCATAACGAATAAAAGAAACAGGCGCCAAGAACAATCCCGGCGCCTGTTTCTTTTTAACATCTTGTAAGCGATGAACTATTCATGGCCATGGTGCTCGTGCGGCCGGCAACGCGCCCATTCATATTCAAATTTGAATACGCGGGTTTGTGTGGGGTCGCCCAGGTAGGTGGCATTCCAGACGATCTTTTTCACGAGGTTGCCGTCATAGGTATAGTTGAACTCATGGGTGGTTGCTGTGATCGGAGCACCTTCAATTTGATATACACCTTTAATCGGATTGTTCTCTGAATACACGCTGATCAAAGGAATGTTGTATGAGCCCACCGGGAAATTGACCGATCCGATCGGAAAAAACGCGGGGTTGTTCACGGCGTCCGCCAGCATCATAAACGGATTCGATTTGTGATCATAGGCTGAACCGGTGAATTCTGTAAAGATCGGTACGCAGTAGACCCGCGCAATGTTGTTGCCGCTGTAGACAAACCTGCGGTCGAGCTCGAAGCCTACGGTGGTGTTGCCGTCTTCATCGACGTTGAGTTCCTGTTCGACGACCCCCGACAGTTTGGTGGGCGAGAGGTAGTGAATGGTGACATGGCCGTGCGGCTGATCGATTCCATAGTAATCCGTATTCGCGGTGCTGACTTCCGTAATTCCCAAGGGACCTTGTACGAACGTGAAGCGTATGTTTGGCGCAGGCTGACCATCGAGCTTGATATCGATCTGAGAAAGCTTCTGGTTCTCATCATATAAAAAGATAATGTCACGGTCGGTGCCGTTCAATTTGGTCAACGTACCGTAAGCATCATACTCGGCTCGGTAAAGAATGTTTTCCCATTCAAACGTTTTGATACGAAGCTTTTGTGGCGAAGGACCGGGACCGAAACAAGACGATAAACATACGAAGCATACCAAGACCAGCACACTCGTGAGGGCGTTTAGATTTTTCATGGCGAGGGGTTTTTTATTTATGAATTAAGACAAACTTGAAAGCGTGATCTGATTGTTTCAGAATGGAAGATCGGGGCGGAAACATAATGGAAAACTTGATGTGGCACGCCGGAGCAGCATGCTTGTTACGGTGTTGGGGGATTTCATAGAAGAGGGGGTTAACTTTACCTAAGATAACTATTCGCATCTTTAGAAATCCCGTGTGCGTTTGTATTTATTTTTTGTTAAGCGGCGCAGATAGCCGATTCCGGGTATGCCCTGGCCGTTGAAAAGATCAGGGTTGTGGAAAATAAATTCGACCACCTTGTCTTTATCTTTTATCGACAACGAAGGGGGAATTTATTTTTCAGACCATCCCAAGCCTGCACCGGGTTGTTATTTAATGACATTGAACCGGGATATCCATTCCACGTCGATGGCCCGAAACACGTTCTTCCACCCCACGATGAACGCGCCGGACGTGTCGACCGTCTCGGCCAGCGAAGCGTCATCGGTTTCGGTCCTCTTTGTCAGAGATCCAACGGTGCAGCCGTTCACCACCTTCGCCCATCGGTTGGGTAGTGCTGATATCGGGATCGGCCGCGTAGCCGTCCAGCGACATCGTAGTGTCCAGGGTCCGTTTGCCCGCTTGAGGTTTCTTTTTGTTTCATGACTTTTTATTGGTTCGGGTATAGCGTACATTCATGATGTAAACATAGCGGGCGTTCACGATGTGAATGATCGTATTGCGACATTTGGCGGGCCGATCCCGACAAAGAAATGTTCCGGAGCAAAATCCCCCAAAGGTGGTGCGGCAAAAAAAACAATGGCCCGCCGGGAGTGTTTTATAGGCTGGGAAAAATGAATACTTCCCTGAAAACGAATATTCACCAAAACAAAACAGCCATGCTAAAGATCACTAAAGCCTTCAGCAGTTTCTCCACTGACGACTTGGGGAAAGCGAAAAATTTTTACGGCAACGTTCTTCATCTGGACGTAGACGATAAAAAAGAATACCTTGAAGTACATTTGGGAAAGAACAACAACGTGCTCATTTACCCCAAGCCGAATCACGAGGCCGCTACGTTCACGGTGCTGAACTTTCCGGTCGATGATATTGAGAAAGCTGTCAAGGAGTTGAAGCAAGCCGGTATACACTTCGAGCACTATGATGAGCCCGATTTTAAAACGGATCAGGATGATATTTCGCGCGGCGATCGCGGCCCGCATGTGGCGTGGTTCAAGGATCCCGCAGGCAACATTCTTTCCGTGATGCAGGAGCGGTGAGGAAAACGCATAAATCCCCCGGCGCGTTTTCTGCCGATGATCCGTGCAAAAACTGGAGGATCTATTGGGCGACACATTCCGTGAAAGGCATGAATATTGACACAGGAATAATCTAACCACACGAATATGAAGAAGCAAGCAAAACCCACGAAGAAGGGAAAAGCGGGGGATGAGAAATTTCCAGGATACCCGAAATATCCGGCACAGGAAGATATTATGAACCGTGCCAACCGCGTAGAGATGAGCATGGATGGCGAAGCGGCGGACGAACCCCTTGATCCATCCAAGGTCAAGACCGTGCGCAAGACCACCGGTAAGCACAACGAGTCCGATGTGACCAAAGACGACCTTCAAGCCTTGGGCGACACCGAATTGGAGTCCGACGAAGGGGATGATGAATTGTTGAAGAAACGCATATACCCCGTCGATTTCTCCGGCGAAGACCTCGACATTCCCGGCGTGGAAGATGATGACGCCAGCGAGCGCATCGGAAGCGAGGACGAGGAAAACAATTCCTATAGCCTCGGCGGGGATGACCACGAGGACTTAGAAGAAGATCATACGTAACAGGAGATCACTATAAAAGAGAAAGGCATCGATCAGAGATGGATCGATGCCTTTTTATATATAAACCAGAGAGAATGCTATCCGGTGTGTTGAACCGGCAACCGGGTCAATGTTCAACATGGCGTTCTTCCACCAAGAGGCTTTCGGTTTGCATCCATGCCTCCTGAAGATGTTTCGGACCCTGCAGTGCTTTTTTGGAAAGCAATGTTGCGATGAGTCCCATCATCTCACCCCAGGTTTTGTCCCACGATTGTCCAGCCAGGTAGTGGTCCACTTTGTACATCCAGTTGCTTTTCGTTTCCTCTTCGGCTGAAAGTAATTCTTCGGCTACTTTGATAAATTCATTTGCCGTGCCGGCGATAGAGACAAGTCCCGAAATGCCATAGGGGCGGATCACATCCGTGATGGGCGAGGAGATGACGGGCTTGCCGGCGGCCAGGTACTCGGCTGTTTTTGTCGGATTGATAAAGCGGGTGTACTCGTTGTGTGCAAAGGGGATCATGGCAATGTTCCAGCCGCCGATATACTGCGGAAGTTCTTCATAGCGTTTGGCGCCTAGGTAATGGAAGTTCCGGTAGTTGGGGAGTTGCGAGGAGCTTACGTTGACCACGGCACCCACCAGGATGAAATGCCATTGCGGACGTTTTTTTGATACGGTTACAAGCAGATCAAAATCGATACGCTGATCGATCTCGCCGAAATAGCCAAAGCGCGGACGGCCGATGGAGGCTTGATCCGGCGGATCGTACTTAAAGGTGCGCGCTGTGGCGAAATGATCCTTATCGATGCTGTTGGGAAAGAGATGAGTGTTTTCGTGAAGTTTGCGCGTGGCTTCGAAGACACGCTGACCGCTGGTGAAGACGACGTCGGCAAAGTCCAACAGTTCGCGCTCGTTCTCGCGCATTTCTTCGGTTTCGGTTGGACGGTCCATGCAATCGTAGATCACCAGGTCCGGGGTGAAATGCGTGCTCACTTTGAGGGCCTGCACCGAATAGTACCAGAAGATATACGAGTCGATCCGCTCTTCGTTGAAGAGGCGGATGAGCAACTCACGCCAGCGGGTGGTGGCATCGCTTTGCGTGGAATCACCCTGCAGATTGGGCGTAACAACGATGACCTGGTCTTCGGTGAGCGTGATGTCATACCGGTCGGAATTGGCATGGAAGACGGGCGATTCGATATAGAACACCCGGAATCCCTTAGCGAAGCGCTTTAACAAATGTTGGGGCCTGTCGGAGGTGAAGTTCCATCCGTGTTCGGCGAAGCAAACGATATCCCTGTGGGAATAGTCTGTGGGGTACGTGAAGTTATCCATGTGGCCTAGTGGTTTCTGCGTTGAATGGGGCGATCCGCGACGGTGATGCTGCGGAATAGCGGGAAAAATGTGTGCCAGAGTTTGGATGGCGTATAAATGGGGGGATTTCCAGCCGTTCCGGCCACATCACGGTGTTTTGGGCGCCCGGCGGGGAAAAAATCCCTTGGTCTTGGGTGAAATTTCCACACTGGGTGCTCCACAACTAGAACGCAGGGGCGCAAGAAAACTTATCCGGCAGTCCATAATTTTTTGGCCCGCCATTTTCGGGGAAGAAGGCATTAAGGTCATTTTAAACTGTCAACGCTATGGATACTCGACCATCGAAAACAGCGCATGCCGCGCAACATCAAGTACACGACCTGTACCGGGAACTGCTTCATCAATGGAACGCGAAAAGTGCGAAGGGATTTTCGGATCTCTTTCACGAACAAGGCTGGGCCGTCGGTTTTGACGGCAGCGAGCTTAAGGGTCGTGAAGGAATTTTTGGAGAGCTTTCGCGCGTTTTTAAGGATCATCAAACCGGTACGTATGTGGGCATGGTGAAGGAGGTCCGCTTTCCGAATGCTGACACGGCCCTGCTGCATGCCGTGGCGGGAATGATCCCCGCAGGAGAGAACTACATCAATCCGGGCCTCAATGCGATCCAAACCTTAGTGGCCTCGAAAATAAAAAATGAATGGCGTATCGAACTGTTTCAAAACACACCTGCGCAATTTCATGGGAGGCCTGAATTGGCGGTTGCACTCACCGCAGAATTGGCCGCGCTGATCTAGTGCAAGGAAAAATCAGGTCGGTTGCTAAATGCCGGGACTTACCGCTTTTTGAATTCGAGGTAATCGTAGTTCATCTGGCCGGTCCCCACGGTATGCAACGTGAGTACGTGTGTCCCTTTTGACAAAGTCACTTCCCCCAAGGTTTCCGCTTTATTCCAATGATGCCATTGGCGCCAGGCAATCGTATCGCCGGCAGCGTAAGTGGATTTTACAGGAAGATCTTTCGAGATGCGCTTTCCATCCCAATCCAACGCAATGGTGCCATCGTCGTGCGATGTATACATGAGCCCGACGGTGTAGATGCCTGCTTCTTTCACCTGCACGGTATAGTGAATCCATTCTCCCGGTTGCGTCCAGCCCACATACAGTTGGTCCATTTCGGGCGCCACGGTGTTATAAGGATTGTTGTCGATGTCTTTTCCTTTTGTGTAGGAAATGTCTACGCCCTCGCTCATGCGGAATTCGTTGAGGTAGGTTCCGTTGGCAGGATTGAGCTTTCCACTGCCATTGTTCACAGCGTCGGCATCGTGATAAGCGACACCTTCGCCCCCTTCGTCATAAAATTCGCATTGCACGCGGCCGGGGATGGACTGACTTTTGTTTTGCCAGGGCTTTCCCGTAGACACAAAACGAAACGCGGAGACGCCAATGAATAGTGCGCTGAATACAAAGGTGGAAGAGATTTTCATAGGGATGCCTAAACGATGCAGGTCTTTAAATGTAAACAACCTTGGCAAGCGAAACAAGGTCCAGGATAAACGTATGAAGTCAAAGATGAGATCCGGCAGGCTTCTATGATGAATCGGGTGAATGTTTTCCGCAGGCGGTAGCGGTTTTCTCAGGCTTGTATATTTCTTTGTATCGTGGCATCCCGGTGTTCCAGATCGGATACACCCGTTTCCCTGGCCTTCAAAGAAGACTAGTTACACGAAGCGTTTCTGATTACCTTGAGCAACGTTGGTTTAAATCGAAAAAAAATGAACAAGATTGTGAGACGAGAGGTTATGGTTTTTTTAATGGCGGCTCTCTTTCCGATGCTGGGTTGTGGCAGCGACGAGGCGGTAACCGGCGGGAGCGATGCATTCGTCATTCCCCAAACCGGCTATAGCACACCCACCAGCTATCCGGGCATGACCCTGGTTTGGCAGGACGAATTCGACGGTGTCGCCTTGAACACAACCGACTACTGGACGTTTGAGACCGGGACGGCCACCGACGGCTGGGGGAACCATGAATTGGAATATTACCAACCGGGAAACACCGCGTTGAAAGACGGCTATCTGGTGATTGAGGCAAAGAAAGAAAACGTTGAATCCAGCGCATATACATCCTCCCGGATCAAGACCCAGTTCAAAAAATCATTCCGGTATGGCCGCGTGGACATTCGCGCCCTGTTGCCCAAGGGCAAAGGCATCTGGCCAGCACTGTGGATGTTGGGTTCGAACATCACCCTGCTGGATTGGCCGGCTTGTGGTGAGATCGACATCATGGAAATGATCGGCGGTGGTTCCGGCGACAAGACCGTATACGGCACGGCCCATTGGGACCAAGCCGGCCGGCACGAAAGCGCCGGGGGCAACAAACCGTTGAGCGACGGCATATTCAATGATGCGTTCCATGTGTTCTCGATCGTCTGGACCGCCGCTTCCATCAAATGGTATATCGACGATGTGGAGTATTATACCATCGACATTACCCCGACTCAGTTTGCGGCATTTCACAAGGACTTCTTTCTCCTCTTTAACGTGGCCGTGGGCGGCGATTGGCCCGGGAGTCCCGACGACACCACGGTGTTCCCGCAGCGGATGATCGTGGACTACGTTCGCGTATTTCAATAAAACAACCTGCCGATGGTTTTGTAATTTACCCGCATCAAATCAATCTTAAACTGAACGCCCGAATCTAAACATGAATTTTACCCTGTCAAGGATTTTTGTTGTCGCCGTGTTCCTGCTGGCGGCGTGTACGGAGAAAAAAAAGCAACTTGTATGGTCCGACGAATTCGATCAGCCTGGCGCGCCCGACTCCACCAAATGGGGCTATGACCTCGGCGCCAGCAACGGCTGGGGCAACAACGAACTGGAATATTATACACACGATCAAAAAAATGTGCGAATAGAAGATGGCAAGCTCATCATCGAAGCCCACAGAGATTCACTCGAAGGAAAACCTTTTACCTCCGCTCGCCTGGTGACGAAAGGAAAAGGCGACTGGCTCTATGGTCGCGTGGAAGTGAAAGCAAAACTGCCGCGCACCAAGGGAACGTGGCCTGCCATCTGGATGCTATCATCGGATCGTTCGTATGGCAACTGGCCTGCCAGCGGAGAAATAGACATCATGGAACACGTAGGCTATGATCCCGGCATTATACATGGCACCATCCATACGGAAGCCTACAACCACATAAAGAAAACGCAAAAGGAAGGTAAAGTGGCCGTGCCGGATGCACGAGATCAATTCCACGTCTACGCCATTGAATGGACTAAAGACAAAATGGATTTCATCGTCGACGATAACGTCTACCACTCCGTTCCGCGCGACCCGAAGGACGACTTTAAAGGCTGGCCTTTCGACAAACCCTTTCACCTCATCATGAACCTGGCCGTGGGTGGCAATTGGGGCGGAAAAGAAGGTGTGGACGAAACGGGATGGCCGCAACGCATGGAAGTGGACTACGTGCGCATCTATCAATGAAGTAAAGAAAGCCGGTTAAGTTCACGATGGCGTTGATCCGACACGTTGCGTGAAAGATCAGTGCCTATTTTTTTCTACAAAACGCGGAGGGTTATTTCTTTTTTCCTTCTCCCAACCAAAGTATGGTGTTGATGATGAACTTGTCCTGCAGTTCATTGCCGAAGGTGTGCGATAGGGTCTCGTTTGTATGATGCTCGTAGTCGATGTCGTTGTGCCCCATGTTCATGTAGACCATTTTGTATTTTTTGTTGGTCCACGCGATCGGGTAATAGCCGCTATGCCAGATCTCGTGTGGCTTGGGGCCGGTGCCGAGTGGAAAGCTTGTGGAATCGACGGATAGAAGAATGGTGATGTCAGGGTTCGTGCGCAGGTCGTTGCTCCAGCGATACCATTCGCTGGGTGCAGACTTGAACGTTGCCGGCAATCCCTTGGTGGCGGGATGTTTCGGAGCTTCAATACGCAAGACGGCAGAGACAGGCCGCCATGTGTTGCTGACATAAGATCCTGCCCCCAGGAACACGTTGTGATACCAATCCCAATTTTGAGGATAAGCGGAAGGCGTTAACGCAAAGCCGGCAAAGTGACAGCCCAACCAAGCCCCGCCGTTCTCCATATATTTTTGGAAGGCCTCCCGTTGTTCGGGCGCTTCAGGACGTGTGTCAAGGAAGACCACGACCTGGTATTTCGAAAGGAAGGCAGTGTTCAGATTACTCCAGTTTGTCGTAGTGTCGTAGGTGAAATTGTATTTCGCTGCCATCTTTTGAAACCAAGGATGAGCCTCGTGGATATAACTGATGTGCGCCTGATCCTGTTTTCCTGTAAAGAACGCGATAACATGGAACTTTGCTTTTTTTTGTGCCTGCACAGGTGTCGCTCCGAGAGCAAGCAGCATAAATACGAGGCATGTGGAGAGGTTCTTAAAACGAAAGGAGGTCATGACAATGAAAATTGGTGATGTAGGTATTGAAATCATTTCAATATAAATCAAAAACCGTTGATGCGATTTTTTTACAGGTGGAAATTCAAACACAAATGATGTGTGCGATGTGTGTTTTAAGATCAACCGCGGGCTAACATAAAAGCAGGTCAGTCCGGCAACGCGAAGGCCATGATCCTGCCGCCCGGTTCACCTTTTTCACCGGTCACGGAGATCACCACAAATTGCTTTCCGCCGCTGGTATAGGTTGAGGGCGTGGCAAAACCATTCCCGGGCAATGTCGTTTCCCACAATACCGCACCCGTTGCTTTGTCGAAGGCGCGGAATTTGTTGTCCCGGGTGCCTGCGATAAAGACAAGACCACCGCCCGTTACCATCGGGCCACCCCAGCTGTCTGTGCCGGTGGGCGGGCCACCCGGTGTTTGCACCTCGGGGAAGTTTCCAAGCGTGATCTTCCAGGCGTATTCTCCCGTGTTCAGGTTGATCGCGTTCAACGTTCCCCACGGTGGTTTGATGGCCGGGTAGCCATCGGGTCCTTCGAAGTCACTGTAGGCCGTGAGATTCAGATAGACCGAAGTCGTATCCTGGAGAAGTGCTGATGCTTTTGGAAATTCATTTTTCTTGATCTCGAACAGAAATGCGATGATCTCCTCTTCATGTCCTTTCACCACGGAAGCAAACGCAGGCATTCTTCCGCCGCCGGTCTTGATCTTGCTCAACACAGCCTCCTGGGAAAGGCGGTCGCCGATATTGCGCAGCGACGGAAAGTTTGGTTCGCGCCCCTTGCGATCGGCACCGTGACACGTGCTGCAATAGTTCATATACAAGGTCCTCCCCAAACCAAAGAACGACCCACTGGGCGACGACTCGTTTTTCTTTATTTTTTTGATCTTCGCAATTTCCGGCGACTCATTCGAATTCACGTATAGCCATCCCGTGGAGGGATCATAGGCCGCCCCGCCCCATTCCGACCCACCGCGACTGCCGGGGAACATAAAGGTGCCACGCAAGTCCGGTGGCGTGAACATGCCTTCGTAGCGCAAGCTTCTGAGAAGGGCCAGAGCCGAGTCGCGGGCTTGGGGTGAGCGATCGGTAAGATCGCCTTCCGTCAAGGTCTGGCGCGCATAGGGTGCGGGTTTCGTGGGAAAGGGTTGCGTGGGCCACGTCTCTTCGCCGGGTATGGTGGAGGCGGGCACGTTGCGTTCCTCGATGGGAAAGATGGGCTCGCCGGTCTCACGGTTCAGCACATAGACAAAGCCGGTCTTGGAAGTTTGCGCAATGGCGTCGATGGATTTTCCATCTTTCTCGATCGTCACGAGATTGGGAGGTGCGGGGAGGTCGTAGTCCCACAAATCGTGGTGCACGGTTTGAAAATGCCAAAGGCGCTTGCCGGTTTTGGCGTCGAGTGCGACGATGCAATTCCCAAACAGGTTTTGCCCTTTGCGATCGGCGCCGTAGTAATCATAAGTGGGCGAACCCAAGGGGAGAAAGACAATGCCACGCTTTTCGTCAAGGCTCATGCCACCCCAGTTGTTTGCCCCGCCCACATATTTCCAGGCATCGGGTGGCCAGGTTTCATAGCCGGCCTCGCCGGGATGCGGAATGGTGTGAAAGGTCCACACCAGCGCACCGGTGCGAATGTTAAAGGCCCGCACATACCCGGGAGCGGCGCCGTACAATTCAGAAACTTCCGAGCCCAGGATGAGCAGATCGCCAAAGACTATCCCCGGCGATGTGGGCACGACCCAACCCTCTGGCTGATCGTCGGGCATTAAGTTCAAACTTACTTTTCCATTCTCTCCAAACGAAGGGATGGGTTTGCCGGTAACGGCATTCAAGGCGAGCAGGAATTTTCCGGCAGTGAGGAGAATGCGTTTGTCGTCGCCATCTTCCCAATAGGTTACGCCGCGGTACATGCCACCACCGCGCGCGCCATCAAACGGATCGAACGACCAAAGTTTTTTTCCAGTGCCCGCCTCCAGCGCATAGACCCAGTGTCGCACGGAGGTGGCATAGAGCACGTCGTTCACGATAATGGGATTGCACTCGGCTTTTCCAAAATGCGAGCCCTCGGGCGTGTCGTTGGGCATAAACGTCCAGGCCGGCTTCAGGTCTTTTACATTGTCGCGGTTGATCTGTGTCAACGCGGAGTAGCTGCTGCTGCCGGCGTCGGCTTTGTAGACCGACCAAGTGGTGTGTTGCTCTTCGCGGGAGCATGCCCCAAGCGTTACGATCGCTGCCATCGCCAGCCATCGCGTGGTGCACCGGGTGAAAATAGGAGGGTGATGAGGTTGCAGATGTCTTTTCATGCTTTGGGCATTTGGGTAGGGCCATCCAAATTAAAAGAATCCTGCATAGAGTCAAACCGTTTTTGAAGGCAACGGCAGTGCTTTTCTTTTAGCATCGGATTAAAATGCTGATATTCGTAAAGCCTAATTCCGCCTTTTATGGGTGACTCCCGCGCTATCGAGTACTTTTTCCTGAGAACCTTGTTGCGAATTTCGCTGGCGGGGGCGTCTCTTATTTTGGTCAGCGATATCATCTTTTATATGCAAGACACCTTGTCGATCATCATCGATGTGATCATTGTGGGGGCGTGTGGCTTGTCCTATTTGCTGATGCACAAAAGCTATACGACCTCCGTGCTCATTACAACCGGCTTCACCTTGTCGTCGATGATTTGGCAATGCCTGGCGGTGCCCATGAACACGACTACGTCGATGGCTATCATCCTGATCGTGGGATTTATCTTTTCGGTGCTGCTGCGCGGTGTTCTGATGCGGGTGATGCATGGCATTACGTGCGCGTCTATTGCGGGCATCTTTATCCTCCAGATGCAAAAGCCGGAGCTGCGGGTGGCGAAAGAACCCTCGGAAGTGCTCACGATGGGCATCACCTACCTGGTGCTGTACTTCATCCTCACGTACATCACGTGGATGCTGAAATCACGCTACGACACCGTCAACCACGCCCTTCACAACGCGAACCAGGAATTGGTGGAGAAAGCCAACGAGATCGAAGCGCAAAATGAAGAGCTGTTGCAGGGACAGGAAAACCTCAATGCGATGAACCGGAACCTGGAGCAATTGGTGATGGACCGTACCGCCAAAGTGCATGCACAAAACGAGATGCTGCTAAAATATACTTACACGAATGCACACCACTTGCGCGGCCCTGTGGCACGCCTGCTGGGATTGGTGAACCTTTACCGCATGGACCAGGACAACGCCGCATTCTTTTTCGAGAAAGTGGAAGACCAGGCAAAAGAGATCGACGACGTGGTGCGCCAGATCAACCAGGAACTGGGTTCAGTTTAGGATGCTCTATAAGCGCTGGCAAGCAGGCCTCGATCCACTCCGTCATCGAGCGTATCACTCTGACCGCAGATTTTTCACGGGATTCATCCGTGCGGCTTTGAATGTTTGCAAACCCACAGTGAACCACGCCAGTCCAAGGGCCAATCCTCCCCCGAAAATAAAATAGACAGCGTCGAGTGAAATGCGATAGGCAAAATGATCCAGCCACTGTTGCAGCAGGAGATAGCTGATAGGCAACGCGATGGCAATGGCCACGATCACGATCTTTGTAAACTCCGCAGAAAGCAAATACACAATGGCGGTTTCCGTGGCGCCCAGCACTTTGCGGATGCCGATCTCGCTGCGCCGGCGCTCGGCCGTGAACGCCGCCAGCGCGAATAAACCCAAACAAGAAATGAGGACCGCCAGCCCGGCAAAATAGCGCGATAAAGAGGCTACTTGTTTTTCGCTCGCATATTGCGCCTGGACGGCATCGTTCAGGAACGCATATTCCCATGTAAATCCCGGGTTGAAAGTTTTGTGAAGCGCGTGAATCCGGCTCACGGTTTCAGAAGCATTTCCCGCTTCGAGCCGCACCATCACCAGCATGGTTTCCTTGGGCGCCAGGCGAAAGATGAAGGGCTTCACTTTTTCGCGATACGATTGAAAGTGAAAATCCTTGGCCACGCCGATGATCTGCACGGGCGCTCCCCAGAGGGTGACCGTTTTGCCCACGGGGTTTTTCAGCTCCATGAGGTCGATCGCGGTTTGGTTTAGGATGATGGCCGCCGTGTCGGCCGGAAAGCTGCGAGAAAAAGAGCGGCCTTCCGCCAGGGTAATGCCCAGCGTTTCGAGGAGGTCGTAGTTCACGGGCAGTTGCGCGAAGCCGATCTTATCGTCTTCGTTCTTACCTTCCCACCGCAGGCCTGGGGTGGGGAAGAACGATTCCATGAGGATAGTCTGTTGCATGCTCGAAGCCTGAGCAACACCGGGAACATTTTTTAACTCGGTCAGGAATGCGTCAGGGTGTTCGGCGATGGCCCCTTCCATTTGAAAATACAGCAGCCGTTCCTGGTCGAAGCCCAGGTGCGCGGTTTGAATGAATTCAACTTGGCGGTAGATCACCATCACGGCGACGATGAAGAACACCGACAGCGCAAATTGGACCGCTACCAATCCTTTTCGTGTCCACAGCTCACCCAGTGACTTTCCAAGGTGCCCTTTTAGTACCCGCGCCGGTTGAAAGCCGGAGAGATAAAAAGCGGGGTAGCTTCCGGCGAGGAGCCCGGTCAGCAACGTGATCGCGGCGATGGTCAGCACCACGTTTGGTTCAAAAGGAATGGTGAGCTGTTTCCCCATGATGGTATTGAAGACCGGCAGCAGCAATTGCACCAGCGCAACGGCTACGATAAGCGACAGGATGGCCACGAACACAGATTCCAGCAAATACTGAACAACCAACGTTCGCCGTCCTGCGCCCACCACTTTTTTGATGCCCACTTCTTTCAGCCGGCGCGAGGCTCTTGCGGTGGACAGGTTCATGAAATTGATGCAGGCGATCACCACGATCAACATGGCGATGAGCGAAAATAATTTCACGTAAGCAATCCGTCCGCCCGTGGCGACACCGTTGGAATAGTCGCCATAGAGATACGTATCGGCATAGCGCGCCGCAAACAGGGTGGCGGTCGATGCAGGATCTTTTTGTTTGAGAAACGCGGCCAGCTTGTTTTGAAAATCGCCGGGCGAGGCCCCCTCCTTTAAAACGACGTAGGTAAGAAACGGCCCGCCGCGCACATCGGCTGAGACAGGCACGATGTCTTTCCATGTTTCGAAGGAGACCGCGAAGTCAAATTGTTGTGTGGACTGCGCCGTGACATCGGCAAACACGCCGGTAACGGTGCATGATCGCTTCAGGTTCAGCCATTTCCAATCCACGGTTTTGCCCAGGCTGTTTTCTATGGAGTTGAATAGTTTTTTGGCGAGCGTAGCGGAGATGACGATGGCTTGTTTGTCGGCCAGCACGTTGTCTTTGCTGCCCTGGATGAGCGGATACGAAAAGACATTGAAAAAATCCCGGCCCACAAACTGTCCGTGCGCCGTAACATCGTGGTTGGCGGACGATACCGTGAATTTTTGAAACCATGGGGCGGGAGTGATCACGGTGGCATGCTCTACTTCAGGCATTTCCTTCACGAGGGCTTCATGGAGTCCGCCGCCCGTGGTGCCGGAAGTAATAAGGCCGTCCGGCATGGGCGTGTTGGTCATGACCTGGTAGAGACGGTCGCGCTTTTCGTGAAAGGCGTCGACCTGTTTTTCGTCGTGTACCCACAAATAGATGAGTAATGCGCTGGCCAACCCCGTGGAGAGACCGATGAGGTTAATCAGGAATGTAGTTCTGAAACGTTGGATGTTCCGAAACAAAAGGAGCAGGGTGTGCCGCAGCATCATGGGGGTCCAGTTTAGGTTGAATGGCCGGCCTGCGCCGGTCTGGGTTGGATATTCAATCTTTATGCCACCTTAAAATACGCCAGGACAGGAAATATTCAAGGCTATGGAAAAGACACGCCGTTCGCCAACGGTCAGGGTTGGGCGCCATCGGGCAAGATCGGTGAGACGACGGCGAACGCTCAGGGGCGAAACGCCGCATCTGCCACCGGCGCATCGATCACCACCCGATCGACGACAACGGTCAGGATCGTCTGGCCACCGGTTTCACTTTCCGACCGGAAAGGAATTTTGATGCCGTTTACATCGCGATAGTCGCTGAACCGTGTATTCAACAGTGCGCCTCCCAACTCAACGTTTTTGGAGACGGCCGTTTTCTGGATGAGCAGAAAGGAAGTGACATCAAAATAAAAAGTCTCCTTGGCTCCGGACTTGAGCGTGAGCACTACTTTGTAACAAAGCGCATGGCCCACACTATCTTTCCCGTCCACTTGCGCCTGGTGTCCTTTGGCTTTGTAGTTGAGGAGGTTGCCGGTCAGTTCCACATCGGCTTCGTTGGCCATGGCCTTGGCGGCGTCGCCTTCCAGTAGGGTTGGGGTGGTCTCGTCTTTGAAGACGTCGATCTTCCATCCGCCCTTTCCATCGAAGCCCTGGGCGTAGTATTTGCCATTGGACGTGACTTTGAACGCGTAGTGATCCGGGGCTTTCGCATACGAAGTAAAGGGGAATTGGAGGCCACCGTAATCATATAGCCCGGAGGTGGTAAGCGTCTTGATGGCTTCCCAGCGTTTCTTACCGCCAATGGCTTTTGTGTAGCGTTGAATGACCTCGTCGGCCGTTTGGGCTTGAAGGGCAGGGGCGATCAGGAGGAGTAGAAAAAGGCAAAGGGTGGCAACGCGCATAAGCAAGGGAAGTGAGTGTAATAAAAGTTTTAAGACAGGATAGCGTGATTCAATTCAGGAGTTTTTTTACTTTCTTGATCAGGTCCTTTGCATCGACGGGCTTTACGAGAAATTCGTTGATGCCTTGTTTCAGCGCCAGCTTGATCACCTCTTCTTCGCCATCGGACGAAAGCATGATGATGGGCGTTTTGCGCTGCTGGTCTTCGCGTACCCATTTCAGGATCTCGTCGCCGTTGCGATAGGGCATGTGGATGTCGGTGATGATCAGGTCGAAGTCGTTGGCGGATTGGAGTTGCTGGAAAGCCTGTTTCCCATCCTTGGCCAGCACCACTTCGAATTTTTCCTGTTCCAATGCGAGTTGGACTACTTTCAAAACGATAGCATCATCTTCGCAGACCAGAATTTTCATAGGCGCCAGGCAGTTAATTTTTTCCGCGTCAAGATAGCAGGATTCGGGTGGAGTTACAATGGGGTTTGCATCCGGCGATTTGTTGGAAATTAGGATGGAAAAGCATATTCAATCGATTACTTGCCGCGATCGTGTCACGGCGTGTGTTCGAAACACACGCCCGACGTTGTCGCCTTCATCAACGCCGTTCGACCAACCGATTTCACGTTCACCCAAAACAGGTTCTTGATTTGTGTGTGAACTTTTTATTACCTTTTCGTTGCCGAGCAGGTTTTTTTTGCAACCTGCAGAACCTGATGACCCACCGTCCAAACGATATGACGCACGAAGACCTGCAGGGTTCCGCCACCGGAAGTGTGAACATCGCATCCATTCTTTTTAAATCAGGCACGAGCCAGGCCGAGATCGATGGTGTGGTGTGGTCGTTGCTGAAGCAAGGCCATCGCAGTGCGTTGGATTATATCTTCGAGAAATACGTTCGACTCTTATATACCTACGGCGCCACGCTTTGCAAAGATGGTGCACTGGTGGAAGACAGCATCCAGGATGTTTTTGTCGAACTCTGGAACCGGCGCGAGCAACTTTCCCAAACCGACAACATCAAATTCTACCTGTTGAAATGCCTCCGTCGCCGCATTGTGCGTGTGCTTTCGGCAGCCCATCGTGAGCAAACGCATCAGACGTTGGCCTCGGTAGAGGGCGACGGTCTCTATGCGTCGATCGAAACGGACATCATTCAGCTTCAAACGGCATCCGAACAACAGCAGCAGCTCACGGATGCGTTAGGCAAACTCAGCAAACGGCAACGCGAGGCGGTTTACCTGAAATTTTATGAGCGCATGACCTACGAGCAATTGTCGGAGGTGCTTGAAATCGATCTAAAATCCACCTACAAGCTCATTGGCAAAGCTATCGACGCCCTGCGCAAAGGGGTTCGTTTTATTTCCTGAAAATATTTTTTTTGAAAAAGAGGGGTACTCGCCAGGGGTTGTGCTTTTATAGATAACACAGCGCCTGAACCCTCATGAACTACAGCACCTACTCGGCCGATGATTTTATAAAGGACGAATACTTCCAACATTGGGTTTTTAACCCCGACGCAGAAACCGATGCGTTCTGGCAATCTTTTCAGGCGCAACATCCTGACCAACAGCAACCGTTGAACGAAGCCCGCCGGTTTTTACTGGTCTTTCATGTAAAAGAAAAAGATGTGCTGGAGTCGCGCATCAGTCACCTCAAACGCCGAATTGACCTGGCGCTGGATCAACCCGAACGCCAGGAGCCGCGACCAGCCGAAGCCACGACAACACCCCGGAGAACCAGCGACCTGAAAGTCTATGCCATCGCGGCCAGTCTCACGGCCCTGGTTGCCTGTGCTTTTCTTTTGTTGTGGATCCGCAGCGACACGGACCCTCTCCATGCCTACACCAACAACCTGGTGACGCAAAAAGGACAGCGCTCGCTCATCACCTTAAAAGACGGGACCAAAGTGTGGCTCAACACCGACAGCCGGCTCAGCTATCCCTCCAGCTTTGACGGTCAGCCGGTGCGTGAAGTGTCGCTGGAAGGCGAGGCGTTTTTTGACGTGGCCGAAAATAAAGCCCAACCCTTCATTGTGCATACAGCCGAAATCAACGTAAAAGTGCTCGGCACGGCCTTCAACGTGCGCTCTTATCAGAAAGATCAAAAAGTGGAAACCACCCTGGTACGGGGTAAGGTGAACATCGAGTCCACCGGCAAGCAAGCCAAGGCGGTGACGCTGTTGCCCAACCAGCGCGTGGTGTTTGAGAAGATGTCGCGGCAACTGCTGTTGGAGAACCGGGTGAACACGGAAAAATATACGGCCTGGCGTGAGGGCAAACTCATTTTTGAAGACCAGCCCCTGTCGGAGATCGTGCAGGCGCTGGAGCGCTGGTATAACGTGACTATTCACGTGGAAGACACCGGATCGCTGGGCTGCCGCTTTTCGGCCAACGTGGACAACAAGTCTTTGGAAGAAGTGCTGGAGCTGTTCAAGGCTTCGGAAAATATTGACTACCGCCGCGAAGGCGACCAGGTATCGATCCTGGGTAAACTGTGCGCTGAATGAACATCCTAACCCGAATCCCATGAGCACATAACCTCCCTAAAATAAAAAGAGTCGGAAAGTGTTGGAGCACCTCCCGACCTTATGTCACGCCCCTCGAGGAGGTGCGTGGCCGGATAATAAAATGGAACACTTTATTAAACCTAATGTCAAAGTTATGAAAAAAACTTTACGCCATTACTTTGGGCGATCCAGAGAGCAGCGTACGCACACCCTAACGAAAAGCGCCATGCTAGCATTGATTTTCGCATCCCTCAGTATGTTGCCGCTGCAGGCCCGCGACACCGCCCGGGCAGGGGAAAAGATCAGCGTCTCCTTCCACGAAACCTCGCTGAAGGAGGCCTTCACGATCCTGGAGTCGAAAACACCCTACCGCTTCTTCTACAACCACAAGGTGGTGGACACGTCGCGCAAAGTCACCCTGGCCTTTACCAACTCCACCATCCACAATGTGCTGGCGGAGCTTTTCAGGAACAGCAGCATCACCTACAAGATCAAAGGCGACCAGATCGTCCTGAAAAAGAAACGGGAAATGGCTTCCTCGGGCACCACATCCTTTTCAACACTGGAAGAAGATGACTCGGGCGACGGAGCAACACCCGTAGCTGATGAAGCCATCGCGATGATCAGCACCGTGGCCTTTGCCGTTACCGGCAGCGTGATCGACGAGAACGGACAGCCCATGCCGGGTGTGAACGTGATCGAAAAAGGAACGACCAATGGAACATCCACCGACAAGGATGGCGTTTATAAAATTTCCGTTCAGGATGATAACGCCACCCTCGTGATCTCCTTCATTGGCTATGTCGCCCAGGAAGTTCCCATAAACGGCCGTGCACAGATCAATGTCAACATGACCCCGGATGTGCACGCGCTGCAGGAAGTGGTCGTCGTGGGGTATGGTACCCAACGCAAAAGCGACCTCACGGGCGCAGTCTCCAGCGTGAAAGCGGACGACATCAAGAAGATGCCGATCGCCACCGTAGACCAAGCCCTGCAAGGCCGCGCCTCCGGCGTGACAGTGACCTCAAATTCCGGCTCACCCGGAACGCCCGTGCAAATCCGCGTGCGGGGTGTGGGCACCATCAACAACTCGTCGCCCCTCTTCGTGGTGGACGGTTACCCGGTGGATAACATCAGCTTCCTCAACGCCTCCGACATTGCGTCGATGGAAGTATTGAAAGATGCTTCCGCGACGGCCATCTATGGTTCGCGCGGTGCAAACGGCGTGATCCTCATCACCACCCGCAGCGGAAAGAAGAGCGAGAACACGGTGATCGCGTTCGATTCGTATATCGGCTTCTCGAAAATGTGGCGCAAACCTGGGTTGCTCAATGCCTCGCAGTGGGGCATGCTCAACACGGAGGCGCAGAACAACGCCGGCAACCCCATCATCTTCCCCGAGCTTGCGAACTACCAGACCCTTGGAAAAGGAACGGACTGGATCAATGAGGTGACCCGCACGGCCGTCACCCGCAATAACAACCTATCCATATCCGGCGGAACCGATAAGGTCACGTATTTCATTAGTGCCAACAATTATAAACAGGAGGGTATTGTCAACAAGACAGACTTTGAACGCACCTCGGTTCGTCTCAACACCTCGGTGAAAGCCAAGTCATGGCTCACCGTCGGTGAGAACCTTACGGTGGAGTCGTCTACGCAACACAAGGTGAACGAAGACGACGAATGGTCGTCGATATTGATCGAAGCCAGCAACATCGATCCTGTCACCAAAGTGCGCAACCCCGATGGCACGTATGCCTCTACAAAATACATGGATACCAGCAACCCGGTAGCGGCGATCAATTATACCAATGCTTACTCCAAGCAATTCAATGTGGTGGGCAATGTGTTCGGAGAGGTTAACTTCTCCAAATCGCTGCAATTCCGGTCCAACATCGGGGTCACGTATCTGTTTGGAAAGGATCAGAATTTTATACCGGTCTATACGGTTTCCACATCGCAACGAAACGAGATCAGCTCGTTGCAAAACTCTTCCACCAACGGAACCACCTGGACCTGGTCCAATTATTTTACCTATAACAAATCGTTTGGGCAA
Organism: Chryseolinea soli; assembly: GCF_003589925.1. Lineage (NCBI taxonomy): Bacteria > Pseudomonadati > Bacteroidota > Cytophagia > Cytophagales > Fulvivirgaceae > Chryseolinea > Chryseolinea soli. The sequence goes on along the minus strand of NZ_CP032382.1, from coordinate 7,050,279 downwards.
CACGATCTTTCCGTGCTCGCCGGTACGGAAGCGTATAACACCTTCGTGGAATATTTCGATACCCGGGTCACCAACCTCATCGACGATAATGGCCAGTTCCGCTATGTAGACAACGCGTTGAACATCTACGCCACCTCTACGGGCAAGCCCACCGACATGAAGCGCATTGCCTCTTTGTTCGGGCGTGTTAATTATAATTTTGCAGACAAGTATCTCTTCACCGCCAACATCCGCCGCGACGGCTCGTCCAACTTTGTGAACAAACGCTATGGTGTGTTCCCTTCGTTTTCGGCCGGCTGGCAGATCGGTAAGGAAAATTTCATGACCAACGTTGCTTTCCTCAGCAGCCTGAAGCTGCGGGCTGGTTGGGGTAGCATCGGTAACGAGAAAATTCCGGCCTTTGGTTATTTGAACCCGGGTAAGCTCGGACAATCGTATCCGTTCAATAACCAGATCACCAACGGTATCACGTTCCCCAACGTGGCCAACCCAAACCTGCATTGGGAGACCACCAACACCACCAACATTGGTATAGACGGAGCGTTGTTCAACGACAACCTGACCTTCACGGCAGAGTACTACATCAAACGCACCAAGGATATGCTGGTGGCCATTCCGCCGCCTAGTCACACCGGTATACAGGATTTTCCTTATCAGAACGTGGGTGTCATGGAAAACAAAGGCTTTGAATTGGACTTGAACTACAGCAGCAATGCCAGCGGAAAGTTCAGCTACAAAGTCGGCGGTAATTTCTCGATGTTCCGCAACAAAGTGGTGAACTTGGGTGGTCTCGATCAAATCGAGGACGCACCCTTGCGCAACCAGGGCAATGTGTCGGTCACCAAAGTGGGAAGTCCCGTAGCACAGTTCCAAGGCTATAAGACCGATGGTCTCTTTCAAAATGAAGCCGAGGTGCTGGCCCATGTAGACAACGACGGCAACCTGCTTCAACCCGATGCAGCCCCCGGTGACATTCGCTATGCGAAAGGGTCCGACGGACAACTCTTCTTCGGCACCATTGGCAATCCATTGCCCAAGTTCACGTATGGTTTCAACGCGCAACTGAACTATGGTGCATTCGATCTGAGCATTTTCATTCAGGGTATTTATGGCAACGATGTCTTTAATGGTACAAAGGTTTACACCGAACGTCCCGATGCAGCCTACAACTTGAGCACGCGCATGCTGAACCGCTGGACGGGCGAAGGCAGCACCAACGATGCGCATTATCCCCGCTTGAATGCCGCCGATGCCAACAACAACTGGTTCTCCGACCGCTATGTGGAAAAGGGATCGTACATGCGCGTGAAGAACGTGCAGTTGGGCTACAACCTGCCCAAGGCTTTGCTGGAGAAAATGAAGATCCAGACGCTGCGCTTTTATGTGGGTGCCACCAATTTATTTACGGTGACCAAGTACACGGGCTTCGATCCCGAGATCGGCACGGGCTACTACGGATCGCTCGACCTGGGCATCGACCGGGCCACGTATCCGCAACCGCGCATCTTTACCGGTGGCTTAAACCTGACCTTCTAACCGATGAACATGAGAACCATGAAAAAGATATTCAGAATATTTCTCGCCTATGCTGCCTGCATCGCGGTGACGTCATGCTCGGACAGCTTCCTCGACATCAATGCCCCCAGCGTTTCGGAACAAAGTTTCTTTACGACCGAAAGCCAGGCCAACCTGGCGCTCACGGGATGCTACGACATCCTGGGTTGGGATGATACCAACTATTTTCCTTTTTGGCTCGGCGATATCCTCGGTCACGATGCCTACAAAGGCGGTGAAGGTCCCGGCGACCAACCGTGGATCGAACCGTTGCTGAACTTTCAATACAACGCCGGCAACCCTGGTCTGCCCGTTCCCTTCCAGCACTACTACTTTGGCGTGAACCGTTGCAACCGCGTGATCGACAAAGTGGCGGAGATGACCAAGGAAATGATCGACGACGACAAGAAGGCCCAGGTGATTGCCGAAGCGCGGTTCCTGCGCGGCTACTATTACTTCGAGCTGGTGAAGATCTTTGGTGAAGTGCCGCTGGTCGATCACCTGATGAAAGCCGGCAATTACAACCTACCCAAGTCCAGCCTGCAAGAACTGTGGACCTTTATCGAAAACGACTTCAAAGCCGCGGCCGGTGTGCTATTGGAAAAAGGAGAACAAGATGTAGGGCGCGCTACCAAAGGTGCTGCACAAGCTTTCCTTTGCAAGGCTTACATTTTCGAAAAGAAATGGCCCGAAGCGCTGGCGATGGCAGAAGAAGTCATTCAGTCTGGCAACTATGACCTGGAAGCCAGCTATGAAGACAACTGGAAACTGGACCACGAGAACGGCATCGAGTCGGTGTTCGAGATCCAGTTCACGCCGTCGGGCACCGACGCCTGGGGCGACGACAACGAAGGCAACGAGTTTGTGATTTTCACCCGCAGCCGCAACAACGGCGACGGCTGGGGCTTCAACTGTCCCAAGCAATCTTTTGTTGACCGTTTCGAAGCCGGCGATCCCCGCCGCGATGCCACCATCATCGACGACGGCGAAGTGCTGTGGCCCGGAACCGACGACGAAACGGTTGCCGACAACCAATTCTCTTCCTGCATCGATCTCTACATGGGACAAAAATACCAGATCCCTCCCAGCGAGTGGGGCCTGCAAAGCGACGACCCCAACAACTGGATCGTCATCCGCTATGCGGAAGTGTTGCTCTGGGCTGCAGAAGCCGCGGCACACACCGGCGGCGATTGGCAAAGCTATCTCCAGCAAGTACGCGACCGCGTGAGCATGGGACCGACACCCATCGCGGATGGACTGCAAGCCGTTTATCACGAACGCGAAGTAGAACTGGGCATGGAAGGCCAACGCCTCTGGGATATTATCCGCCAGGGCCGCGGCGAAGAGGTGCTGGGTGAAGAAGGTTATGTGGAAGGCGTGAATAATTATTTGCCGATCCCCCAATCGCAGTTGAACTTTATCGACAACTGATCACAAAAATTTAACAATAAAGAAGAGGCCGCCGGAAACGACGGCCTCTTTTGTTGTTCTGCCGGACGACCGCACTGGGTCTTGGTTTTCGTAAAGAAAGTTTTGTATCTTCAATCAAATGGATGGATGCATGAGCAGACAACACAAAGATCAGTATCCATCGAAATGTTCGACGACCGATTTTAATATTTTAACCGGATACCGATGAAAAGAACCCTCACTTACTTTGCGGTAACATTCCTTTCCGCCATGATCATCTCCGCCTGCAAAAAGGACGACGACGGCACCTACAACTGCCCGTTAAGCCTTTCCACCAAAGCTCCGGCAGACGGTCTGGTCGTCTACAGCGTTACCCTTGAATCCGGCGCAGGCGTTGCCAATCTCATCACCTACCAAGGCACATCCGGCAAAGTGACCCTGAACAACCCAGACCTACCGTTCCACGTCACCATCGACGTAAAAGCAGACGACATTATTAGCATTGCCACGAATGTCACGGCGATGCATGGCAAGATAGCAGTAGGCTATGCGTTTTCGGACCCCGGGGGGGTGAATCCGGAGGTGAATACGCAGTATTGTGAGAATTGAAAATCAGGAACCGGTAGCTTGGGATCGGTACTCAGTAGCCAGTAGTCAGTAACTAATACGCGGGCCATAGTTCAGTTTGATGCTAAACTATGGCCCGTGTGTATTTTAAATAATGAGAACTTGCCTTGCCAGACTTCAAGATGTCACGGACGTTCACTGGCTCCAAGTAATGGCCTTGAACAAGGATCTTTGGCAACTTACTCCTGACTACTGAACGCCGATGTTAAGCTACTAACTACTGGCTACTGACTACTGACTACTGGCTACTGAGTACCGAGCACTAGCTCCTGGCTCCTGATTCTATTTCTTCAAACTTTTCAAATAAGCAATCGTCTGCGGCACCTGCTCGTTCACCCGGTTGCTTTCGTCTTCGATAAAAAAGTGTTTGATCCCTACTTTATTGGCCTCTCTCAAAATTCCCGGGATGTCAATTTCCCCTGTGCCCAGTGCGACGTCGTTATCGGTTGATGTTCCTCCGGTGAGGTCTTTCGGGGTTCCCTTGCGGAGGTCTTTCAGGTGCATCAGTTTCCAGCGGTTGCCGTATTTCTTTAGGAGAGCCACGGGATCGCCGCCGCCGAAGTGTGTCCAGAGTACGTCCATTTCGAAGGAGACATATTGCGGGTTGGTGTTGGCGATGATGTAGTCGAGGAGCGTTCCTTTTTCGTAAGGTTGAAATTCATAGCCGTGTGTGTGGTAGCAGAAGGTGATGCCGTTCTCTTTGAGAATTTTGCCGGCAGCGTTGAAGTCGGCTACTGCTTTTTTTGCATTCTCTAAGGTGAAGTTTCCTTTTTCGTGGGGTATCCAGGCGCACATCAGATACGTGGCGCCAAGCGCTTTTGCCCGTTGCGCGACACCAGCAGCATCCTTAACCAACTCCTCATAGCCCGCGCCGGTAGAAGGAATGGTGATCCCGCGTTCGTTGCAAAGCTTCTTGAATTCTTCCGGAGCCATCTTACCACCACTACCTTCTATTTCCGTAAAGCCAAACCGCTTGATGGAATCCAAAGTAGCCTCAACCCCATTGGGAAAGCTCCGGCGAAACGTATACGCCTGCACCCCAAACGGCGCAGTATATAAAGCATTTTTATTTGCCTGCGCCAACACCACGTCACTCGCGCAGAAAAGGCCAAGAACAAAAAGACACAAGACAAAGTTTTTTTTCATAATAGGTTTATGTTTTGGTTTAGTGTTGCATTTGTAATTTAACTCAACTAAAAATCTAATCCCACGAACCCGGCCCACCAGCTACTAATCCCCAATCCGTCCCCCAGCTTCTGAATGCCAATCCCCACAACCACCGACTCCACAGCTACAGGCTGCTGACTACTGACTACTGATTGCCGATTCCCAACTACAGGCCCTGACTATCGACACTGAACGTCGAAGTCAAGCTACTGGCTACTGACTACTGGCTACTGAATGCCGATCCCGAGCTTCTGGCTCCTGATTACAAATTCCTCCGCCTCAACTCCTCCACCGCATAATTCGCCGCCCGCGCAGCAAATGTCATATACGTCAGCGTCGGATTCTGCGTACTGGTAGACGTCATACAAGCACCATCCGTGACAAACACATTCTTACAATGATGCAGCTGATTCCAACCGTTCAGCATCGACGTCTTCGGATCTTTCCCCATGCGCACACCGCCCATTTCGTGGATGTCGGCTCCGGGAGGCGTTTGGGTATCCACGGCGCTGATATTGGTGAAGCCGGCGCGTTCGAACATTTCTTTGGATTGGGCAATATAGTCTTGCACCATCTTGTCGTCGTTCTCGCTCCACTCGCAGGAGATGATCAATTGGGGGATGCCGTATTTATCTTTTTGATCTGTAGAGAGCCGCACGTGATTTTTTTCCAGGGGCACGCATTCGCCCATCATCCAACTGCTGATGTGCCAGTTGCCGAGCTTGGGTTTGAGCAGGTTCTCGCGCAATTGATCACCGATCATGTTGGTGTCGGAGCCGGTGCCGCGTCCGCCGCCGATGCCGATGGCATAGCCGCGGAGAAAATCCATTTCCTGTTTGCGCACATTTCTGAAACGCGGTATGTAGGCGTTGCTGGGATTGCGGCCGTCGGTCTTTTTGTCTTTGAAACCTTCGTATTCGGCGTTGGCTTTTCCGCGGTAGTTGTGCCACGAAACATATTTGCCCAGCACACCGCTGTCGTTGCCCAGTCCATTGGGAAAACGGTTCGAGGTAGAGTTGAGCAAGATGGCGTTGCTGTTGAGTGCGGAGGCGTTCACGAAGATGATGTTGGCATAGAACACCATAGTTTCCATCGTCGTGCCGTCGACGATGCGCACGCCGGTGGCGCGTCCCTTGGTGTCGTCATAGATGACGGAGTGCACCACGGCGTGGGGTCTGATCGTGAGGTTACCGGTTTTTTGTGCCCAGGGGATGGTGGAGGCATTGCTGCTGAAGTATCCTCCAAACTGACAGCCGCGGTTGCACATCGTCTGACTTTGACAGGCGCCGCGGCCTTGTTGGCGGTGTATTTCCTGTGGGTCGGTGAGGTGGGCGCAACGGGCCTGGATCAGGTGGCGGTCGCCATAATTTTTTTGGAGACTTTCTTTAAAGTATTGTTCGATACAGCTCATCTCGAAGCCGCGCATCACTTCGCTGTCGGGCAACTCGGCGAGTCCGTCTTTGTTCCCCGCGATGCCGGCAAATTTTTCAACGTGGGCATACCACGGCTCGAGGTCTTTGTAGCGAATGGGCCAGTCCACGGCAAAGCCATCGCGTTGAGGACCTTCAAAATCGAAGTCGCTCCACCGCTGTGTTTGCCGTGCCCACAGCAGCGACTTGCCGCCTACGTGGTAGCCACGGAACCAGCGGAAAGGTTTTTCCTGGATGAAGGGTTGCTCGTCGTCGCGGATCGCCCAATGAAAAGTTTCTTCGCGCACGAAGCGGGCCAGTTGAAAGTCCTTTCTTTTTTCCAGGGGAACACTGCCGCGGTATTCGAATTCATAGGGGCCTTTGCCGGCCGTGGGATAGTCCTTTACGTGTTTCACGTCGCGGCCTCTTTCGAGCACAAGCGTCTTTAGTCCTTTATCGCAAAGCTCTTTGGCAGCCCAGCCACCACTGGCGCCCGAACCGATGACGATGGCATCGTAGGTTCTTTTTTCGGTGGAGTCGATGTTGAAGTTTGCCATGCGTTATGCGTTTACACAGCCGTAGTAATGACCGGGTGCGGTGTTATATTCCAGGATGTTCACCATCACTTGTCGCGAAGTGCTGAAGCCGCGGATGGTCTCGGTTTTGAGAAGCGTGAAGAAATCTGTTTCGTTTTTGTCGGCCGAGGTGGAGCGCTTCAATAAAAGGGTTTCGCGCTCCTTCTGGGTGCATTGGGGGAAGGGCCGGCCGTAGGAGGCGCGGGCGTCGGCGTCAAGTTTTTTGAGTTGGTCTTTTATGTTTTGTTGGACTTCGGGTTCGTAGCAATCGTCGAACAATTTTTGGAGGAACTTATCAACACCCACCACCAGGGCACCCAGCACGGCGCCTTGCGGAATTATAGTGTCGGCCGTGGAGGCGATCAGCGCCTGTTCGTCCGTTGAAAATGTGGAGGGATGGGTGGCTACGTCGGTCTTTTGCCATTGTTTGGCCCAGGCGGGCAAGGCGATCAAACCTCCGGAGGCGGCCATCAGTGCTTTTAAACTTTCACGCCGGTTCATAATTTGTTGAGAATAAAGGTTGGACGTACACTTGAAGGTACGACAAGGTGCGATCGTTAAAAGGTAAATTATATGAATGGAGGCAATTAAATCGGATGCAATGGCCGGTGCAGGTTTTGGATGGAATTCGTCAAAAGATTATCTTCCTGCTTCTTTAACTATTTCTAAGTATGGCAGGGCTAGATTTTATCAAGAAGAATGCGCTCACTTTTTCCGCTATTCTCGTGTTAGCATTGATCACCGTAAACACCGGCATTATATACTACAACGACTGGGTGCTAAAGGACACCACCCGCGTGAAGGCCGAAACCGAAAGGGCGGGCTATTTGGTGGGCCAGGTATGGAACCAGGTGGTGCGCAACATGGACGTGGGCATGCGCGGCTATGCCATCACCAAGAACGAGTCGCTGCTCGGACCACTCCGCGACGGCGCTCGCGACAACCCCATCATTTTTGCCGAACTGCGGACACTCACCAAAAAACAAGGCTTCCAACATCCCGCAGCCATCGACAGCATGGCCACCGGTGTGGAGGCCTTTATCAACAGCACCCAAAAAATGGTCGACTTGATCAAGATCGACAGCATGACTGAATTTCACGCCGCGCTTTCCGCCGATCCCGGACGCGATGCCTGGTTTATCTACGACCGCAATGCCCGTACGATCAATGGATTTGAAAATGCCCGCAGTGAAGAAGCCCAGGCATCCTACGAAGATGCCAACTTCCGGACGCTGGTGGTGCAGACCATCCTCAACATCATTGCGTTTCCTTCGATGCTTTTTCTGATCGTGAACATTCGTAAAGAGCGGAAGGAAAGGAAAAATCTATTCTCAAAACTCGAAGAAAATAACCGTGCCTTCCTGTTCAACCCCGGCACGGCAACAGACGACATACGAGAGAACGACGTGATCGACGACTCCATCCGGAACTTCAAAACCGCCACTCACTTTATCAACCAGGTGTCGAACGGAAATTTTGCCGTAACCTGGGATGGTTTTACGTCCGAGAATGAAAAATACAACACGACCAACCTCGCCGGCGAACTGGTGCTGATGCGCGACAGGCTGAAGCAGATCAAAGCCCAGGACGAGATCCGAAACTGGACCACCGAAGGCCTCGCCCGTTTCTCGGAAGTGCTGCGCAAAAACCAGGACAACCTCGAAGCCCTCAGCCTCGATATCCTCACCTTTCTCACCAAGTATCTCCAGGCGCAGCAGGGCTGCCTCTTCATTCTGCAGGAAGACCTGGAAGATGAGACCCATATGTTTCTCGACATGTCGGCTTGCTATGCGTTCGACAAACGGAAATTTGTCACCAAGAAATTGGAGATCGGCCAGGGTCTTATAGGCCAGGCATTCCTGGAAGGAACACCCGTGGTGCTGACGGATGTGCCGGGGGGCTACACCGAAATCACTTCGGGACTTGGACACAAGACGCCAACCTGCCTGCTCATTGTGCCGATGAAGGCGAACGAAAAAGTGGAAGCTGTGATTGAACTGGCCGGCTTTCAGAAGTTTGAGAAATATCAAGTAGAGTTCCTCGAGAAAGTGGGAGAGCTCACGGCGTCGACATTGGGGTCGGTAAAGAACAACGAGAAAATGAAATTGGTATTGGAGCGCTTCAAGGTGCAAACCGAACAGCTCAAGTCGCAGGAAGAAGAGCTGCGCCAAAACCTGGAAGAAATGGAAGCCACCCAGGAAGCGCTTCAGCGCGCCGAAAAAGAAAAACAAGCCTAAGCCCTCTCTGTCAAAATCATGTCCGGTCGCTGCTATGTGGGTATTGAAATCGGGGGCACCAAGCTACAGATCGTGGCCGGCGACGACGATCTGCGGATCAGTCACCGCCTCCGTGCCACCATCAAAAAAGAAGATGGCGCCACAGGCATACTCAAACAAATGGAAACCTTGCTCGACGATCTCACGCGCTCAATCGAGCCTACGGCAATCGGCGTTGGTTTTGGAGGGCCGGTCGATCGTCTGTCGGGACGCATCCTCACCTCGCACCAGGTCAACGGCTGGTCTGGATTTGAACTCGCCGCGAAATTGAAGCAACACTACGGCGTTCCCGTCGTACTGGACAACGACGCCAACGCGGCTGCGCTGGCCGAAGCCTTGTTCGGCGCAGGAAAGAATAAGGAACGTGTATTCTACATCACGCTGGGCAGTGGCATCGGCGGAGGAATGGTCGTCGATCAGAAATTGTATTATGGCGCCCTGCCCGGTGAAGTGGAAGTTGGCCACCTGCGCCTCGACCGCGAGGGCACCACCCTGGAAACGTGTTGCTCCGGGTGGGCGGTCGATAAAAAAATACGAGAGGCCATCCAACGTCAGCCCTCCGGCAAGTTGTATGAGTTGGCCTGGGGTGGGGAAGGGGCAGGGGCAGGGGGAGAAGCCCGCCATCTCTCGCAAGCCCTGGCTCACGGCGATGAGACCGCTAAGAACATTCTTCAAGAAACCGCCGCGTCATTGGGGTTTGCCCTGTCTCATGTGGTGCATTTGTTCCATCCGGATATCATGGTCGTGGGAGGAGGACTTTCCCTGATCGGCCCAGCGCTCACCGACGCCATCACTGCCGAACTCGATCAACACCTTTTGAAAGCATTTTTGCCTGGCCCTCCCGTTGTCGTCGCACAATGTGGAGAGGACGTGGTTCCCCTTGGGGCCATGGCGCTCGCCCGCGAGGCAACCGTAAATATTTTTTAACGCCTAAACAGAAGACAAATTTTTATGAAACCTTATTTCACCTCCTACATCCAAAACCTGCAAGCCGCCCTGGGCGCCCTTCCGGCCGACCGCCTCGAACACATCCTCGAAAAATTCCGGGAAGCCGCCAGCCGCGAACAACAAGTCTTCACCTTTGGCAACGGCGGCAGCGCCATGAGCGCCACCCACTTCGTCACCGACCTTGGCAAAGGCGCGTCCGACAACATGAAGAAACGCTTTCGCTGCATCTCGCTTAGCAGCAACATCGGCTGGCTCACTGCCCTGGGCAACGATTATTCGTATGACGAAATTTTTGTCCGCCAGCTCATGAACCTGGCGCGCCCGGGCGACCTCGCCTTTACCATGAGTGTGAGCGGAAACTCGCCCAACCTGGTGAAGGCTGTGGAGTGGTGCAAGGCCAACGGTGTTTATACGATTGCTTTGCTGGGAGGACAACGCGGGGCTATTACCAACCTGGTAGATTATGCAGTGGTGGTGGATGACAAACATTATGCGCGGGTGGAGGATGTGCATATGAGTATTTGTCATATGATCAGTTTTGCGTTTATTGAGAATGCGCTAGCGTAATAGGCGCTAGATTGGTGTGTGTGGAAGCTGACTTGTTGGTGAAGAACACCAACAAGGGCGGCGTTTAAAAAAAGTTCAGACCAGCCAAACTACTTTTCCCGCTACACTGTTCTATCCGGACAAGAATCCGCAATCCTGAAATGAAGTTGAAATTAAGTGTGCTGGACCAGACTCCTATCCGCCGGGGAACCACCGCCGCAGAGGCCCTCCAGGAATCCATCGCCCTCGCCCGTTTTGTTGATAAGCTGGGCTATACGCGCTACTGGCTTTCAGAGCATCACAACATCAATACGCTGGCCGGCGCCGCGCCGGAAGTGTTTATCGCCCGGCTGGCGGCCGAAACAAAGCACCTCCGGTTTGGGTCGGGCGGTATCATGCTGCCCAACCACAGTGCCCTGAAGGTGGCGGAGAACTTTCGCTTGCTGGAAGCACTGTATCCGGGCCGCATCGACCTGGGTGTAGGACGCGCTCCCGGTGGTGACCGGCTCACGGCTTCTTTACTGAACCCCTCCAACACCTTCAGCCCCAAAGACTATGTGCAACAACTCGTAGACTTGAAAGGCTTTTTGAATCTTGACACGCAAGCCGGCGCGGTGCATGATCGCGTGCGGGCTATTCCCAATATTGAAACCGCACCCGCCCTCTGGATGCTCACCTCCAGCGGCGAGAGTGCCTACATCGCGGCGCATTTCGGCATGGCGTTGTCGTTTGCCCAATTCATCAATCCCAACGGTGGACCTGAAGCGTTGCAAGCCTATCGTCAAAACTTCAAGCCGTCGGCAGAATTACCCGAGCCGCAGACCAGCGTGGGTGTTTTTGTTTTTTGTGGCGACACGGAAGAAAAGGTCGCCCGCGTGCAGGCCGTGATGGACTATCGGTTGCTCAGCATAGAGAAGGGAAAGGTTGACGAATCGCCGTCCTATGAGTCGGTGCGTGGCTATGACTATTCCCACGACGAATGGGAGCGCGTGCTCTACAACCGCCACCGCACCATCGTGGGCACACCCGAGGTGGTGAAGCGAAGGATCGAAAAAATGGCAAAAGACTTCAACACCGATGAAATTGTGATGTCTACTTTCGCCGACGACTTCGAAGACCGGTTGAGGTCGTATGAAATCCTGGCCGAAAGCTTCGCCCTGAAAGCCACCGAAAGCGTTGTATCGCGAGCCTGATCTTCCGCTTTTTTTCTAACCAGGTGTTGTGGGACGGTGGGATGTTTTGCATCTTCCTGTCTGATTGACAAATATGCAAAAGAAAGCGATCTGGATTTTGTTAGGGGTTATAGCGGCCGGATTGCTATTGTGGGGGAAGGTCCTGTTTCATCCACGCGTTGACAAGCCAACAAAACAAAATGACTGCCTGTCGATCAGGAAAGACATGTTTGATCTGGCCGCCCTAAGAACGTTCCTTCCCGGGAAAAAGTGGAAATATCAATATACCTTGGACAAGCATAACTGTTTTGTCGAAAAGCACGAAAAACCTTTCTTTCCCAATGAGTATGTTTTTGAGCTTTGCGCTTGGGATACACTACAACTGCCACCGATCGACGCCTTTAAAAAAGGACCTTGGAAAAGCTTTTCAGGAATTTGTTATCGCTGGTATAGTGATTCCGCTGGTGTACGGATTCCTGGATTCGGAGAAAGGAATCCATATTTGATTCTGTTTACCGATCCCTTAAGACGTGCGCCCCATCATAACCTAAGTGTGTACGGCAAGGACGCCAAGAGTGAATTATTTATTACAAAGTTGAGTGCAGACACTTTGGTAATAGAGTATGGGGAAGTCATCGAGGACGAGCAAGGCAATTATATTGACGGTTTCAAGAACCTATTCGTCCCCTCGCAATAGCAATTTCTGCCGCTATCACCCGCCACCCATGTTGGTGTTCCTCCGCCCATGTTGGTGTTCCTCTGCCCTTGTTGGTGTTCTTCACCAACAAGTGAGCTTCCACTCACATCATTTGATGATCAACCACTACCAACAATTTTTTATTGTCGCCAGTTTTTCAGTGTTTCTCCATCAACATTATAGATCGTTGCACTGCGATTTCGCAAAACCTTACATCCCCAAATCAAAATCAATCCGCACCCGTAGCTCCTATTCCTCCGATCAGTTTCATTGCTTAAGGATCCGCTTCGAGGAGAATTTGGGTTCATTTTTATTCACTTCATCAAAAAAAGCACACGCTCAAACTGCAATCCAATTGCAGTAGGCGGCCATAACTTTGTGTCTGTCTACTAGTAAAATTTAATCTCGTATGCTTAAAATGATGAAGTATTTGTTTTTAATGCTAATGACCAGCGGTTGCTGTCATTTCATTGCAAAAGCTGATGTGCCTTCCGTGGTCGACACGGTGATGTTGCACGAGGCTGCCACCGGTGCACGCGTTGTTCGCGTGAAGGACTCCCTGCATATAAAAAAGGTGAAGATCGTGGAGTACAAAAAGAAGGTGGATCACGCGTCGGTGGTTTATCCGGAGTATGATAAGCAATGTGCCGGGTGGAGGTTGTCGGAGAAACAACTGGAAAAGACCCTGGTAAAGAGCTATATCATCACCGAACACGAGGTGCGCTTTTTCTTTACCACCATCCCTTGCCATTACGAAGGGGTGGCGATCGTGAACGATGGTCCGTCGATGCGGTTCGAGGTGAACGCAGGATCGTATTCGGTTTTTTATGAAGACCTCAATGCCTACTACCTTGGCTACTTTGGTGCAGGCGTCGATTTTATAGAACCTCCCGGGATCGCGGTGGACGTGCCCTAAAACAAAGGGGCAGTCATTTATGCATGAAGGCGCAAAGTTTGTTGGTGTCAAACTTTGCGCCTTCGTATTTTGTGGACGCAGGTTATATCATCGCCACAGCCTTTCGCATCTTTTCCAGTCCCGTCTTTGCCACGGTCAGCGCGTCGTTCTTCCAGTATTCGAGGTTGAATAATTCCAGCGACAGCACTTTTGTGCCGCCCATGTTCGACAGGTCCGTCAAGATCTGTTTGAGGGGTGCCACGCCGTCGCCTGGGTAGACGCGGTTCGAGTCTTTTTGTTGCTCGCGCGGAATGTCGGAGGGGTAGTCGTTCATGTGGATGACGTCGATGAGTTTTCCGTTCACCATCTTGAGGCAATCGAAACCCGAGCCGCCGCGGAACAGGTGGTAGACATCGGGGAGAATGCGTGCATCGGGGTCGTTGGCCACGGCGGCCGCCATCAGCGCCTGGCCGAAGTGATAGAATACGGGCGACGATCCCCAGAACTCCAGCAGGGGCATCACGCCCGTCTTGCGTCCCAGGTCCAGCAATTGTTTATAGCGTTCGCCCACCTTGAAAAGGTCCAGCGGCACATCCGCCTTCACTCCCGACGAGGGTGCGGCAATGCGCGTGCATCCCAGTTCCGCCATCATCTCCATTTCTTCTTTCATTTGTGCAAATCCCGCGGCACGCTGTGTGTCGTCCTCCACCATCCAGGGGGCAAAGCCGATGGCGTCCTCGACGGTGACGTGGCTGTCGTCGAGAAGTTTCTTTAGGGTCTTCAGGGAGTTGCCGCCTTCTTTGAACGCTTTTATTTCGGGTACCCACAGCTCCACGCTGTCGTAGCCGGCCCGCGCGGCGATGTCGATAGACTTTTGAAGGCCTGGCTTTTGGCCGCTGATGGTGCTGGTGTTGAGACAGAATTTGAATTTGCCGGCAGGCTTCTTTTGCTCTTTTCCGAAACTGAGCTGAGGAGCCACGGTGGCGCCGGTAAGGAGTCCTATTGTTTTTAGGGCGTCTCTTCTGTTGGTCATAGGAGATATGGGTTTAGGAGTTTGATGTTGATTGACGTGTTGCTTAGCAAGCTACAATTTTTTTTAGGCGTGTACATGTTCATAAAGTATGAGCGGTAACTGCAAACTTTCCGTGGAATCGCGTATTTTACATTGATTTACTATAACCATGCTCTCCGTATTATCCAGACTGCGCCTGATGAACTCACGAAGTTGCGCTGGCAATATTGGGTGGTCGTTCTTGGCGACGATTTTCCTAGTAGGCGTAAATTTCAACAAGCTGGTATTTCCGGAATGGGTGATAATTGCACTTGCCGTGACGATTTTGATTTTTTCGGTAAGCTCGTTCGTGGGTTATGCTTATTGGAGGTTTAAAGAATGGGTAGACCATGATGAAGGCAATAGAGTGATGACTGTTGTCTACATTGTTGGATTGAGCCTGGTGGAACTGGCTAACATCAATATCTTACTGAGACTTATTGCCATTTGATGCTTAGCCAGCACCTTTGAATTGAATGATACCTAGTTTTCGTCTGACCCTTGAATAAAGGCTTTGCCTTCTGTATTTATGCCGGCCCCAAGACGCGTGGTGTGTGCGGCACTGCGTGAGGGATGGGAGCGGCACCCCGCAGCAGCGCGGGCAGGTGCGGAGGGGCGAGGAGTAGAGCGGACAGCCCGACCCGAATATACCCGTGGGGTACGCTCCATAGAGAGCCGGTCACACGTCCGGTGCGGGCGGGCCCGATCCGGTGAAGGAGGGGCACGCCCTCATCCTAAACCATCGGCGGCGCCTTACAACTTTCTTCCGGTTCCTTCCGTCACAATCCGACAACCTCATAAATTTGTTTTACGTACCGAACCTGTTAGCCCATGCGCGCAGGGTGTCCAGCCTAACGTGTTTCGGGGTACTTCAAGTTAGTCACTAGCCGATAGTCATTCGTAGTGCGTAAATTGAATGCAACAAAGGACTCAAGACCAAACCGCCATCCTATGCTCAAGAACTTTTTTAAAACGGCCTTTCGCAACATTGTGAAGTACAAGGCCTACTCGCTCATCAACTTCGTGGGTCTTACCTGCGGGTTGACGCTGGCATTGCTCATCATCACCTATGTGCGGAATGAAATTGGCTACGACCGTTTTCATGAGAAGGCGGAGCGTCTGTATCGCTTCCGCTACACGGCGCCAAACGGCCTGGAGATTGCCGCCACGCCGCCGCCCATTGCGCCGGTGCTGAAAGACTATTTCCCTGAGGTGGAGGAGACCGCGCGGCTGTACCAGCGCAACGTCAGCATCACACGTCCGAACAACCCGGAAGCATTCGAGGAGTCGGACATCCTGTTTGCCGACTCGGCCATCGCCAAAATATTCACGTTCGATTTTGTGAAGGGCAACCCCAAACGCGCGCTGTGTGACAAGTTCACGGTGCTGATCAACGAAGAAATGGCGAAGAAATATTTCGGCGATGCCAACCCCGTTGGCGAGTCGCTTATTTTTAGCGGGCGGCAGAGTTTTAAGGTTATCGGTGTGGTGAAAAATTTTCCGGAACAGTCGCACCTGCGCTTCAACATGCTGGTGCCCTACGACAACATGTTCGACCTGGAAACGCCGGAGACGGCCCAGGTGCTGAAGAACAACCTGGCCATCAACTTCATCATTAGTCATTCCTACACCTATGTGTTGCTGAAACCCGGCGCCACGCCAAATCACATCAACCAGGAGATGGGAGCCTTCCTGAAAAAATACGCACAGCCGCGATTCCTGGTGGGCCAGATCTTTCAACTCATGCCGGTGGTGGACATTCATTTGAAAAGCACGCTGCTGGCCGAGCCCTCGTCGACCAACACGATGGCCAACATCTATATTTTTATCGGCATCGGTGTGCTGACGTTGATCATTGCATGCATCAACTACATCAACCTGAGCACGGCGCAGTCGTTCACGCGCATCAAGGAGATCGGCATCCGGAAGATCCTGGGGTCGATGAAATATCAGCTCATCCTGCAGTTCCTGGCGGAGAGTTTTTTGTTTTCGCTGGTGTCGATGGGCATTGCCTATGTGGCCTTTCATTTTATGTTGCCCTTGCTGAACCTGCTTACCGGGAAGCACCTCGTGTTTTGGGAAGTGGTGGACGGCAAGCTGCTCGTGGCTTCTGCGTTATTGCTCGCCTTCATTACGGCGCTGGCCGGTGGATACCCGGCGTATTTTGTGACCCAGTTCGAGTCGGTGAGTGCTTTGAAAGGACGCGGCGGTTCGGAGGGGGGTAATCAATTTTTGCGCAAGGCGTTGGTGGTTTTCCAGTTGGCCATTGCGTGTATGTTGTTGTCGGCGTCGTTGCTCATTGTGAAGCAGCTCCGCTACCTGGAGGACCGGCCGTTGGGCTTTCAGCGGTCGCAGGTGATCAACATTCCATTGGCCAGCCAAAACCTGAACGGCATCTTCAGTCAGCGCGACTCGGCCTTTAGCACGCGACTGCAAACTTTCCGCGATCGGGCGGAAGGATTGAGCGGTGTGAAGCAGACCACGCTGTCTTCGGGCGCGCCCGGGCTGGGTGTGGTGTACCGGGGTATTGTTCCCGATGGTTTTACAACGGAAGACAACCTGTTCATCGCGAACATGTCGGTGGATTATGATTTCCTGAAATCGTATGATATGGAAGTGGTTGCCGGTCGCGGCTTTAGCAGGAACTATGGCACGGATCCGGCCGAGGGCTATGTGGTGAACGAAACCGCCGTCCGCGAATTCAAATGGGAAACACCGGACAAAGCCTTGGGCAAAACGATAAACAAGGAGGGCAAAAAAGGAAAAGTCGTTGGGGTGGTGAAGGATTTTAATTTTGCCTCCCTCACCACGCCGATGTCGGCCCTGGTGATGGATTTGAACCCGGATCAATTTAACACGCTCAGCATTACCTTTGCCAACGCGGAAGGCCAAAGCATCATCCAGCAACTCGAAGCCGACTGGAACAAGCTCTTCCCCGAGAAAGCGTTTGAGTATAGTTTCCTCGACGAGAGTTTGCAAAGCCAATATTCCAACTACCAGAATTTTGGAACGATCATTCAATCCTTTACCGGTATTGCCATTTTGATCTCCTGCCTGGGGGTATACGGCCTCGTGCTGTTCACGGTGCAGCGGAAGGTGAAGGAGATCGGCGTGCGCAAGGTGTTGGGCGCGAATGTGCGCAGCATTTTGTTGCTGATCTATCGCGACTTTGCGCTATTGATCGCGATCGGTTTTTGTGTGGCCGTGCCGTTGTCGTATTATTTTATGAATCAGTGGCTGTCGAATTTCATATACCATACGGAGATCACGTCGTTGACGTTTGTGATCAGCTTGGCATCGGTGCTAGCCATTGTCACGCTCACGGTGAGCTATCAAGCCATACGCGCCGCGCTGGCCAACCCGGTGAATTCGTTGCGCAGCGAATAACGTTGTCAGGCGCGGCCGTAGATCTTCAAAACGGTTTCGCGCCAGTCGTTGGTTTTGGATGAGCAGATGTGGGCGAGGGCATCGGCGATGGCGTCGGGGGCTACCCAGGCGGTGAAGTCGGCTTGGGGCATGGCCTCGCGGTTTGTGGGCGTGTCGATGGTGCTGGGCACCACGACCGAAGCCGTAACGTTCGAAGCGTTGCCGGTGGCGTTGAGCAGCTCGGCCAATTTGAAGACCAGCGATTTGGATAGGGCATAGGCCAGCGATTTTTTCCCGTCAGTTGCTTTCAGCGCGGGTCTTGCGCCAACAAAAACAATGCGGCCGCCACCCTGTTTTACCATTTGTTGAAAGACGGGCCGCGCGACGTTGTAGGCCGTCTCAAAATTCAGCGCGATCATTTTCTTTACGGTCTTGCCATCGGCTTCGGCAATGCCGCCATAGGTGTAGCCGCCTACTAACAGCAGGGCCGCGTCGAGCGTGCCGTGTGTGGCGATCGCTTTGGCAACCACGGTCTCCACGGCCTGTTCATCGGTGAGGTCCGCCTCATAGGTGATCACTTTTCCAGAAGTTTCGAAGCCCAATGTTTTTCCCGGTGTTACCGTGGCCAACACGGTGTAGCCATCCGCCAAAAAGCGTTCAACTGAAGCCTTTCCCAAATTGCCGGATGCGCCGGTGATCAATACTGTTTTCATATGCCGTAGGATTTTGTTTCGAACATAAAGAAAGAAGTGTTATGGTGAAATATGTGGGGCATAAAGTTTCGTGTGTTTCGAGCGTTTTTCGTATTGTCCCGCGTCCTGGTTTGCGGATCAGCTCTTCAACAAACGTTGAAGATGAACCCAACCCCTGATCGAAGGGTGAGCGCATATTTGAAGCTCCTTTCCCGTTGAAGTGACGGATTCCATCCAGACGTGCCGAATATTCCGGATGCGCTCGTCGCGGTGCCCGGATGAAGCGCACCGTTGCGTGCCAGAACACTTAACACCAGATCCGATCTTCCCTATGGCACTAGGTTTATACCTATTCGTTGCCCCGGGTTTCACCCGGGGTTATGATGGGAAACCTCTACGAGGTTAAAATTGCTCACTGAATGCTTAGACCTAAACAATGCTTTATACTACAGTAGAGTTTTACGATCACGATAAAAACTTCTTATGTCCTATTCACTTCAAACTTATCTTGATACTGATTGCTGGCTACTGACTACTGACTACTGGCTACTGACTACTGGCTACTGAATACCGCATCCAAGCTCCTGGCTCCTGGATTCTGGCTCCTCACAGTTTATGAACAGGTGATTCCCCTCACCCTTTCTCAACCATTGTACCGACGATAGTAGTTTAACCACGAACCCGCATTTCTGTTTCATCGATTGAACAGAAAGAAAATGCGTGCGCATTTGTAGGGTGTGCATCGTCTTTTGACGTCACGAAAGTAACTGACTAAACCCTAAGCCTATGAAATGTTTGTTACCGTATGGTTCTCTATTGCTTTTCGGCGTCTTGCTCTGTGCAGTGCCGGGAAGTGTTTACGCGCACACGATGGAATCCACTCTGATTGTTCAAACCAACTCCGTGACCGGCATTGTGTCGGATGAGGGTGGGATGGGCATGCCGGGTGTGAACGTGATTGTGAAAGGCACCAGCAACGGCACCACCACCGACGCGAACGGCGCTTACTCTTTGGCCTTGCCGTCAGACGAGGCTTCTACTGTTTTGGTTTTCACTTTTATCGGCTACCTCTCGCAGGAGCAACCGCTCAATGGCCGCACCGCGGTGAACGTGACGCTGGCGGCCGACGTACAGCAACTCACCGAAGTCGTGGTGGTGGGTTACGGCACACAACGCAAGAAAGATATTACCGGATCGGTCAGTTCCATTTCCACCAAGGAAGTAACCGAGTTGCCCGTGACCAACGCACAACAAGCCTTGCAAGGACGCATCCCCGGCGTGGATGTGGTTTCGACCGGAACACAACCCGGAGCCGGCGTGAGCGTTCGCATTCGCGGAAGACGTTCTTTTAATGCGGGCAATGATCCCTTGTATGTCCTCGACGGCATACCGTTGGCCGGCGGCATCAGTGACATCAACACGCAGGACATTCAATCGATGGACGTGTTGAAGGATGCATCGGCCACCGCCATTTATGGTTCACGCGGGGCCAACGGCGTGGTGCTCATCACCACCAAGCGCGGCACGACCGATGGCAAAACCAAAGTCTCCTATGACGGCTATTACGGTGTGACCAGCAGCCTGGGAAAGATCGACATGATGAACGGCGCCCAATTTGCAGAATACAAACGCGAATCGCGCCGCGCTACGGGCACCTACAATGACGCCGATCCTGTGGCAGCCGACGCCAAACTGTTCGAACCGGTTGAATTGGAAGGCATTGCCTCGGGCAGAACCACCGACTACCAGGACCTGATGCTCCGCAATGGTCACCAGCAAAATCACCAGATCGGCATCTTAGGAGGAAACGAGAAAACCACGTTTGCTATCTCTGCCAACTATTTCAACGATGTCGGTATTGTTCCCAACCAGAATTTTTCACGCTACACGTTCCGCATCAACATCGATCACAAGATTGGCAAAAATGTGAAGATCGGAACGTCTACGCTGGCGTCGTTCAACATCACCAACGGCGACGGCTTCAATCCGATGCCCGAAGCGTTGTTGAATAACCCGCTTGGCAATCCTTACAATGCCGACGGCTCTTTGAATTTTCTCCCGACCACCGACGGCCTGCGCTCCAACCCGCTGAATGAAATTGTACCCGGCGCCATTGTGCGCGAAGACAAACGCGCGCGCATTTTCAGCTCCGTGTACGCGGAAGCGAAATTGGCGGAAGGCTTGACGTATCGCGTAAACTTCGGTCCCGACTATCAGACCCGCAGAAGGGGAGAGTTCACCGGCAGCCTCACCAACGCCCGCCGCAAAGGCGATCCCACGGCCCGGACGGATAACTACAATACACTAGCCTATACGTTGGAAAACGTAGTGAACTACACCAAGAGCTTTGGCCAAAATTCATTCAACATCACCGGTCTCTACAGCATCCAGCGCCAGACCGATGAGTATTATAACACGATGGTCCGCGGTGTGCCTGCTGAATACATGCAGTTCAGCAACCTCGGTGCGGCGCCGATCATCGAAGGCGTTGGAAGCAGCTACAACCAGTGGACCATTCAGTCGTACATGGGCCGTATCAACTATACGCTTAAAGACAAATACCTCTTCACCATCACCGGCCGCGCCGACGGTTCGTCACGGTTTGCCGATGGCAGGAAATATGGATTCTTCCCTTCCGCAGCCGTGGGATGGAATGTGATCGAAGAAGATTTCATGAAGAATGTCCGCGTCTTTTCGAATTTGAAACTGCGGGCCAGCTATGGCAAAACCGGGAACACCGGCATCGATCCTTACAAGACCCTCGGTGAACTGGAGCGAACCAAGTATGCTTTCGGAAGCTCGAGCGCCTATGGATACCATCCCTTAAGCCTGGTGAGCCCGAATTTGAAATGGGAGACCACTGTGTCGGGTAACGTGGGATTGGATTTTGGAGTCTTCAACGGACGCGTTCAAGGTTCGGTGGATGTGTACATTCAAAACACGTCCGACCTCTTGATGGAGCAACAACTGCCCCCGACCTCGGGAACGTCCAACCTCTATCTCAACAACGTGGGCAAGACCCGTAACAAAGGGATTGAGATCGCCATCAACTCCGTTAACATTGACCATAGCAGCAGCTTTAAGTGGACCACCGAATTGAATTTCTATGCCAACCGCGAAGCCATCGTGAACCTCTATGGTGCTACGAAAGATGATATCGGCAACGGTTGGTTTATCGGTAAACCCATGACGGTGTTCTATGACTATGAAAAGGTCGGCATCTGGCAAACGGCCGAGTTGGATCAAGCCACGCAATACCAACGCAAACCCGGCGAGATCAAGGTGGCCGACCTGGCCGGTCGTGATGCCGATGGCAACCTGGTGAGCGGTGCCGATGGCAAGATCAATGCCGACGACCGCAAGATCCTCGGTTCCGACGTGCCCGACTGGACGGGAGGGATGACGAACCGCTTTTATTACAAAGGCTTCGACTTCTCTTTCTTCCTCTACACCCGTCAGGGCGGCATGATCCGCAGCTTGTTCCACAGCAACTACAACAACCTGTTCGGACGCTACAACAACCTGGACGTGGACTACTGGACACCGAACAACCCCACCAACGCCTATCCACGCCCCAACCAAAACCAGGAGTTCCCGGTGTACGGCTCGTCGCTTACGTATTTCGACGGCTCGTTTGTGAAAGTGCGGAACATCACGTTTGGCTACACGCTGCCGAAGGGCATTGTGGACCGTTTGAAGCTCGAGTCGGTGCGCATCTACGCCAGCGCGCAGAACCCTTTCATCTTTGCTTCTTATCGTTCCAAGTATAAGGGGATCGATCCCGAGTTTGCCCGCACGCCATCGGCCGGACGGGAGCGCACCGCCGAGTTGGATGCGGCTACGCCCAGCAGCAAGCTCATCCTGGTCGGTCTGAACATTAAACTTTAATCTGTCGCGTCATGAAGAAAATTATATTCCTTTGTTTTACCGCCCTCGTATTTCAGTCGTGCGCTGATATGCTGGAGGAAAAAAATAAGACCAAAGCGGTGCCGAGCTATTTCGATACGGCTCCCGGTTTTGAAGATGCTGTGAAGGGAACGTATTCGTATATGCGTTCTTTTTATGCCACGGAAAGAGGCATGACCCTGTCGGTGTTCGGCACCGACGAGTACACCAACGGTTCGGACGGCAGCTTCAAGTTTGTGAACCAATACACGTCACAGTTCGATTCGCGCACCACGATCCTTTCGGAGTTGTGGACCGATTTCTATCGCGGCATCAATACGGCCAACACGGCCGTTGACCGTTCGGAAAACATTGTGGGGCTGGATGCCACGCTGAAAACACAGCGCGTGGCCGAAGTGAAATTCCTGCGGGCACAATTCTATTTTATCCTGGTGCAATTGTTCGGCCCCATTCCCCTGACGCTGCACGAGACCACGACGGCCAGCACCGAAGCGCACCGCGCCAGTGTGTCGGACATCTATACGGCAATTGTAGAGGACCTCGAATTTGCCGTTGCCAATTTGCCCGCCACCCAACCCAACTGGGGACGCGCCACCAAACCCGCTGCGCAACACCTGCTCGCCCGCGTGCACCTGACCCGCGCCACCATGGACCCTGCTGCCACGGCACAGGAAGAATATCAGAAAGCGGCAGATCTTTCGAACGAAGTGCTCACCAAGTACTCGTTCAAGTTACTGACGGACTATGCGAAAGTGTTCGAGCAGGGTTCGGGTGAGATCAACGACGAGGTGATCTGGTCGGTACAATACACCAGTGACCCGCTGACGAACGGAGGCGGTAACAACGCCCATGTATTTTTTCTGATGGAATATGACGTACAACCCGGCATGATGCGCGACATCGCCAACGGCCGCCCCTTCAAGCGCTTCAAACCCACCAACTACACGCTGGGTTTGTATGATCACACAAAAGACGGTCGCTACGACAAGAACTTCAAGCAAGTGTTCTATTGCAACAAACCCGGAACGTACACCATCAACGGAAAGTCTGTGACCCTGGCTACCGGCGACACCACCATGTGGCTCCCCGGCGTGGAGCTGGCGGCCGACGTGATCGCACAGAAAAACTTCCAGGTGATCACCCCCTCGAAGTACACCGAGAAACTGTTCCCCTCACTGCGCAAATACCTCGACCCGCTGCGTCCCGACGTGACCACCTTTGAAGGATCGCGCGACTTCCTGGCCTTCCGCCTGGCCGAGACCTACCTGATCCGCGCCGAAGCCCTGCTGATGCTGGGCCAACCCGGTGCCGCCGACATGATCAACAAAGTGAGACGCCGCGCAGCCGTACCCGGAAAAGAAGCCGACATGGAAATCACCGACAGCGACGTGACCCTGGATTTCATCCTCGACGAGCGCTCCCGCGAACTGCTTGGCGAACAACACCGCTGGTTTGATTTAGTGCGCACCAAGAAACTGGTGGAACGCGTGAAACTCTACAACGCCCAAGCGAAAGACAACATCAAAGACACCAACGTCCTTCGCCCGATCCCCCAAGATCAAATCGACCGCACGTCGAACTCCGACGGCTCGGCATTCTTGCAAAATCCAGGCTACTAAACGGAGGAACAAGAACCATTAAAGCAAAATAGGCTGCCCCGACCGGGCAGCCTATTTCTTTCACAGAGAATCATGGAAAACCCCTCCTGATAAAATCCAAAAAGCCTTACTGAAACCGACTGACATACAGGCAGGGGACGTCCGATGTACAGGCAGGAGACGTCTGACGTACAAGCAAGGGACTTCAGACGTACAAGCAGGGCTTTTTTCGATTTTGCCTACGGCAACGTCCGTAACTTGCAGCCTTTTCTTTGCGATCCTCTGCGGTTAAAGCACAAGCCGGGCCCCTGAAGATTCCCTGATCACGAGTTTACTCTTAATGATCCGGCTCTCCGGCTTCAAATCCGGATGGCGCATCTGGTTGATCAAGATCTCCGCTGCCGCCGCTCCCATATCATGCGCCGGATGATCGATGCTGCTCAATGGAGGTTCCACAAACCGGCACATGTCTTCATTATTAAACCCAAGGAACGCCACGTCATCCGGAATCTTCAATCCATTCTTTTTCATGATGTGCATCATCTCGATGGCCGCATAGTCATTGATGGCAAACACCGCATCGGGCCGCTGCGGTAGTTGCATGAGATAGCGTGTATATTCTTCCACCTTGCCGCTGCCATAGTGCGAGTGAATGATATAGGATTCCTTTACCGGCAGGTTGTGTTTTTTCAACGCGTCGAGATATCCCAGAAGCCGGTTGCGGCTGTTGAATAAATGCTGGGGCCCGGCCACGAAGGCGATGCGCCGGTAGCCACGGGTGATGAGATGCTCTGTTCCTTCGAAGGCGATCTCGTAGTTGTCGGTGTACACCTGCGAGGCGTGCACGTCTTCGCAGATGCGGTCGAAGAATACGATGGGTATGCCGCGTTCGAAGATCGGTTTGAAATGATCGGTGCGGTCGGTCTCGCTCGAGATGGAAACAATGAGCCCGTCTACCCGGCTGGAGACGAGCGAGTGCAAGTTGTTCTTTTCGGAAATGTAGGACTCGTTGGATTGGCAGATCATGACATTCACGCCCGCCATGTCGGATACCTTTTGAATGCCGCCCACCGCCCGTGCAAAGAAGCGGTTCACCGTTTCGGGGACGATCACGCCAATGGTGTTGGTCTTTTGTTGTTTGAGGTTTATAGCCAGTGCGTTGGGCTCATAGTGAAGATCGTTGGCCAACGCCATGATCTTTTGTTTGGTTTCCGGGTGAATGTCGGACCGGCCACTGAGGGCGCGCGAAACCGTGGATTTTGAAATGCCCAGCATGCGGGCGATGTCTTTGATGGTGACCGTCTTTTTATCCATGGAAAACAGGGGATGAAGCCTTAGCAAATATAGAATTTTTCGAGACCGTTCCCGGGAACGGTCTCGAAAAAATATCAAGAAAAAATCATACGGAAGACTCTTGATTCATCGAAAAAATGCCAAAATTGGTGTAATCAAACGATTCCGATATGATTCAACCTTTACCCCCCACTAGTCTAGGCGCTTTGAAATCCCACGGGAAGCTCATTGAATTCCCGGGAATTCCATCCGTTGTCGGAGATCAGGACATGGAAATATTGATGGACCGAATCGTGCAGCACAACGATTACCCGGCGTTTCAAATCCTGTTCAAAAAGATGTACGCTCCGCTATGCCAATTCTGTATGAAGTTTGTGAAGGCCCGCGAGGTGGCGGAAGAGTTGGTGAGCGATGTGTTTTATAACATCTGGAAAAACCGGAGCCGGCTCATCATCGCGTCGCCCAAAGCTTATCTTTTTGCCTCGGTTCGAAATCGGGGCTATGACCACTTACGTAAAATCAGGAATACCACCTGGTGTGACCTGGAGGAAGCCATCAACGTACCTGCCGGCATCACCGACAGCCAGGATCTGTTGGTATACGAAGAACTGAACACCACCTTGGAGCAATCCATGGCAAGGCTCCCCAAGCAATGTCGCCTGATATTTGCCCTGAGCCGGGAGGAAGGGTTAAAATACAGGGAGATCGCCGCGTTGCTAAACCTCAGCGTGAAAACGGTGGAAACCCAGATGGGGCGCGCGTTGAAACATCTGCGGAGTGCCTTGCCGCCCCTGTAAAAATCATATCACCCCCCATTGTAATTCAGGGTAAGCTCTCGCAAATTCGTCTTTTCATTGGAGCATATCACCATGGAAGGACTCACCACGAGAGATTGGTCTTTGATCGCCCGCTGCCTGAAGGAAGAGGCCAGTGAGAGCGATTTGGAAGAACTTCGTCACCTGGTGAAACGCTATCCCGAATTAAAGACCGAAATGAAGAAAATGAAGCCCGACCTGCATCACCGGAACCCGTCCGGGGAGCTGTTTGATGCCGATAAGGCCTTGGAAAAATTGACCGACCGCTTCCGGAACGAGAATTTGCTATGACGCCTGCGCATCTTTCCGGAAATTTAGCCAACAGTGTAACACCTGCGTTTGTGAGCGGTATACTTGTATACCTTTACAGGGACAGGAGCCCCGACAAACGTCTTATATCTGATATCTGAACTATACTTATGACAGGACTTTTTGATTTGAAAGGAAAAACCGCGGTCGTCACTGGTGGCACCGGAGTGTTAGGCGCCGCCATGGCCAAAGGACTTGCAGATGCGGGCACCCGCACCGTGGTGCTCGGCCGTCGTAAACAAGCGGGCGACGAGGTGGTGAAAGCCATCCGCGACAAGGGACGCGAAGCGATCTTTGTGGAAGCCGACGTACTGAATGCAGACCAACTGCGCAAGGCAAAAGAAACCATCCTTTCCACCTATGGCACCATCGACATCCTGGTGAACTCTGCCGGCGGAAACATGGCCGGCGCTGTGATCGCACCCGACCAGACGTTTTTCGATCTGAAAATGGAGGCCTTCAAAGACGTAGTAGCCCTGAACCTGGACGGCACCGTGCTGCCCACCCAGATCTTTGCCGACGTGATGGCCAAACGCAAAGAAGGTGTCATCATCAACATCGCTTCCATGGCGTCGCTAAAACCCATTACGCGTGTGGTGGGCTATTCGGCGGCCAAGGCAGCCGTCGATAATTTTACGCATTGGCTGGCCATCGAGATGGCGAAGAAGTTTGGGGAAGGCATCCGTGTGAACGCCATTGCACCCGGCTTTTTTCTGACGGAGCAAAACCGGAACCTGCTCACCAACGCCGACGGTTCCTACACCGCACGGGGCGAGGCCGCCATACGTCAAACACCGTTTGCGCGCTTTGGCCAACCCGAAGAGCTGGTCGGCACGCTCATCTGGCTGTGTTCCGATGCGTCCAAATTCGTGACCGGCGTAACGGTGGCGGTAGACGGCGGCTTCAGTGTTTTCTGTGGCGTATAAAAATTTTCTCACGTTCCTAAATGTAGTAATCCTTTGAAAGCAGGAACCTATACGCGCTCCCTCGAACAGACCTGGCGGTGGTTTGGACCAAACGACCCCGTGAGCCTTAGCGACATCCGGCAGGCGGGCGCCACCGGCATCGTGACCGCCCTGCACCACATCCCTAACGGCGAGGCGTGGCCCATCGAGGAGATCCATAAGCGCAAGCTGGAGATCGAAGCCGCCGGACTGGTGTGGTCGGTGGTGGAGAGCATCCCCGTGCACGAGGACATCAAGAAACAGAAAGCCGGCTATCAGCGGTTTATCGAGTGCTACAAGCAAAGCATCCGCAACCTGGCCACTTGCAACGTGCGCACCGTGTGCTACAATTTTATGCCCGTGCTGGACTGGACGCGCACCGACCTGGGCTATGAATTGCCCGACGGTTCCAAGGCCCTGCGCTTTGATGCCACGGCTTTTGCGGCGTTCGATATGTTTGTGTTAAAGCGCGCGGGCGCCCAGGAGGGATATACGGCAGATAAAATAAAAAAGGCGGAAACCTATATGGAGAACGCCTGGCAAACCGAATTGGTGGCGCTCCAAAAAAATATACTGGCCGGCCTGCCCGGTGCCGAAGAAGGCTACACGCTCGATGAATTTCAGGAAGCGCTCAATGAATATGCGGCCATCGACGATGCGGTGCTGCGCAAACATTTATATGAATTCATTTCCGCGGTCGCACCCGTCGCCGAGCAACAGGGTGTGAAACTGGCCATCCATCCCGATGATCCGCCGTTTCCGATTTTCGGATTGCCACGTGTGGTGAGCACCGAGAAAGATGCACGCCAGTTGTTGGAGGCCTACCCATCGCCCAGCAACGGTCTTTGTTTTTGCACCGGCTCCTTTGGGGTTAGGCCGGACAATGATCTGCCGGGTATGGTGCAACGGTTGGGCGACCGGATCAACTTCGTGCACCTGCGCAACACCACCCGCGACGCCGAAGGCAATTTTTATGAGGCCAATCACCTGGAAGGCGACACGGACATGTATGCCGTGATGAAAGCGCTGGTAAAGGTGCAGAGCCAACGTGAAACGCCCATCCCATTCCGTCCCGATCACGGCCACCAAATGCTGGACGATCTGAAGAAAAAAACCAACCCGGGCTATTCGGCCATCGGACGCCTGCGCGGCCTGGCCGAACTGCGGGGACTGGAGGCAGGAATTCAACGCATGCTGAACGAAAGACCATGATAAAGACCTCGAAGACTTTTTTGGGAGATGATTTCCTGTTGGGAACCGACGCCGCACGACACCTCTACGAACAGTATGCGGCCACCCAGCCCATCATCGACTATCACAATCACCTTTCGCCAAAAGACATTGCCGAAAACCGGCGCTTCGACAACCTGACGGAGCTCTGGCTGGAAGGCGATCATTATAAATGGCGCGGCATGCGCGCCAACGGCGTCGCCGAACGCTACTGCACCGGCAACGCTACGCCGCAGGAGAAATTTATGAAGTGGGCCGAAACGGTTCCGTATACACTGCGCAACCCGCTCTTTCACTGGACGCACCTGGAGTTGAAGAACTACTTTGGCATCACGACGTTGCTGGATGCTTCCTCGGCACTGGAAATTTATGAAACGTGTAATGCCCAATTGCAACAAGAAGATTTCTTTGTGCAGGGGCTGCTGGCCAAGATGAACGTGGAGGTGTTGTGCACCACCGACGACCCCATCGACTCCCTGGAATATCACCGGAACTTTGCCGCGCAACATTGCAGTTTCCGCATGTTCCCTACCTTCCGGCCCGACAAGTCGTTTGCCGTGGAAAATGTTTCAACGTATCTCGGTTATATCGAACAACTGGGCGCAGCGGCAGGAACAGCCATACGATCTTTTGATGAATTGCTACAGGCCTTGAAAAACCGCCTGGACTTTTTTCACCAGCACGGATGCCGTGTCTCCGATCACGGGCTCGACCAGCTCTTCTTTGACGAGCGAGCCGAGAGCGAAGCGCCAGCGCTGTTCAAGAAATTGCAGGACGGGAAAACGTTGGATGCCCTTGAACGCATCCAGTTCAAGAGCGCCGTGTTGTTAAACCTTGGCCGTCTCTACCATAAAAAAGGTTGGGTGCAGCAATTCCACCTGGGTGCTATGCGCAACAACAACACGCGACTGTTGCGCGAACTGGGACCCGACACGGGTTTTGATTCCATGGGCGAATATCCACAAGGTCATATGATGAGCCGTTTCTTCGATGCCCTCGACAACACCAATCAACTGGCCAAGACCATTGTCTACAACCTCAACCCCGCCGACAACGAACTCTTTGCCACGATGGTAGGCAACTTCAACGATGGAACCGTGGCCGGCAAAATGCAATACGGCTCGGGCTGGTGGTTCCTCGACCAGAAGGATGGCATGGAGCGCCAGATGAACACCCTGTCGAATATGGGGCTGCTGTCGCGCTTTGTGGGAATGGTGACGGATTCACGAAGTTTCCTGTCGTTCCCCCGCCACGAATACTTCCGCCGCATTTTGTGCAATCTCGTGGGCAACGACATAGAGAAAGGCGAGCTTCCGGATGACTATCAGCTTGTGGGACGGATGGTGAAGGATATCAGCTATACCAACGCGAAGACATATTTTGGTTTCTGATCTTGTTGATAGATCCTCCATCCGCAGGATATTCACCCGACCCAAATGAATAACCCCAGGCTTTAGTCTGGGGTTATAGGGATGAATAGACAAACGTGCCACAGGAAAATTCAAATCGATCGTTGGCACGGACATTCACACTTCCTCGAACTCCGCACGGCAGCTTCAGCATCGCTTCCCCGTCATCTCACACACCATCTTTGTGATCAGACGTCCTTCTCCGGCATCTTCACCTGGACAGCATTCTTTGGTTCTTTTGTTTTATTCTTCTGCATATTCTCCAGGTTCTTCACCAGGAAGAATAAGATCATCATAATGATCAACACCACCACAACCACAACGTAGATGAGCGCCCGGAGCGTCCGCTGCCAGCGCTGGTTGCGTTCGTGGCGTGCCATAAGCTTCGCATAGTTCCGGTAACGTGCTAGGTTTCCGGAACTTGGTTTTTGTCGCCGAAGTCTTATCTCATTCCTTCCCATCGTACTTGATCCGTAAGTTAAAATTCTGACGTAATCTATCCAACGCGCGGTAGGTCCTCATTTTAGCGCCGCTCTCGGTGATGTCGAGGATGAAGGCGATCTCTTTGAAATCTTTGTCCTCGAAAAAACGCAACTGCAACACTTCCAGCATTTCGGTGGGCAGGTTACCCAGGTATTCCAGCAGCCGCATCACGATCTCCTCATCCCAATCCTCATTCACTTGCTCAATGAGCTCGCGCACCCGCACTTCTTCGATGCTGAAGACCTTGTCGTGTTTACGCTTGCGGTAGTATTTGTTTACTTCGTTGCTGGCGATCTTGTAGAGCCAGGCCGAGAAGGGCACACCCCGGAACTGGTAGCGGTCCAGGTGTTTCAATACACTGAGGAAGGTTTGCGAAGTCAGGTCGGCCGTAACGTCTTCGTCGTCCATCTGCCGGTAGATGAAATGAAAGATGCGGTCGAAATATTTCTCATAGAGTTCGCCGAAGGCTTTCGGATTTTTCTTGGCCTTCTCCAGGATCGCATATTCTTGCCGTATCTCCGCGTCTGTCATGCGTTACAATTGTGTTAATAATGCAAAGCTTTCAGGAAAGTCACAAGGAAAGGGGCAGGAATTGTCGGGGGGAAGTGCTAATTGTTTTGTTTCGGTTGTAAATGCTTGGTGGTCATTGGGGTTTCCCATGCCGTTGTTGGTGAAGAACACCAACAACGGCGGCAGAAAATTTGTTGGCGGACGCCAGCAAAAAGTGTGGGGTTAAAAAATGTTGCTTCTCACAACAATAGATGGGGAACACCCTCTTGTTGGTGTCCCACCAACAAGAGATCGCTGGGGTTCACAATAAACCCGGCTTGCATTTGGAGGGACTGGTGATCGATTAAGGAATTTGTTGGCGGAACGCCAACAAATGGGTGGTGGGATAAAAAATATTGGTGAAGAACACTGAAAGGGGTGGCCCTATGTGTTCTTCACCAATTTGAATTTCATGGCTATTCGTTCCTCAAAGTATCCGCCGGATTAATAAGCGCGGCCTTGACTGCCTGAAAAGCCGCCGTGCCATAGGCGATGACCAGACACATCACTGCCGAGGTGATGATGGGCCAAATACCGATGTCAGTCTTGTAGGCAAAATCGTTCAGCCATTGGCTCATCACCCAATACGCTAGCGGAATACCCACTACGATCGCCAGCAACACCAGCCGCGTGAAATCTTTTGTGATGAGCAACACAATGCTGGAAGCTGTGGCGCCCAGCACTTTGCGAATACCAATTTCTTTTGTCTTCTGGGCAGCGGAGAATGAAACCAGTCCCAGCAATCCCAGGCAGGCGATCACAACCGTGAGGCCGGCGAACGTGGTGCTGAGGGTGCGCATGCGCTGTTCGTTTTGGTAGAGCGCGGCATAGTCCTGGTCGAGGAAGGTGTATTCGAACGGACGGTGCGGGGTGAGGGTTTGACAGACCTGTTTCATTTGCGCGAGGGCCGCGGGGGTGTCGGTGCCTTTTAGCTTGGCGAAGATGTAGCTGTACTGGTTGTCCTCGGTGAACAACACCAGGGGTGAAATTTTTTGGTGCAGGGGGGCAAAGTGAAAATCCCTGGCTACGCCGATGATCTCGCCTTTGCGTCCGTTCAAGCCCACCTTGGTGCCTACAGCTTTATCGATCTCCAGCGAGAGTTCGCGAAGCGTGGATTCGTTGACAATGAACGTGTAGCTGTTGCCGGTGGTGTCGGCTTTCGTTTTTTGCATGTCGGCCTCCGTGAAGTTGCGGCCGGTGGCCAGGGTGATGCCGAGGGTCGGAATAAATTCTTCGTCGATGGCCATGGCCGTGACGATCATGCCCTGTTCGTTGGTGCTGCCCTGTTGCAGGTTGATGGAGTAGCCGCCCTTGATGGCAATGGGCGATTCGGTGGCGCGTGCTACAGACGCCACGGCGCCGCTGCGAAGCAACTCGGACTTCAGGGCGGGGAATACTTTTTCGGTTTTGCGATCGAGCGGCAGGATGACGGTGTTTTCTTTTTGATAGCCTAGCTTTTTCTCTTGCAGGTAATCCAGTTGACGGATCACAACCATGGTGCCTACGATGAGCATGATGGAAATGCAAAACTGGAACACCACCAGGCTCTTGCGCAGCCACACGCCTTTGCCCGATGTTTTGAAATTCCCTTTGAGCACGCTCACCGGCTTGAACGAGGTGATGGCCAAGGCGGGATAAGCTCCGGCCACAAAAGCGATGACCAGGGTCGCGGCCACGGCAGCGCTCACGAACGGCGTGCTATACAAAAGATTGGCCGCGAACGATTTTCCGGTGATGCTTTCGAATGCCGGCAAGGCCAGCCGCGAAAGCAGGAAAGCTACGGTAAGGGCCAGCATCGTGATGATGATAGACTCGCCGATGAATTGCGTGAACAGTTGCTTGCGCATGGCCCCGATCACTTTGCGGATGCCCACTTCCTTTGCGCGGTCGGCGGCACGCGCTGTGGCGAGGTTCACGTAGTTGATGCAGGCGATGCTCAGCACGAGAAAGGCAATGACGCCGAAGATATAAACATACTGAATGCTGCCTACGGGCTGATTTTCGTTCATGTCGGAACGGAGATAAATGTCAGTGAGCGGGAAGAAATTATATTTCACATAGTCGCCGGGGTTGGTGAGTTCGTTGGCGAGAGCCTTCTTCACCAGCTCGGAAGTTTTGTTGGTGAGCGATTGGACGTTGGTGCCGGGCGCCAGCAGCACGAAGGTTTGATAGTTGGCGCTCCACCAGATCTGTTCTTTCGATGCCGCCAAGGACGAGAACGAGCCGACAAAATCGAATTGCAGCAGCGAGTTGCTGGGCACGTCGTTCATGACGCCGGTGACGAGATAGTCTTTGTCGTTATTTATCTGGAGCGTTTTTCCCATGGGATCTTCTTCGCCAAAATATTTTTTCGCCGTGGTCCGCGTGAGCACCACGGAGTTGGGTTCGGTGAGCGCGGTGGTGGCGTTGCCCGAGATCAACGGGAAGGAAAAGATCTTGAAGAAGGTGCTGTCGGCATAAAAGAATTTTCCTTCCTGAAAAAGCGTCTCGCCGCGACGGACGATGAAGGGATTCCACGACGAGGGATTATATACCCGCACGCCGGTTTCCACCTCGGCAAAGTTTTTCTCCAGCGTAGGCAGCAGGGCCGTTGGCGAGACTGCGGTCTTGGCCGTTTGGCCTCCAAAGCTGTATTCCAGCGACGACCGGTAGATGCGCGAGGCCTGGTCGTGGAATTTGTCATAGCTCAATTCGTGGACGATCCAGGTCACCAGCAGCAAGCAGGCAGCCAATCCCAGCCCCAGGCCGGCAATATTTATGATGGAATAAGAACGATGTTTTCGCAAACTTCGTAAACTGATGAGAAGATAGTTTCGGAACATAAAGCGGCTTTTTAGAGAAATATGATGCTAAGACTGCAAAACCATGGGCGAGGTTGCACCTTCCGGTCATTAAAATACCGGAAAGCCCCCGGAAAATTATCCCGCCACACGGGGTATAACGGGGAAGGGGAGAAGCCCGTACTTTGCAAAGTGTTCTGTATGTCCAGGGTCTGCATCACCATAATTTTCTGCTGCCTCGCTGTCATTGCGCTCCGTGCCCAGGACGACACTTTTTATTCCACCCGCAACTATACCGCCATCGACGGCCTGCCCCAATCGCAAGTGATGGGCATTTTGGAAGACAAGAACGGCTACCTCTGGGTGGGCACCACGGGAGGCGGTCTGGCACGCTACGACGGCCGCGAATTCAAAGTATATACCACGCTCGACGGTCTGCTGGCCAACCAGGTGGTAGGCCTCCGCTTCGATCGTCACGACAACCTCTGGATATTGCACCCCCGCGGCGTCACCCGCTTCAATGGTCTCGAGTTTAAACGCTTCCAGGCGCCTCAGCAATTGCTAACCGACCGTCAGATGCGCCGCATCTACATGTTGGGCGACACCGTGTTCATGCTCAGCAACAGCGGCATGGCGAGCAAAATTTATCGCGACTCGGCCTACTATTGGGAGAAACCGCTCTACAAAGATTACCAGGCGTGGGGATCACACCGCGCACCGACAGGGGAGATCTGTTCGTTCACCAGCGATGGCCAGTTCATCATCCAAACGGGCAATCAAAAGTTCATGTTCCCGGCAGGCGAGGAGGTGGGCAAGATCTATAACCTCTTCAACTACAAACGCGACGTGCTGTTTCGCTCCGCCAATGGCGTGTTCAAGCTTGACATCAAAAATAAAAAAGTAGAGAAGCTGAACTGGGACATGCCCAACTTTGTGCTGCTCTACGATGACAAGAGCGATGTGTTCTGGACCGTGAGCGGCAGCAACCTGCTGAAGGAAACCACGCGCGGCGCGGAGATCAAACGCGACACGGTGTTGAAGGACGTGAGCATCTACCAGGCGTTGGTGGACTCCGAAGGCAACACATGGTTTGCGTCCGACGGCCGAGGTCTCTACAAATACTACCGGCAGGATTTCAAGCGCTGCAGCTCCGACAATCTGCGCGGCGTCATGACGATTCTCAAAGATCGCGATGGCGCCAGTTGGATCGGCACAATGGCCAAGGGCCTGTGGAAGATCCATCACGGCAAAATACGGTCCTACGTGGACCCGAAAGAACCCACGCGCAACACCATCACCACGGTGAAGCAAGCGCCCGATGGTACGATATGGGTCGGCTCAGCATCGGGCCTGGGCAAATACAACAAAGAGCACGACTGCTTTCAATGGTACACTCGCGAAGACGGTTTGCCCGGTTGGGCCGTGACGTCGCTCGCATTTGATGGCCGCGGCGTGTTTGTGGGCACCGGCAACGGCCTCAGCTATTTCGACGGCAAGACCTTTACCAACTACTCCACCAAGGATGGTCTCTATACCAACGGCATCTGGACGATCCTGTACGACCCCAAAACCGAAACCCTCTTCATCGGCACGGAGATCGGGATGAACACACTCCAGCACGGAACGATCGGCAAGCTGCCCTTACCCGAGATCGTGAACACGTCGGTGCTGAGCATCAACAGCTACCGCGACTCGTTGTTGTTGTTGGGTACCGGGGGATCCGGACTGATGGTGATCAAACCCTTTGGCGATTTGCGCAAGCTCATCACCACGCGCGACGGCCTCGCCTCTGACTTTATCTATTTTGCTGCACCCGATGAAAAAGGCTATACCTGGATCGGCACCGAGAAAGGGATCAACCGCATCAAGCTCGACAAGCATTTCGATCTCGTGGAGAACCTGCACTTCGACTTCGACAACGGCCTGACGGGCGTGGAGACCAATCAAAATGCTTTCTACATCAGCCCAAAGGAAAAGTACTTCGGTCTCGTGGACGGTCTCTACGAATTTAACGACCACAGCAGCGACAGACCCCGTTCCTTCGACGTGCACCTCACCAACGTGGAGATCCTCTATGGCGAGTATTCGCCGCGGCAGTACAGCGATAGCACTTTCGGATTTTTCAAGATCCCTTACACCCCGTCGATGCCACCCGACAAGAACCACCTCACCTTTACGTTCAACCGGGTGGACAAGCATTACTCCAAGTCGGTAAAATTCAAATACATCCTGGAGAACTTCGACAAGACCTGGTCGCAACCCTCGGCCCAGGACATGGTGACCTACAGCAACCTGCCCCCGGGAGACTATACGTTCCGCGTGATGAGCACCAACAACGAAGGCAGTTGGGCCGACACGCGCATCGCCTACGCCTTCACCATACGCACACCGTTTTACCGGACGGCCAGCTTCCTGTTGGGCATGTTCATCCTGGTGGGTGGGCTGGTGACGCTGATCCTTTACCTGCGTGTGAAACAACGGGTCAACCGGGTGATGATGCTGGAGCGCATCCGCCAGAAAGAACAAGATACGCTGCGCAAGGAGATCGCCCGCGACTTTCACGACGAGATGGGTAACCAACTGACGCGCATCATCAACTACGTGAGCCTGCTCAAGCTCAACAGCACCAGCAATGGAAACGGCAACGGCTACGCCAATGGGCACGACCTCTACACGAAAGTGGAGGATTCAGCCAAATACCTGTATAACGGCACACGCGATTTCATTTGGTCGATCGACCCCGTGAACGACGAACTGTCGAAGCTCTTCATCCACATCCGCGACTTTGGCGAGAAACTGTTTGAGGAAAAGGAGATCAACTTCAGGGCGTATAACGAAGTACGCGAAAAAATAAAGCTGCCCTATGGCTTTAGCCGCGAAGCCAACCTCATCTTCAAGGAGGCGATGACCAATTCCTTTAAATATTCGGGGGCGCGCAACGTAGCCCTTTCGCTGAAGCGCGACGAAAGCACCGGCTTCGAGATCTGTTTTGAGGACGACGGTGTCGGATTTGCCACCGAGGACATTGAAAAATCCAACGGATTGCAAAATATTCGCGATCGGGCCAGCAGGATCAATGCGGTTTTACGTATACAAAGTGCGAGGAACGAAGGAACAAAGATCATTCTCAATTTTAAACTCACTAAAACACTGAAATATGGGCTTGCCTTTTAAAAAACGCGTGATGATCGTGGAGGACGACCAGGAGATCCGCAACAGCTTCACCCTGATCGTGAACAGCTCCCAGAAGTTTATGGTGGTGAACGCCTACGGCTCGGCCGAAGACGCCATCGCCAACCTGAACCGCGACAAACCCGAGATCGTGCTCATGGACATCGAGCTTCCCGGTGTGAATGGTATCCATGGCACCAAGGTCATTAAAGATAAAAGCCCCCACACCGACATCATCATGGTCTCGGTCTATGAAGACAGTGAACTTGTCTTCGAGGCCCTCAAGGCCGGCGCCAGCGGCTACATCACCAAGAGCGCCAACTACATGGAACTGCTGAGCGCGCTC
Organism: Chryseolinea soli; assembly: GCF_003589925.1. Taxonomy (NCBI): domain Bacteria; kingdom Pseudomonadati; phylum Bacteroidota; class Cytophagia; order Cytophagales; family Fulvivirgaceae; genus Chryseolinea; species Chryseolinea soli. The sequence continues at coordinate 7,013,061 of NZ_CP032382.1, read as the reverse complement.
GACGAGATCGTGAAAGGCGGAGCCCCCATGAGCAGTCGTATCGCCCGTATGGTCATAGACAACTTCCACGTGAATCCCAACTCTCCACTCACCAAACGCGAAACGGAGATCCTGCAGTTGATCTCCGAAGGTAAGACGTACACGCAGATCTCCGAAGAGCTGTTCATCAGCAAGGAGACCGCAAAAACCCACATCAAAAACATCTATTCCAAGTTGCAAGTGAACAGCAAATCGGAAGCGATCGCGAAAGCAAATCTGGAGAAGTTAATATAGACCGGTTACTTCACGCCCCACACCACCACTCCCGAGGGGGTCGCCCGACGCAGTCGGGGCGGGGGGTATCATGTCCTGGCGGGATTCTAATAGATCCCAAAAAATGCCAAGGATGATACAAAGCGTTTGAATACCCTGGGGGAAGTGTCATGGTAAACATACCCCTCTTTTTTGAATTTATGTCTCGCACGTTTCACGGTCCTTTTAGGATGCCGTTTCTTGTCGAGAAAACCTGCATGTATTTTGGTATTAGCATTTCGCTCACCAACGCCATAGCCGTGCGCCAAGGCAGCCCCGGGGGCGACAAGCAAGATCAAAACGAGAATAACGATTCGTGACATATCTTTAAAGATAAGAACAATATAGAAAGAGGAGTCTACAGGAGGGAACGGAGTCAAAACTTTACTGCCCCAGCACACCCCTCACGAGGGGTCGCCCCGCTTCAGCGGGGCGGGGGTAAGCACGACATGCGCCCGCCCGCTGTAGTTTCACCAACAACAGCGGGCGGGCGTAACACATCGCGCGCATTTCAACGCCGCCCATGCATACCACCTCCACCACCGTGGAAGCCACCTCCACCACCACCATGAAAACCTCCACCAACCCCTTGCCAGCCCGAACTATGAAATGAACTGGCATTAAAATGACTATATCCACGCGTATTGAAATTACCAGGCTTCACATTCATTTGACTCACGTGGCTGTTAGACCGGGCGGGACTGACAGTACGCGTGTTTTGATGGCTCACAGCTCGCTCGGTGGTTGAACGGGTGCGACCGTTGGTAACCGCCGGCCGGGTCGTCCTGGAGAAATGACTGTAGGCCGCATTGTTGAAACCGCGAAACACGTTTCTTCGGATGATATCGGTCCGGTGAACATTGTAATAGGTATTGTAATGGTTATACAACCCCGGATAATGATGGTAACCAAAGCCAAAGAACCAGTTGGCATAAAACCTCGACGGTAACCCAACGACAACAAGACCACCACCGGGACCATAGTAAAAGCCGGTCTGATAATAAAACGGAGTAGGATACCACATCGGGCTCGTGTACCAATACGGATAGCCGTACCAATAGGGATAAGGATAGTTGTCGTATGAATTGTTAGCGACATACGTAGGATCGGTGTCATCCTGGTCGTATTGCTGTGCAAACTCGCCGGCCGCTTGTTTCATTTCCGTTTGAAGCTTCGGATCCTTGGCCACCGCGTCCTTATACTCCTGCAGATCTTTGGCATCCTGCTCGGTCAGTTTCTTGTTGAGATCATCCAGCTGCTGTGTAACGGCAGCGGGATCGTTTTTGTAGGACTCGCCCAGGCTTACCGTGAGATCGATATGGTCCGTCAGCACATTCATGACATCGGGCGTTTCGATCACCTTCTTGAAATCTTGCTGCACCTGGGCCGGATACTTGGCCGTAAGCTTATCGACCGTGGCTTGCGACGACTGATAGATGTCGTTGATCTTCACCAGGTCATTGTAATGATCCTGGTACACGGAAAGAATTTGTTGCTGGATGTTATCCGGATAGTCCTTGATGAGTGTCTTCACCTCATCGACGCTTTTTCGGTTACCGGTGGTCAGCGTGTTGGTCAGCTCCGGGAAGCGTGTTACTTGGTAGAACTTTTCCTGCTCCTCACGTGGATAGCCCGCGATGAGATCCTGGAACGACTGGCTGGTGCGGGCCTGTACCCTTTCCAGCTTCACCAACACCTGCGGATACTGCGCCACATCAAGGATGGCCGCACGCATGTCGCTGGAATAGGGAGCAATGGCCGAGATGATCTGGCTCTCATCTTGTGAAAGACTGTCGACCATTCCCTGCGCAAACGAGAGACTTGTGACCGCCATGAGCATGCACGACAGCACAAGCATTTTTGAATTTCTATTTACGGTTTTCATAAATTTCTCCTTTTTCTTAGGATGATTTCGCTGCAATAAAGTCACCGGTAGCTTCGCGCTATTTTATCACCGGTAGCAAGCAATTTTCTCCAGGCATGACGTGATCTTTACGTCGCGGATTTAGGCTGTTGTGTTCGGGGGGATCACATCTGGGAGGGGGGAGACACCGGCGCGGCGTTCGTCGCCAGATTTGCCGGACTGGTCTACACTTGAAAACTTTTTGAAGGTACTTGCGTTTTGCAGCCGGCGATAGGCTTAGTGATGGTGCCTATTCATTTCTATAAACCAAAATAGCACATAAAAAATTCACAACGCCGTGGTTGGAGTTCTTCTCCAACAACTTCACTCAGCGTGTTTCCCTTTATAAATGTTTAGCGTATGTTTTGATTGATCAATCAAAAATGACTACCTATAGGTTAACATCGTAGCGGTAAGCAGGTGAATTTTACCAGGTATTGACTTGGTAAATCTTTGCTCAGTTTAGATGTTGGCGGAGATTTTTTATATAGATTTTAAAACCGATAGAAAAATGATGAATACCCATTGTACATTAAAGATGATCGCCTTGGCGCTGATCGTTTCCTTTTCAGCGTATGGACAGACCGGTGAAATTAGTATTATCAATCCCTTGCTCCGGGTGGGCGATGAGATTAGCGTGAACGTTTTGATCAGTGATGCCGAATCCAGTATCGTTCGCGGACAACTCTCCCTCAAGAAAATGTGCCTGGATACGGGGTGGGTTGATGTTGGCCCGTTGAAAATTGAGGTGCAAAATATTTCCTATGAAACAAACGCGCTAAAATTGAAAGTCATGGCACCCTTGCCACCCGAAAAGACAACGGGTTTATGGATGAGCTTGGTAGAGGTCAATTCCGGTCAATATTTGGTTTTGGAGCAAAGAATTGGCCGCAACGTGGAGTGGAAATCAAAATCTAAAAATGAATTGGTCATTCGGACGGACTCGGATCAGAGTGGTTTTGCTGAATTGAATGAAGCGCGCCTGAAAGAGGCCGGGATTGAAGTGGTTTCTTCATCCACCCGAAGTGGCGATGCGTGGGTTGATATATTCAATAAGAATGGTGCTTATAATTACAAAGTGTCAACCTATGAGCTTAAGAAATTGCCGGAATTTAAGCGGGCTGTTAAACTCGATAAGACTTTCTTCACCGGCTTTCCTGAAAAAATGGAGAGTAAAGAATTGTGGATACGATGAGGCATTTTGATGTGCAGTCCCGCCGGACCGGATCTTTGACAACCGCCGGTTTTGTCTTCTTTATATATTGAGAGCCGTCTTTTGAGTTTCCTTTTTCTGATAAAGTCTGTCGCAAAATATTGGTTTCGGCACCAATTGTCGATGTGTGCGCGTGTGTCTTCGCAAATGCTACCGTTCATCAAAAAAACCGCCCTGGGCCCTGGTGTGCGCGCAAACGTTTCTATTTCCGGTTTGTTTATCTGATCCTTTTTTCATAAGTTAAGTCATCGTTATCGGGGTCCCCCGCCCGGCGCATGATAAGAAGTGGAGCATAGGAATATCTGTTAGCATTCTCAAAGGCTTGTTCTCAGGATTTGCCAAGGGGCATCTTGAAATGAATCGCGCGAGGATAGATCGGTTGGATGTTCATTCCAGGATTTACATCAGGTGTCGCTTTTCGCGACCTGCATGCTGCACCTTTTGGGTAAAGAATGCCCGATTCGCATTTCTCAGGACTTGTTTACGGATTATCAAAGGCATTGTGAAATGAATCACGCCATGATGGATTTGGTTGCTTGTTCATTTCATGACACCGTTTAAAGTATCGTTTTCGGGGCCTGCCCGCTGCATTTTTTGAAGGGAAAGAATACCGGTTAGCATTTCTCAAAGCTTGTTTTAGGAATAGCCGAAAGGCATCTTGGAATGAATCGCGCGAGGGATAGACAGGGTTGGATGTTCATTTCAAGACATTCATGTGAAACCATTTTTGGTCTTATAGTTAACTGTCTAACCTAAATCTAACCCGTATGAAAAAACTCTACAGGTGCATGGGACTGCCATTGGCCATGCTACTACTGTTCACCTCCATGGCACTGGCGCAGAACCGAACTGTGACCGGTTTAATCACGGATGAGAACGGCACTGGAATGCCCGGTGTCAACGTGATCGTAAAAGGAACGTCGAACGGTACCACCACCGACAGCGACGGTAAATATTCGATAGGAGTTCCTGAGGGCACCGCGACGCTGGTCGTTTCCTTCATTGGCTATGCCACCCAGGAAGTGGACGTCGGATCGCGAACCGCCATCGATGTGAAAATGGCAAGCGATGTGAAGCAACTCAATGAAGTGGTGGTGACGGCGCTTGGTATTGAAAGAAATACCAAGGCCCTTCAATCGTCGGTTACACAGATCAGCGGCGACAACTTTACACAAGCACGTGAGGTCAACATGGCCAATGGTCTGGCAGGCCGCGTGGCCGGTGTGAACGTGACCAAGATCGCGTCCGGTCCCGCCGGATCGTCGCGCATCGTTATCCGCGGTGCGAAGTCTTTGAACACGCAGGCGGGGGCAATGAACCAGCCTTTGTATGTGATCGATGGTATCCCGATGGACAACACCAACTACGGTCAGGCGGGTGTGTGGGGTGGCGGTGACCAGGGCGACGGTACGAGCAGTATCAGCCCGGATGATATTCAATCCATGACGGTCCTCAAAGGCGCCAGTGCTGCTGCACTCTACGGCTCCCGTGCCGCGCAAGGGGTTATTCTCATCACCACTAAAAAAGGAACCGCGCGCAAAGGCGTGGGTATTGAATTCAACTCCAACTTCGTTTTTGACAAGATCTACAACCTGACCGACTGGCAACACAGTTATGGTTCCGGTGCGTATACCGGTGTGGGCTCACTGGCCAACCGCGTGGCTACCAAAGCGAGCAACCCGGAAGATGTGCAGAGCGCTTTCGACAACGGATGGTACGACCAGGCATGGGGCCCCAAGATGGATGGCTCGACGGTCTATCACTTCGACGGCAAGGCGCATCCCTATTCTTATCAGGGAGACCAATGGGATAAATTCTACCGGACCGGAACGTCGTTCACCAACAGCCTTGCTTTTACGGGCGGCAGCGAGACACAGAATTTCCGTTTCTCGATGGCGAACCTGAACAGCAAGAGCGTTATGCCGAATTCGGGATTTGACCGGGTGAATCTCTCACTGGCGTCCAACTCGAAGTTTGGCAAGAAACTAACGTTGACGACGAAGATCATGTACTCGAATGAGAAGGCTAAAAATCGTCCGAACGTTTCCGACTCGCCGGGCAATGCGATCCAGTCCGTATACTATATCAACAACGATTATAACATCGACGAATACCGGGGCGATCCCAACAAACCCGGCGCGGTCTGGACAGGTGGACCAACGCCACTCGATGGCAAAGGCAATGGCCAGGAGTTGCAAGGTTCTTCCAACTTGTGGGGACAAAATCCCTATTGGGCAGCCTATCAATTCAAGAACACGGATACGCGCGACCGCATTCTTGCTTCCGGCCAGTTGCGGTATGACATCACCAATTTTCTGTATGCCCAGGTAAAGGGCGGTATGGACTGGTCGACAAAACGGGGCTCACAACTCACACCGGAGGGAACAGGTTATCAACTCCCGGGTGCGCTCACCGAATACGAAGCGCGCGCGAGAGAGATCAACCTGGAATACATCGTCGGCTTCAACAAAACCTTTGGCAAGTTCAATATCAATGCTTTTGGTGGCGGCAACAAGATGACGTCGGAATATGAAAAAAGCGATTTGGCAGGAAACGGATTCAATACCCCCTTCCTCGCGTCCATCAGCAACGCCGCATCAAAAACGTTTAACTACGATTATAGAAAACAAGGTATCAACTCGCTCTTCGGATCGGCTGAAATTTCGTTCCAGAACTATTTGTTCTTAACGGCTACCGCCCGCAAGGACTGGTTCTCGGTGTTGAATTACCCGCACAACAATAAATTCTATCCGTCCATCGGTGCCAGCTTTGTATTCTCCGATGCTTTTGCTGGACTGCCGCAGTGGCTGAGTTTTGGAAAGATCAGGGCTTCGTGGGGACGCGTGGGTAACGCATTTTCGGTTGTGCCGTATAGCACCAATTTGCAATACACCACAGGCCTGACCCACCTCAGCAGGCCGTTGGGATATTACTCCTCGGCAAACACCACCAACAACGGAAATTTGCCTAATCCCGATCTGGTGCCCTATATATCGACTGAAACGGAGTTCGGTATGGATGTGCGATTCTTTGAGAGCAGACTGGGTATCGACCTCACCTACTATTCGCAAAAAACTACGGAAGACATTCTAAATGCCCCGATCTCGCGGGCCTCGGGTTTTGGAACAACCTCGGTGAACCTGGGTGAACTCACCAACAAGGGCATCGAACTCTTGATCACCGGCCAGCCCCTGCGTGGTGCCGTGACATGGGATATCTCCTTGAACTTTGCGAAGAATAACAGCAAGATCGTATCGCTCATTCCGGGAACGAATATTCTCAACGTCGAAGAACCCCGGACCCGGACCGTGTTTGTGAGCCAGATCGTGGGTCAACCCTTTGGCACATTGACCGGCGTCAAACAAAAGGTATCGCCCGATGGCCAGTTGATCTATGACAAAGACGGCGCGCCGCTTACCGATAATAACTACTATGTTCTCGGCAAAGGGGTTCCGGATTTCACGGGTGGGTTGAACAACTCGTTTACCTATAAGCAATTCAACCTGGCGTTCCTCATCGACTTCAAGTCGGGTGGCAAGATCTACTCCGGTACCAACGTGCGGATGACCGAAGCCGGCTTCCACAAACAAACCCTGCAGGGCAGGGATGGCGAAGCGCCGCTTACCATCAATGGCGTAACGGAAGTGACCGATGCCAGTGGTGCCGTGACAGGTTATGAACCGATCAATAGGGCGCTGGCCCCGGGTGAAGCCCAGAACTACTGGTCCCAGTTGGGTGAACGCGCACAGGATCATTTTGTGTACGATGCGTCCTTTATCAAATTGAGGCAAGTGACTTTGGGTTACAACCTGCCGAGAACGCTTTTGTCGAAAACGCCTTTCCAAACCGCGTCTCTCTCGTTTGTTGCACGCAACCTGGCGATCTTGTATAAGAACGCTGAGAACATCGATCCCGAATCGTCCTATACCAGCACCAATGCACAAGGTTTGGATTATTTCGGTATGCCACCCACGAGAACCTATGGCTTCAATTTGAGAGTATCGTTCTAACTTTTTAAATCTGAAAGACATGAAGCAATTACATAAATATCTCCTGTCGACGATTCTGGTGGTGATCTTTGTTGCAGGCTGTGATACGGACTCCCTGCACAACCTCAACAATAGTCCACAATTCGTCAATGAACTCAATTTGAATTTTCTGTTCACGTCTGCGCAATTGGGCTCGGCTTCGGGCGGTGCTGCGGGTGACAATCGTTACATCGATTGGCGCACCAATATCGGCATGTGTTCTTATGCCATCCAACAGCTTGCCAACGCCGGCGGCGGTATCGCACCGGGCGACAAGTACACCGACAATGCAGAAACGTCGAGTGCACCATTTGAATTTATCTATGGTGATGAATTGAATAACCTGGCGGCAATCCTTCGTCAAAGCGGACCCGGCGGATATGCCGAGGGCAAATACCTGAATCTTCGCCAGGCCGCCCGCATCGTACGCGCCCAGCTTTTTCACCGGCTCACCGACTACTATGGAAGCGTGCCGTATAGCGAAGCCCTTCAGGGCGTGGACAAGATCTTCTATCCCAAATACGATAAGCAAAAGGCCATCTATGCCGACCTGCTGAAGGAATTGGATGAAGCCACAGCCGCTTTGAGCGACGGCAATGCGGACGAGGGTTTTGGAGCAGCCGATTTGTACTACGATGGTGACATCGACAAGTGGAAAAAATTCGGCTACTCGTTGATGCTGCGCCTGGCCATGCGCATTTCGAATGTCGATCAGGCCACAGCCGAAACCTACATCGCCAAAGCGGTTGCCGGCGGTGGTTTCGAGAGCAACGACGACAACGTGTGGGTGCCGATGGCGCTGGCCCCCAGCCAATGGGTGAATCAAAACGGCATCAGCCGTGCGTTTTATCCTGGCGACGGCGGTCAACCTACCTTCCTGAGCAAGACCTTTATCGATTGGCTGAAGGGCGCCAACCCCAACGACGTATCGGATGATGATCCACGGTTGATGATCATCTGCGGCGGCATTGGCGATTGGAATCCTCCTAAGTGGGAACCCACGGTAAGCGATCCGCTGAAGCAAAAGGGCATGCCCAATGGTTACGATGCACCAGGCCTCCAGGTTTATGAAGGTGCACCCAAACCCGTGGATCAGGATGCGACGTACTCCAAGATCAATCCGTTGATGCTCGACAACGACGAGTCTTACATGCTCATGAACTATGCCGAAGTGGAATTCCTGATGGCCGAAGCCGCCGAGCGCGGTCTGGGTGGCCTCTCTGCCGGCGCAGCACCGGCACACTACGCAGCCGGTGTAAAAGCAGCCATGCAAATGTTCACGCCTTACGACGCCACGCTTACCGTTTCTGATGGCGAGGTTGCCACCTACCTGGCGACTTACCCGTATACAGGAACACAATCAGAAAAACTCGCCATGATCGGCGAACAATTGTGGGCAAGTAAATTCCTCAACTGGTGGGAAGCCTGGTCGGATTGGAGAAGAACCGGTATCCCCGCGTTAACGCCGACGAATTATCCTGGTAACATCACCGGCGGCACAATTCCGCAACGCCTCCGCTATCCCAATGCGGAAGTGGCCGGCAACCCCAACTTCGCCGCTGGCGCAACATCACCCAACCTCTACACGACCAAAGTGTGGTGGGCTGGAGGACCCGAATAGATCCCCGTTCGTGCACAATTCAAAAAGCCGTCTCGTCCGAGACGGCTTTTTTTGTGAGCATGTGTGTCGCAGGCACAAAATCTCTAAAACGCTACACCCCGCAGTTCAAGACACCCCGAATTTCGAATGCAGAAAACACGGATATACTTCGCACCCGATAAAACGAAACCCCGGCAAAGACCCGAAGCCGGTTCCTCCAATTTCAAATACAACACCCACGCAACTTCAATAAGCTCTCCACGGGATTCGTTGTGGAAGTACCAAGCCAAATGAAACTTGTGCCTGCGGAATGATGTGCCTCGATCAACGCTTACGAAACACCAGCATAGAAGCATTGTTACGCGCAACAAAGATCCGTTTGCCTTGCGAAGTGTTGATGACCGCCGCATCGCGAACCTCACCTTTCATATAAAGCGACGTATGTTCCTGAGGTTGGTAATGGAACGAAGTACCGTTGCCCTTTAAGAACACACCACGACTGGCATCATGGCGACCAACCTGGGGTTTTAGCGCATAGAAATTTCCGCCGAGCCAAAGGTCGATGGCACCATCTTGATCAAGGTCGTCGGCGAGGATGGCGAACACCGGTGAGACTTGTGCTTCCTTCGGCAACGATGTTAGCCGGAAGGTTGCCCCATCATTCCAAAGAATAGCGCTCTCGAGGGTTTCGGCTTTGTAGACCAGCGAGCGCTCGCGAATGGCAGCGGGGAAAAGGGAGTCGTAGGTTTTTGTGGCGTAGTCGGCGTATTTGAGAATGCGTTTTCGCAACGCGGGCAATTGGCTGGTGAGTTCCACTTTGGAAACGAAGGGATAGGGGATCGTGTCGAGTGGGGGATACCAGGTGATGATGGGTTCGCTTTTGCCGTTGTCGTCGAAGTCGTTGACGTACATCCCTACGGGACGGCTGGTCGATGCCTTGAACTTGGTGTTGAGTCCCCAGTTGCCGACAACGAAATCCATGTCGCCGTCTTTGTCGAGGTCGGCCGCCTGGATGCGGTTCCACCAGCCGGTGCTGTGCGGCACGGTGTCGGGGTCGGTGAGCATGCCTTTGTCATTTTTGAAAATGTGGATGGACATCCAGTCACCTACCACAACGAGTTCTTTGAATCCGTCGCCGTTTGTGTCGGCCCAGGTGGCGTCGGTGACCATGCCCACGTTGCCCAGCGAGGGAAGGGCAATGTTGAGCCATTCGCCGTGGTCATATTTGAGCAGATAGCTTTGCGGCGGCAAACCGTAGTTGCCCGGCACAGCGCGTGCGCCCAGGAAGATCTCTGCGCGGCCGTCATGATCAAAATCTTCTGCGAGCAGGGTGGAAAAATTGCCGATGAGTTGTGGGATGGCGGTGGGGTTGGGTGAGAAGTTTCCTTTGCCGTCGTTTTTGTAGCAACGCACCAGGAAATAAGAACGATCCATTTCGGGTTCGTTTCCTCCAGAGCCGATCATGAGATCGAGATCGCCGTCGGCATCCTGGTCGAAGAAGGTGCCGCAGGTGCTTTCAAATTTCTTGTCGGTTACAAATGCGGGTGTAGGTTTGAGCATGAACGTGCCGTCGGTTTTTTGGACGAACAATTTGCAAGGGTCGCCGGACGCGCCCAGGAGAATGAGATCCTCTTTGCCGTCGCCGTTTACATCTCCTTTTACCAGGCGCGGTCCTTCGGTGGACAACATCCGCGTGAGCAGAATTTCCTGGTCAAAGTCGTTGTGTCGATTCTCATGATGCGTAGCGTCACCGTGGAGGACTTGCGCGCTGACGTCTTCAAAATCGTTGTGTGCCAGGTATGGAGGATTTATTGCCGGGCTTGGTGCGGCCTTTGCATAATCGAGCGCGAGGGATTGGTCGGCCTTTAGTTGCGTCAAAGTCTCCTTCTTGCCGTCGGGCCAGGTCACGGTGAGGGTGTCGATGTGATCTGTTTTTCCGAGACCAAACAGTAACGACGGTTCAATGCTGCTTTGAAAGCCGCGGCTGTTGAAGTTTTGGAGCGTCAAGATTTGCGAGCCCATTTTCAAAGTCACTTGCGCGCCGATGCCAAAGGGATCGCGAGCAGGTCCTTTGAACGTGGTCTTGAGATAATGATTTTTCTCTTTGGTATTGGCTTCGTTCCGGTAGACAAAGCAGGGCGCGTTGATGTTGCTGACCACCAGGTCGAGGTCACCGTCGGCATCCAGGTCGGCATAGGACGATCCGTTGCTGAAAGAGGGCTGCGCCAATCCTAATACTTGTGCTTTGTCGTGGAAGGACCACTCGCCTGTACTTTCAAAGGCATAGTTTGCCAACGGCCGGGAGGGGATGAGCGTGATGAAATCGCGATAGTCGAATTTGCCGCGGCGGCTGATGACCTCGTTCTTTTTTTGCGCGTCGCCGATGAACTCGCGAAAGTCCATGGACATGATGTCGCGTTGGATGCCGTTGCTGACAAAGATGTCTTTGCGGCCGTCATTCTCAAAGTCGAAAATGAGCGCCCCCCAGCTCCAGTCCGTGGCCGACACACCGGCCTGCAAGGCGATTTCCTGGAAAAAACCGTGGCCATCGTTGAGGTGGAGACAATTCTGCACCATTTGATAGTGGTAGTTTGCGCGATATTTGGTGTCTTCGAGGTGATAGGGATCGAAGGCGATGGTGGCTTTGAGCCGGTAGTTGTCGGCGGGGAGCATATCGGTGGTGAAGATCTCGGGGCTGCCGTCGTTGTTGAGGTCGGCAATGTCTGCCCCCATACTGGACACGGAACAATAGTCGATGCGGTCGATCAACTCTTCGTGGAATTTGCCGTGGCCCTGGTTGATGTAGAGATAGTCACGCTCCCAAAAGTCGTTGCTCACATAAATATCCGGCAGCAGATCATTGTTGACATCGCTCACAGCCACACCCAACCCAAAGCCCACGGCGCTGCTGTAGATGCCCGCCGCGGTGGTGACATCGGTGAACTTCTCGCCATCGTTGCGCATCAGCTTGTCGCCACCGGGGTCGGAGCGTTCGCGCATCTTGCTGTAGAGTTCGATGCGGGCGGGGTCTTTGAAACTATTGTTGAGGATGTAACAATCGAGATCGCCGTCCTGGTCATAGTCAAAAAAAGCGGCGTGGGTGGAGTAGCCTTCGTTGTTGAGATTATAGGCTTTCGCTTTTTCGGTGAATGTGCCATTGCCGTTGTTGATGAAAAGCTCGTTCTCGCGAAAGGCGCCGTCGACATCACCGGAGTTGCAGACATAGAGGTCGAGCCAGCCGTCGGCGTTCACGTCGGCCATGGTAACGCCCGTGCTCCAGACCTTTGTTCCGGCCACGCCGGCTTTTTCGGTGATGTCTTCAAAAACGAAATTGCCTTTGTTGAGATAGAGTTTGTTTTTGTCCTGGTTGGAGGTGAAGTAAATATCCGGCAGGCCATCGTTGTTGATGTCACCAATGGCCACGCCACCGCCGTTGTAGAAGTTGCGATAGGTAAGTACGTTGAACTTCTCTTCGTCCACTACTTTATTTACAAAGCCAATGCCGGTGATGTCGGCGGCGAGCAACGTGAAGAGCGGTGCGGTCTTGTCCGTTGCTGTGGCAGGGGAAGCAGTTTCTTTTTTACCGCAGCCACTGCACAACAGAAAGAGCATGAGGGGAGGACAGAGCCTCAGCGTTAGTGTTTTTGATGATGTTGCCCAGGGTTGCACAATACTTACGGGTTTATATGATCGCCATCGAATATGCCATCGCCAAACGTTCCCATATACGCTCCCCACCGCACCGGCGCTTTGACACGGATGGGTGTGGCGATGCGTTTGATGCGGGTTCCTAAAAACAGGAGCAGATTGCCATGGTGATAGTACTGGCAATGTACGATGTCGAGATAGCCATCGCCGTCGAGGTCTCCAATCCAGGGGGTGGAGAAAATGTTTTTGAAGCCTTGGGTTTGGTCGATCACCTGCACGTCGCTTTTGCGAAAGTCGATGGCGATAAGTTTGTTTTCCATGACGGGCGGGGTCTTGCCGGCAAAACCCAACGCACAATCGAATTCATTTACGCTGAGGATGACTTCGTCGCGGCCGTCGTGGTTGAGGTCGTAGACTACGGGGGATGAAAAACCGGTGCAGCCGATGGAATCCGTATACGCGATGGCGCCCGTTTTGCCGTCGATGAGCACCTGGCGTGAGCCGGCACTGTTGGGCCACTGGCCGCGGCTGACAAAGGTGAAGAAATCGGGGACGTCATCGTCGGTGAAATATCCCACGGCAAAGCTATTGCTGCACTCCGTGCCCTTCACGGATTGGGTCCACAAGGGTTGAAGGGTTTTGCCATCCACAGCCACGACGGTGCTGCCGTGTGTGATGGCCACGATGTCACGGTAGCCATCGGCGTTGATGTCGGCTATCGAGGGTGGTGCGATAAAGCCGTGGCCGGTTTCCGTGGCAATGGCGGTAGCGTTGGCGAGGCGGTGTTGCAAGAGGTCTTGCAGGTGGCCTGCGTATAGATGGCCGTTGATGGTTTCGCCGCCGGTCCCAAAGATGAGGGTGAGATCGGAACTACCCGGTTGCGAAAAGCAAAGGGGCGACATATAGGACTCTTTGCCATCGGGCATGGTGTCGGCGGCCAGGATGTTTCCCGTTTTGCTGTCGAACAGCATGAGCACCCCGGGGAACCGGTTCACCTCTGAGTCCGGGGCGGCCGCGGCGTTACCGCCGTTCACGGTGAGGAGGTCTTTGATGCCATCGCCGTTTTGATCGGGGACGAGGACGCTGTTGTTGAAATTGAAACGCGCGTATTTCAAGATGGAATCCTGTGCATGGTCCGAGGCATGATATTCCCAAAGGACGTCGCCGGTTTTGCCGTTAAGGGCTTTGAGATGGGGGGAACGGCCGCCGATGAAAATGTCGGGGGTGCCGTCGGCGTTGATGTCGCAAAACGTGGCGGAGCCATAAACCTGGTCGGTGGCGGTTTGCTTCCACAGGAGTTCGCCCGTTTTTCCATTCAGGGCGACGATGCCATAAGCACTTTTTTGAAATTCATTTTTGCCGGCACCCATCACCAGGTCCAGCACACCGTCGCCGTCGAGGTCGGCGGTGCGTGGCGAGGATTGCGAGCCGATGACGCCAATATCTTTCATCCACACGACTTCGCTTTTTCGCCTCCCACAGTGCATCAGCAGAAAGCCCATCGCGACCGCAAATCCATAGCGGTAAAGCAGGCGAAAAAACACACCGGGAACATGCGGCATAGGCAGGGGATCAAAGCCCAAAAAGGGGGCTTATCAAAGATCACATTTTACGCGAAAGAACCGCTACTTTTTTCAAAAAAAACTCGCCAGGAGGATACCTTATGGAAGAACATATGTTATCTTGTATGACAACCAGCCTGAACCCTTCGTCCTCATGAAAGGCCTGCATCGACAGCTTTTTTTTCTAATCGTCCCGCTGATTTTTTACCACCCTTCTGCATCGGCGCAAGTCCCCTTGTTTGAATCGCTGCCCGCACCAAAGACGGGGGTGACCTTCCGGAATATGCTGGAAGAAACACCGAAGTCGAACGTGCTCACCTATGAGTATTTCTTCAACGGTGGGGGTGTCGCCGTGGGCGATGTGAACAACGACGGCCTGGACGATCTTTACTTCACGGCCAACATGAAGCCAAACGCACTCTACATCAACCAGGGAAATTTCAAGTTCAAGGAAATTGCCAAGGCCGCGGGTGTGAGCTGTGAGGTGCCGTGGAAAACGGGCGTGACCATGGCCGATGTGAATGGCGACGGCTATCTCGACCTGTACGTCTGCTTCTCGGGCAAAGGTGATCCTGAGAAGCGGCGCAACAAACTTTTTATCAACAACAAAGACCTCACCTTCACCGAACGGGCCGCGGAATATGGCCTCGACGATCCCGGGTATTCCACCCACGCGTCGTTCTTTGACTATGACCACGACGGCGACCTGGACATGTACCTGTTGAATCACAACGTGGTGGTGATCCGCGAATTTGAATATGCGAAAGCAAAACAGACGCGCGACCCCTATGCCGGTCACAAACTTTTCCGGAACGACAACGGACACTTTAAAGACGTCAGCGAAGCGGCGGGCATTAAAGGCAACCCGCTGGGCTTCGGCCTGGGCATCACCGTAGCCGATATCAACAAGGATGGTTGGATGGACATGTATGTTTCCAACGACTATGTTGAACCGGACTATGTCTACATCAACAACGGCGACGGCACCTTTACGGACCGCATGACGGAGTATATGCAGCACATCTCTTACTTCTCGATGGGCTGCGATGTAAGCGACATCAACAACGACGCGTGGCCGGACATCTTCACGGTGGACATGCTGCCGGAAGATAACCACCGGCAAAAGCTTCTCTACGGACCCGAGAACTATGAGCAGTATGCCCTGATGGTGATGAACGGTTTCTATTTTCAAAACATGCGCAACATGCTGCACCTGAACAACGGCAACGGCACCTATAGCGAGATCGGGCAGCTTGCCGGTGTTTCGAAAACCGATTGGAGCTGGGCGCCGCTGCTGGCCGACTATGACAACGACGGCTGGAAAGACCTCTTTATTACCAACGGCTATTTCCGCGACTATACGAACCGCGACTTTCTGAAGTATAAGGGTGACTACTATTTTGAGAAAGTGAAAGCGCACGAAAAAGCCGACACGTTTCACCTGGTCAGCACCATGACCTCGACGCCCGTGCACGACTACGCCTACCGCAACAACGGCGACCTCACGTTTACCGACGTCAGCAAGGCGTGGGGCTTTGGCGCGCCGAATTTTTCCAATGGTGCCGCCTATGCCGACCTGGACAACGACGGCGACCTCGACCTGGTGGTGAACAACGAAAATGCAACGGCCTCGGTGTTCAAAAACCTGTCGCGCGAACAACATCCGGAGCTTCATTATTTGCAGGTGTCGCTGGTGGCGAGTGGAATGAACACGAGGGCCATCGGAGCGAAAGTGAAATTTTATACCGGTGATAAAATACAATACCAGGAGCACGTTCCGGCGCGCGGTTTTCAATCGGCCGTGAGCGATCGCATCCATGTGGGGCTGGGGAAGGTTGATGTGGTGGATTCGATCGCCATTACGTGGCCTTCGGGGAAGCAGGAGACTTTAAGGCAAGTGAAGGCAGATCAAGTCCTGATGGTGAAGGAAGATGAAAACGCAAAGACTGTGCGTCCAACAATGACTCCACTCAATCCCGTTTTTGAAGCAGCGGATCCACTGGTGGGCTATGCTCACGTGGAAGCGGGCTTTAACGATTTTAAACGGCAGCCTTTGTTGCTGACTATGTTAACGGCATGCGGGCCCGTGATGGCGACGGCAGATGTGAACGGCGACGGCCTCACCGACGTGTTTGTCGGTGGAGCAGAGGATAACCCGGGGAAACTCTTTGTTCAAACACCAGCGGGCTCGTTCAATGAGGTGGCGAGCCTGGCCCTCGGAAAGAAATTCACCGATGCCGATGCGCTCTTTCTCGATGCGGATGGCGACAAGGACATGGATCTCTACATCGTCAGCGGGGGATACAACGAGTACAAAGAAAAAGACGATGCACTGCAGGACCGGCTTTATCTCAATGACGGGAAAGGAAAATTCACACTGGCATCAGGACTGCCCGACGTGCGCGTGAGCAAGTCATGTATTGCGGCCAGGGATTTTGATCACGATGGGGATGTGGATGTTTTCCTGGGCGGCCGCGTCATTCCGGGGAAATATCCGGCCACGCCGGAGAGTTTCCTGTTGCGGAATCAGAACGGAAAATTTGAGAATGTTGCCGAAGCCGTTGCACCAGGCTTGTCACACATTGGAATGGTGACCGATGCGGCATGGCTTGATCTTAATGGCGATCGATGGGAAGACCTCGTAGTGATGGGTGAATTTATGGCCATCGAAGTGTACGTGAACGAAGGAGGGAAGCGGTTGGTGAAAAGTACGGACAAATTTTTCGATCGCTCCGCTACAGGCTTGTGGAATAAAATGATTGTCTATGACTTTGACGGCGATGGCGACGAAGACATTATGGCCGGCAACCTCGGCCTGAACACGCAGCTCCACGCAAGCGCAACCGAACCGTTGACGCTCGTATACAAAGATTTTGATAACAACGGATCGCTCGATCCCATCCTGGTCTATTATCTGCAAGGAAAACCTTACCCGTTCCCCACACGCGACGAACTCCTGGATCAGATGTACAGCATGCGCAAGAAGTTTACCAGCTATGCATCCTATGCCGATGCCCAGCTAAACGACGTCTTCTCGGGCGGCGACTTGAAGGACGCCATTTCGCTGAAAGCTGAAATGCTGGAAAGTGTTTACTTAGAGAATACGGGACAAAAACTAGTGCCCCATTCATTGCCCACCCAAGCCCAATTTGCACCGCTCTATGCCTTTGCACTGACGGACTTCAACGGCGACGGTCACATGGACGTGATCGCAGCGGGCAACCAAAGCTCGATCCGCATCCGCATGGGCGTGATCGACGCCAACTTCGGGCAACTGCTGGCCGGCGATGGCAAAGGGAACTTTCGCTATGTGCCGCAAGGCGAATCGGGGCTGACATTTATAGGGGATGTGAAATCGCTGGAGATGATTCGCGCCGGGCAGGACAATTACTTGTTGTTGGGGGTGAACAATGTGGGCATTGCAAACTATAAACTTCGTAAGAAATGAAACGTCGGCGATATCTCTTCTTGCTCGGACTTTTGTTGACGACGATGGCCGTTGCTCAGAAAAGCGACCTGCGACGTGAAGACGTTCAGTTGTTGACGGACCATGTCTTTAATCTGTCAGAAGTAATGCTGCACGATGTAGCGAACCCGCCGGCAGCGAGCCGTTTTTATGCCTACGCTTTGTTGGGTGCCTACGAAGCCTCGGCCATGGATCACGGGACGTTGCCCGACCTGCACTTGCGATGGAAGATGTCGACGGCCGCCGCGCCAGAAAAAGGGAACAGGGCCTTTTGCTCGCTGTATAGCATGCTGGAAGTAGGGCGGCAACTGATGCCTTCCGGTCATTTATTGGAAGAAAAGCAAAAGAAACTCATCCAATACTTTAAAACGAAACGCAAACTTTCCAACACGCAAGTGGCCAGCCTGGTGGCTTACTCGGAAGGGATCGCTGCGCAGGTGGTGGCTTTTGCGCGGGCAGATCATTACAATCAACTGAGCACCTATTCGCGCTATAAGCCAAAAAAAGAAGAAGGGCACTGGTTCCCCACGCCGCCGGAATATATGGCCGCAGTAGAGCCACAATGGAAAACGATCGTTCCTTTTTTCCTGGACTCCGCCATGCAGTTTGCGCCCGCACAACCGACCCCCTACAGCAAAGACACTGCGAGTTCGTTCTACCACCAGATGAAAGAAGTCTATGTCACCGGCCTTCACCTGACGGCCGAGCAGCGGGCGATTGCCAGCTTTTGGGATTGCAACCCGTTTGCCGTAAGCTACTCGGGCCACATGGCCATTGGGTTGAAAAAAATTTCTCCGGGCGGACATTGGATGGGCATTACGGGTATCGCGTGCCGTCAGGCGGGGATTTCTCTTGATTCGGCCATCCTGATTCATACCGCAGTGGCCCTCACGTTGCACGACGCGTTTATCAGTTGCTGGCAGGAGAAATATAAAAGCGATCGCATCCGGCCAGAGGCGGCGATCAACAAACTGATCGACCCGGCGTGGCGTCCGCTCCTGCAGACCCCCCCATTTCCGGAGTATACCAGCGGGCATAGCGTGGTATCGGCGGCGGTAGCCGTGGTCTTGACGCGATTTTTTGGTGATGGATTTGAGTATACCGACACGTCGGAGATCTTTTTTGGACTGCCGGAGCGCAAATTCAGTTCTTTTCAACAAGCCGCGAATGAAGCGGCCATCTCCAGGTTGTACGGAGGAATTCATTTCCGGGACGCATGCGAGCAAGGGATGATGCAGGGCAGAAGCGTTGGGGAGTTTGTTTGCGGCAGGATGTTTGGCGGAAAATGAGCAACACGTCATTTATGCCTACGCGCCGTTGGTGTAGTTTTTTTTTTCGGCGCTGTTCGATGATATGAGGAAGAAAACGTTTGTGGCGAAGGGATTTTGCTTGTGAACAAATGTTTATGCATCCTTAACAAATAGTTTTGAAACTTATTTGACGCAATGCTGTTATTTGCGGAACGAAGCGAAGCGCATTACGTCGATTTATGGGACCGAAGGGAATTTTGATTTCTATTTTTGTATTTACTCACCTGGCATTTAGTATCACCCGCTTATACGATCTGAAGATGAAAAGCAAACGTTCCAATAAATGGAAATGGGCGCTGATCATCTTACTTCTTCCATTTGCGGGCGGATTTCTTTATGACCGGACAAAACAAAGGAGAAGACAAGCCCAGTGGTAGAGGGATTCTCTCAGGCGAAAGCATCTGCACCCAAAGGCACCTTGCGAATCCGCTTTCCCGTAGCCGCAAAAATAGCATTGAGCACGGCCGGTACACCCAACGCACTGGAAATTTCACCCACGCCTCCAGGCCGTTCTTCATTCGTCTCCACAAAATGAACCTCCATCGCTGGACACTCGTTCATACGCAATAATTTATTTTGATGAAAATTGGAATACACCGCCCGCCCGTTTTTGATCGGAAGCCCGCCATAGAATAACGCTGTGAGACTCCACACGATCCCTCCCGTGATTTGGTTGGAAGTTCCCGAAGGGTTGATCACCTTGCCACAATCAACACCGATGGTGACTTTATCGACACGCAATTGATGATCGCGCACCGTCACCTCGGCGATCACCGCCACATAGCTTCCTCCGTAAATGCACACCGCGATGCCCATGCCTTGGCCCGCCGGCAACGGCTTGCCCCAGTTTGCTTTTTCGGCAGCCAACGTCAGGACCCGGCGCATCCGCGACCCCGATACGGGAACAGGGTCACCCACATATACATCGTCTGTTCGCAAGAGCGATAAACGGAATTGATAAGGGTCTATTTTTTGGTCGGCGGCAATTTCATCGATGAAGCATTCGTGATAGAAACGGCCGTGGCCGACCACACCCCGCCACGCAGAAGATTGCACCAGCTCGTGTTGGATCAGGTCTTCAAAGTCGTAGCGGATGTTGGGAATGTTGTAAGCCATGAAGGGCAGTTGGGGATCTGCGTATTTGGCAGCCCAGGTGTAGGTGCGAAGTTCTTTTTCGTACCAGGCATAGAGCTTGTTGTCTTTGTCGAGGCCCACCTGGTATTCCAGGTGTTGAAACAAATGCCCGAAGTTGTTCAGATGATCGTCTTCCCGCGTCCAGATCATTTTTACAGGAACATGGCCGGCTTCTTTGGAGATGAAAGCCGCCTCGACCGCCATGTCGGGATAATACCTTCTTCCAAAGCCGCCACCGGAAGGATGGAGGTGAATTTTGATTTTGTCTTCGGCGAAATGAAACACGCGGTTCAATTCAAACACGATAAGATGGGGGGCTTGTGTTCCCAGCCAAAGTTCGCATCCATCGGGGTGGCTATGGGCCGTGCAGTTGAGGGGCTCCATGCAGGCGTGGATCTGGTGGGGGAAGACGTAGGAGGCACGCAGCGTCTTGCGGACGTGGCCGACATCGGCTACGGCATTTTCGTCGCCTACATAGCCCGTGGGGTCGGTGCGGTGCTGGGCGTGTTCGGCCGCGAGGGCTTCGAAATCTTCGGTGCTGTATTTTGCGTTTGGACCTTCGTCCCATTCGATCTTAAGAAGGTCTCTTCCTTTGCGCGCGGCCCAAAAAGAATCGGCGACCACCACGACGCCCTCGCGGATGTCGTGGGGCATGTAGGGAGACTCGAGTTGGAGACCGGCGATGGGTTTTGTGGTGAAGATTTTTTTTACGCCTTTCACTTTCAAGGCATTCGTTGCGTCAAAACTTTTCAGCTTTCCTTTGAACACCGGACAGCGCGCGACAACCGCGTAGAGCATGCCGGGCAGGTTGACGTCGATGCCGTATTTTAATTGGCCCGTAACAATTTCGGGGATGAGCTTGGCCGGTTTGGGTTGGCCGATGACCTGGAAGTCGCGTTTGTCTTTGAGCGTTGCTTCCTGCGGTGGTGTGAGTTTGGCGGCAGCACTGGCCAGCGCGCCGAAGCCGAGGCGTTGGGAACTGGTTTTGTTGATGACCTCATGGTTGGCCGCGTAGCAATTAGCGGCCGGAGTGTTCCATTGGCGGGCGGCGGCTTCGATGAGCATCTGGCGCGCCACGGCGCCGGCGGAACGAAGCCTGTCCCACTGGTAGATGATCGTGCAACTACCACCCGTGTCGTGCTCGAACTTTTTGTCGGCCATGGGGAATTCAATCTTCACCCTTTCCCAATCGGCGCACAACTCTTCGACGAGTATCTGCGCCATCGCCGTGGAAACACCCTGCCCCATTTCGTGTTTCACGAACTGAAACAACACATCACCTTGCGGGGTGATCTTGACATAGTCGCCCAGCGCATCAGCGTCTGTGGCTACAGGCTTACCATCGATGAACCTGGCCACAGCCTGAAAGGAGAGGAGGAGGCCGCCGCCGGCGAGGGCAGAGGCGCAGATAAAATCGCGACGCTTCATGGTGTTTTGGTTTGAGCCGCGGCTCTTTTTATGGCGGCGTGAATACGCAGGTAGGTGCCACAGCGGCAGAGGTTGCCCGACATGGCACGCGTGATGTCGTCGTCTGTGGGATGAGGCTGCTGCTCCAGGAACGCTGCGGCGGTCATGATCTGGCCGGCCTGGCAGTAGCCACATTGGGGCACGTCTTCTTGTTGCCACGCGCGTTGCAGCGCGTGTTGGCCATTGGGCGAGAGACCTTCAATGGTAGTAATGGCCTTGGTGCCCACGGCCGACACCGGAACGGAGCACGAACGAACCGCCTTGCCATCCAGGTGCACCGTGCACGCACCGCATTGGGCGATGCCACAACCGTACTTAGTCCCCGTGAGCCCCACGAAATCGCGGATCACCCAGAGCAGCGGCATTTGAGGATCGACGTCTACTTCGCGGGATTGTTGGTTTATGCGGAGAAGGAAGGTGGCCATGGGAGTGATGTTTTACAAACATCAAGTAAGACACAAATCAGGTCGGGTGCTTGATTTTTAGACCAAAGTAGCGCTGTGCCGGATACGTAAAGGTGAAGCACGACAAAAGGCGTTTGTCGCCGTTCCCACGAATTGGGTTATCGAAATAAAAAGGCTGCCAATTTCTTGGCAGCCCTTAGAATAAAAATATAGCGACGGTAACAACCATCAGATGCAAGATGCCACGGGCGACTGAAAAGAATTTGCAGTGAATGATATTTTATTTTTTTTTAAGACCAAGATGCAATTCATACTCAGCTTTATTTTTCAATAGGGTCTGAATCGATTGATAAGCCACAGCCCAATTTTTACGTTGTTCAGCGGAAAGATCTTTTCGTCATAAAGCGCACTGAACTTCATCTGATGATCACCGATGATATCGATGGGCATATGTCCCGGCCCTTCTTTATCGATCTCGTGAAAAACTTCCAACAATTCGGTGGGGTCGAATTCGGCTTCTACCCATCGCTTCATCTTCGTAAATGCAAAATCTATTTTCCAGGGCAGAGGCCGGACGGCATAACTGTTTAGTGCGCCACCTGGGATTTGTTCCTCTTCCGCGTTTAGATAGAGACAGTGGCGTTGGGTTTCATTGTCCATTTTGTAGAACTGCAAGACAAATCTGTAGTTGTATAATTTCCGGAATAGACTCCAATGTGCGTAAGGAATGTGGTGCGTTGTTAGATACGCCTTTGTTTCGGCCGGCACAACGTGGTCATACCAACGGGTAAAAAACTGTTCTTGGTTGTCGCGGAAGGGGTTGTCGTAAAAGTCATTCACGTCCACAGAAGTTTCCACAGCCTGGTAATGCCCTACTTCAACACATCGGAGAGCGCCTCTTATAAAAACGGATACCGCCCCTCCGGGGGCCACGGCCACGACGATACGATTATAGCTTTCAGGAGGAAGTGGGTTGTTCGTGGGGCCGAGATTGACAAACTTTCGGCTAAAGAGTCGCCCAATCCAATCGGTGTCCAGGGTGGCTTCCAACTTCCAGAATT